>JAIRQN010000055.1 GCA_031256445.1 Treponema sp. | reverse complement strand
CATATTGTAAATGACGGAAAACTGACTGTGGTAGACAGGGCTAATTTGGAAACAATCCGTCAGGAAATGAACTTTCAGTTATCTGGAGAGGTGAGCAATGAGTCGATGCAGGCGATAGGACAGAAGCTTGGGGCGCAGTCGATAATCTCCGGCCAGATAATTGACTCAGGAGCCGGGATTCGGCTGAGGATAAGGATAATATCGATAGAGAGCGCGCAGGTTCCCGGTATATACAGCGCCAATCTGACGCAGGATAACAGGCTTACCCATTTAACAAGAACAGTCGCTCCCGCCCAGAGCGCTTCCTCTTCTGCCCGCGCTCCTGCCCAACCCGCGGCCGCTTCAAATACCGGCAGTGTTCCCGCCGAGTTTATCGGGACATGGGTCAACTCAAGCGCGAATGCCATAGTAACCATAGAAACCAACAGGCTGACTTTCATTAACAGGGGCAATAATGTCACATATACTATCGAAAATCTCTCCTGGGCGCCGTACAGAAACGGCGGAAATATGGCTTCTACATACCCCGCAGGTTACGCGATTACAGGAACAGTAACTAAAAATCAGGGATGGTCCAATGACACATCTGCGGCAAATTATGTTTCAGGCGTAGGCACCAAATACGCGGATCACTGGTATATTTCCAATGACAAACGGTCCATTAACCTGGGGCAGAGGAATACAAAAGAGAGGTATGGGACTGCCAGCGTGTATAACAAGCAATAGTCCGCAACAGGGATTTTCTTTTTAATGGCAGCACCGGAAAACCTTCACAGGCGTTCATTATTAATCCAATTATTGTAATTAATGTAACGCTGTAAAATAATTAAATTATACCGCAGTCATCACGGCTGGTCACAGGCAGACTTGGCTGAAAAAGCGAATATATCAATAACATTTTTAAGCAATATTGAACGGGGAACCAAATGGCCATATCCCGATACTCTGGTAAGAATTGCAAAAGCCCTAAAGATTGAAGAATTTGAACTTTTTCGTAAAAATAAATTTAAAATTGACGATAAAGCAACCCTTATTGACAGATTAGTGAACGATATAGCCGTTTCAGTAAACAATTCCATTGAAAACACATACTGCCGTTACCGCAAAAATAAGATTTAATACTGCTATCTCAACAGATCGCTTAGACCAATCAGCTTAATATTGCCGTTTCCTTTGGCCAGTTTTTTCATTTGTTTGGTAAAGCCGTCCTTGCTGAAAAGATAATAATATTTGCCTGCATACTTTTTAAACAATCCGCTCTTTCTTTCCAGATTTTCAAAACTGTCAATTCCGGTTTTTATGTTTTTGAATTTACATTCGCCGAAAATAGCGCTGCTGCCGTCAACGGCAAGAATATCAATTTCTTCTTCTTGTTTTTCCGCAGGATTGTTTCCCCACCATCTGCCAATTTCCCTTGGCGCAATGGGAAGCGAATCATAATTTTTCCACATGTATTGAATGCAGACTTCTTCAAAACATCTGCCCATAAAACTGTTTATTTCCTGCCAAATATCAGCGGCGGCTTTTGAGCCAAGTCCTTTTAAAATTAAGGTTAAATTATTCTGCACATACCTGAACCAGAACTTAAACATATTATCATTTAAAATGTAAAGGCTTTTTGTTCCGGTTTTTTCTCCGGTTGGTTTTTCCCTTACTACAAGGCCAAGGCTTATTAATTTTTTTATGTAAGAATCGCATAAATTGGCCGGCTTGCTTACTTTGTCCGCGATTTCTGATAATTTCGTGCTTCCGTTGGCAATCACAGTAATTATCGCGTTATACATATGCGGTTCCCTTAATTCCTGTTTGATTAAACTGCCCGGTTCTTCAAAAAGCAAACCTTTTGAATTAAAAAACAGCTCAATGATATTTTCCTGCAAGCTGCGCTTTTTATTAATTTGAGACAGATAATACGGAGTGCCTCCAAAAATGCCGTAAGTCAGTAATTTATCCTCTTTGGAATAGTTAGGAACAAATTCAACAGCGTCACGGTAATTAAGAGGTTCTATTTTAAATTGAGCGGTTCTTCTGCCGTACAGCGGGCTTTTGGCGCTTAACACCTGATTTTCCATAAAACTCATGGATGAGCCGCAGAGTATTATCAGCATGTTTATGTTTTTAAAATTATAATCCATGTATTTCTGCAAAATGGAAGAAAAACTTTTTTCCGCTTTTGCGAGGTAAGGATATTCATCAATGACGAGTATTATTTTTTCTTTCTTCGCTATTGCGGTTATCAAATCCAGTAACTGTATATAATCTCCGGGAATCACTTTAGCGAATGATTCGTCGGAGAGTCTTAAACGCGACTTATGGACGGCTTCTATAAACGCATTAAGATTATAATCTGCGGAATTTTCAATAGCGGTAAAGAATATATTTTTCCTGCCTTTGCAGAAATGATTTATAAGTTCCGTCTTGCCAACCCTTCTTCTGCCGTACATGATGGCGACTTCCAGGCGCTTGTTTTTATACAGTTTATTTAATTCCCCAATCTCCTGCTCCCTGCCAATAAACATCCCGGTCTCCTTTTATCATATCATGATATGACATATCATGATATGATCATAAAGCCTGAAAAATAAAATTGCAATAGAAACGAAAAGAAATTATGGAGAGTTTAATGGACTTGTTCGACAACAGCGAACCTTCGGTTCGAGTTAGTTGTCTCACAAGTTCTTTTAAGCGGTAGTTGTTCAATAACTGAAGTTATCGAACAACTCTAATATAACATGTAGGGCTTGCCGCCGCGCGCTCCCGTTATTATTAAAAAGCGGTCTGTCCATGCTATGTCATTTTGCTATCAAATGCCAATAATATACTTAAGGCGTATACTCTGGCCTTCTTGGGAGTATCGGTGCGAGTATAAAAAAAAAAGACGATGTGCCTGGACGTCTCGGGCTATCGGCCCGTTGCACACCGTCTGATTATTGAGAGGTAGTCCCTCCCGGTAATATTAATATCGGCTGAAAAATATTGGACTTTAGGGTATTATTGGGTTGATTTTGAATAAAAAACAGGTTAATTCCAAAAAAATACTCATTGACGAACGGGGAATTTCTTGCTATTCTGGTATTATAAAATAACCCCGTCTGGCTGCCTTTTGGCGGTTTGGGCGAAAACAGGGAGGCCAGCGTATGGCAAAAGTTGAAATGAAAAGCATTTCCAAGGTGTATGATGGCGGTGTCCGCGCGGTGGACAATGCCAACATCGTAGTCGAAGACAAGGAATTTGTCGTTCTTGTAGGACCTTCGGGCTGTGGAAAATCCACTACTCTCCGTATGGTCGCCGGTCTTGAGGATATCACCGAAGGCGAACTCCTTATTGATGGTGAAAAAATGAACGATGTTCCGCCCAAAGACAGGAATATCGCTATGGTATTCCAGAATTACGCCCTTTACCCGCACATGTCAGTTTATGAAAACATGGCGTTCGGTCTTCGTATCAAGAAGGTACCCAAGGCTGAAATTGACAAGCGTGTTAATGACGCGGCCCGTATTCTGGATATTGAAAAATTCCTGGATCGCAAACCAAAGGCGCTTTCCGGCGGTCAGAGGCAGCGTGTCGCTGTAGGCCGCGCGATTGTCCGTAACCCAAAAGTATTCCTTTTTGACGAGCCTCTTTCCAACCTGGACGCAAAACTGCGCGTACAGATGAGGGCGGAACTTTCCGACCTGCACCTTCGTCTGAATGCCACCATGATCTACGTTACCCACGACCAGGTAGAAGCCATGACAATGGCGAACAAGATTGTCGTTATGAAAGACGGCAAAATCCAGCAAATTGGAGCGCCCTTGTTCCTTTACAATCATCCGGTTAACAAGTTTGTCGCCGGTTTTATTGGTTCGCCCCCGATGAACTTCCTCACTGTAAAAGTTATTGATGACGGAAACTGCGTCCTGCTTGACGAAGGTTCATTTAAAATTAAAGCAGATTCCTCTCATACCGAATATCTTAAAAAATATGCAGGTAAGGAAGTATTCTTTGGCATCAGGCCGGAAGATATGACATATTCCCAGGCTGGCGGGAATAACAGCATTACAGTAAAAGTAACAGTAGTTGAGCCGCTTGGCGCGGATATCCATCTTTGGCTTACTACAGAAACTCAACCTTTGGTTGCCCGTACTGAACCAAACTTTACCTTTAAGGTTGGAGACACAGCGGTATTTATTCCCAGAATGGAAAAAGCACGCTTTTTCGACAAAGAGACAGAATTGGCAATTATTCCATCATCGGTCTAGAAAATCAAGTTTTGTTAATAACCAAAAAGAAAGCCTGACTGCTTTAAAGCAATCAGGCTTTTTCATACGGATTACACAGATTAATGTTAATTAACTGCTTTGCGGAAACCTTCCGACAGATTATTATCCCCGATATTTCTGATTAACCCGCCGCCCTGATTGCGGTATTTTCCCGGGCTGATGCCTGTATATGCCTTGAAAATCTTGGAAAACCAGCTTTGATCTTCAAAACAGCAGCAGGATGCGATCTCACTTAAAGACATATCTGTTTCCAGCAGGTAGCGGCTTGCTTTTTCCACTCTCAGCCTGTTCAGGTACTTTGACAGGTTTTCTCCCATCTCTTCTTTGAAGATTGTGCTGAAATAAGGCGGCGAAAGCCCAGCTACAGTGGCAATTTCTTTCAGGCTGATTTTTCTTGTAAAATTTTCCAGGATAAAATCTTCGGCTTTTTTTAACGCCGCCGCGTGAGGGATACCCCGGAAAGACGAGATTGTGTCAGATATTCTGTCCACTATCATATGCAGAATATCAGTCAGTTCTTCGATTGATTTGGCATCCTGAACCTGTTTCAGGTTCTGGCTGTTGGTTTCTGTTGACAGGTTTCCGCCTTTAATGGGATTAATTTCAACCCTTGAAAGGAGGACCACCAGTTCGGTAACGCGGAATTGAATATATTTGTACTGCCCGGCATTGGAAAATATCAGCATTGCCATTAATTCATTCAACAATTTTTTTGTTTCTTCAATATCGCCCATTCGCAGCGCGGCCAGCAAGGCTTTCTCTTTTTCCAGCGGATATCCCGGTTTTTCGCTCTTGCCCGAACCATCCGCGCTTTGTGAGTATTGTTTTTCCAGTTCCGTAATTATTTTACCAATAGCTTCCTGTTGTTCGGTTCTCCGTTTGAGTATTTCATGATAATCTTCGTTTCCGGTAGAAAGGGATTCAGCGCATACTTGCAGCATTTCTGACAATGATTCGACTTTTTCCCCGTCTGCCGCAGGGAAGGAATTAACGCGTTCTTTAAACTCTTCATTTGGTATTTCACTATTGCACATAACAAGAGTATTATCTTCATTTGAAGAAATGTCAACTGTTTTTTTACTTTCTCTTAAAAAACCCGATCCCCTGACAGCCCCGGAAAAGAAACCTTCGGTATAAATTGGGCTTGTCCAGAAGGTAAGACCCAGTAAACACTCATAAATATGGGAGCCTCCTTTCCTGTTTGCCTCTTTTATTGCACTAATATGCATTTCCTGGCATGGAAAAGTCTCCTGTTTGTCTCCAGAACCTGGCCGGAACCCTGTACAATACGGACAAATCTGTTTTTCCGGGCTGCAATCCCAGGAAATATCCGGAAATAATGGTTTGTACGCGCTGTCATAGATACAAACCCCGCAGCCGGTCGCATGATTATAGTCAACCATCATTTTTTCGGCTTTTTCCATAAGATTCTTCCCTTGATCTCTGAAAATACTTGTTTTCCCTTTGTTTTCTCTCATAATAGTTCCTGATTTTTGCGGTTTATCCCAAAATACTCCCATCGGCTGTAATGCCGCGTTCTCTGTATTTACCAGGGGTTAAACCAGTATTGTTCTTGAATATTTTTGAAAACCAGCTTTGATCTTCAAAACCGCAGGCAGCCGCAATCCCGCTTATTGACACATTTGTCGTAGCCAGCATCGCGGCGGCTTTTTCCACTCTTAACCTGTTCAGATAGCTTGAAAGATTTTCTCCCATTTCTTCCTTGAAAATTGTACTGAAATAGGGCGCCGAAAGCCCCGAAGCAACCGCAATTTCCTGTAAACTCAGTTTTCTTGTGTAATGAGTCCAGATATACCTTTCCGCTTTCCTGAGCGCCGCAAAATGGCGGACACCCTGGAAGGAAAATATATTTCCCGACATTCTGTCTATTAACCCGCAGAGGATGCCTGAAATTTCTTCCAGACTTGCGCTTTCCTCGATTTTTTTTAAATAGCGGTTGTTTGCGTCAAGAGCCGCGTTATCTTTTATATCATTGGGACTTATGGCCGCTCTTGACAAAAGAACCGCCAATTCCATTGCCTTAAGCCGGAAAACTGTGATATTGCCTTTTGTTTCATTCTGCAGGATTTTCAGCAGATCCATCAGGATTTTTTTTGCCTCTATGTTGTCTCCCCGGCGAAGGCTTGCCAATAACATCCTTTCCATATCAATCGGATAAGTGTTATTCGACATTTTTTCATTAACTTCTGCCGCGGATTCGCAGTTCTTTGAATTGCATTCCGCGCAATTGTATTCCGGTTTATGAGACAGCTTTGTCGTTACATTTTTTTGAATGAAACTCATATCGGATATCTGTTCCGCGCACAGCAGCAATATCTGGGCCAGAGCTTTGACTTTCCGGTTGGTTTTTTCAGATCCTTCTATACCTCCCGATAGAAGGGCTCCGGCGAAGCGTTCTCCGGAAAAAAACGGACTGGTCCAAAAAACATAACCTTCCTGGCACATGTAGACATATGAACCTCCCAGACGTCTCGCTTCATTGATTGCGTTCATGTGCATTAAAAAGCATGTTTTCCCGGCGGCGCATCCGGCGGAAGCGGCGCATCCGGCAGGAACGGCGTTTGCTTCCTGCTGCTTTGAGGGAGTTTTGCAATTCCTGCAAAGATGAGCAAAGTGACTGGCTTCGCAATCAGGTCCCATAACCATCGCAGAACAGTTAACCGCTTTTTTATAATGTTTTGTGATTTTTAGCGCTTTAACAAATAATGGTTCTAAATCGCGGCGTTGGATAATATTCGATAACTTTGACATTGTAAAATACTCCTCTTAGTAATAAATCTAAACCTGTCAAATTGGACAAAATACACCCGGATTCGGAATTTTTTTTAAACATTTCTTACCCATTAAAATTAAAAAAAAATTCCTGTAGTATAGCTGTAAAGAAATGCTTATACTGTCTTATTATGATCTGTGCTGATGAACTGAATTCCGCTCTTGATAAAATGATCCTTTCCGCTTCCGGGTGGCGCGCGGTCTTTGCCGCTGACGGCGGTGAAGAAAGCTCCTCCTGTGACATATCCGCCGCCAATCGTATTATTTGCGGCGCGGCGGCTTTTGTATTCGCTGATTTTTTAAAATTAAAATCCTGCGGGCAAAACCCGCAAAATAAACCGCTTGTTCTTCTTGGCGCCGATACGCGCCCTACAGGAAAATCAATCGCCGAAGCCATAATGCCTGTCCTGATTGCACAGGGCTGCGATGTTCAGTATGCCGGTATTATTGCCGCGCCTGAAATTATGGCATGGGCAAGGAACAGGCCGGGCGCCGGGAATCAGACGGCTGACACCGGTTTTATCTATATTTCCGCGAGTCACAACCCCATTGGCCATAACGGGCTAAAATTCGGCCTTACTGACGGCGGCGTTTTGCCGGCGAAGGACGCAGTTGAGCTTATTGCCAATTTTCGGGCTTTTTTAGGCAATAATGACTGTATTTGTAAGATAGATTCCATTTTTTCCGCCGCGAACCGGGATACGGGTTTGTATAGTTCGTTATTAAATAATACTGAAAATTCAAAAAAAGCGGCTTTTAAAGCCTATTATGACTTTTGCGGCGAAACAGTTTATGGAGGGCAGCAGAAGGGCGAGCCTTCTGTTGCTGCCGCTCTTAAGGACGGTCTTGAAAAAATGCCGCTTGGGGTTGTCTGCGATTTTAACGGCAGCGCGCGCACTGTCTCGATAGACAGGGAATTCTTATCCGCAGCGGGTTTAAAATTTGAATGTATTAATGACAAACCGGGACAGATTGTTCACCGTATCGTGCCTGAAGGCGAATCTTTACTGCCCTGCGCAGGGCTTCTGGAAGAAGTCCATAACCGTAATGCGTCATTCATGTTAGGTTATGTTCCTGACTGCGACGGAGACAGGGGAAATTTGGTCATCTGGGATACGCAAACCGGGTCTTCGCGGCATATGGAATCAGATTCATCAGGAAAAACCCGCGTTCTTGAAGCGCAGGAGGTTTTTGCCCTTGCGTGCGCGGCGGAGCTTTCCCATCTTGCGTGGATGGAAAATTCAGATTCCGCGTCTTTACCGCGTAAAACAGCCGTGGCTGTCAACGACCCGACATCCATGCGCATTGACAGAATAGCGCAGGCATTCGGCGCTTCTGTTTTCCGCGCCGAAGTCGGCGAGGCGAATGTTGTCAGCCTTGCCCGCAGATTAAGGACAGAAGGCTATACAGTGCGTATTCTGGGCGAAGGTTCTGCGGGAGGCAATATTACCCACCCATCGGCGGTTCGCGACCCGATTAACACAGTCATGGCAATTGTAAAACTACTCTCTATTCGCTCATCCGGCAGACCCGGCCTTTTTGAAATATGGTGCAGGCGTTCGGGGCAAATGGATAAATACCGCGGTAATTTTACGCTTGCCGATATAATTTCAAGCCTTCCGCAGTTTGTGACAACTCCCGCGTACAATAAAGACGCGGTGTTGCGGATTAATGCAAAGGATCATGCTATACTTAAAGACAGGTACGGGGAAATATTTCTGAGGGAGTGGGAAAAACGAAAGAACGAATTAAAATCAAATTTTGGTTTTTTTGGCTGGGAAGCTGTTGCATATAACGGGTTGGAAGAAAAACGGAATTTGGTTCGTTTTGAAGAAGCCGGCAGGGGAGGGCTTAAAATAATTTTCTTCGATTCCAAAAGAAATGAAACTGCCTATATATGGATGAGAGGTTCCGCGACAGAACCTGTTTTCCGTATAATGGCGGATGTTCAGGGATCGGATAACAGGATAGAAAGGTATTTACTTGATTGGCAGCGTGATATGATAATGGAGAGCGATCAATAAATGGCAAGAAGCGCGCAGTGACAAGTGAATAGCGGGAATAAAGCAGTAAGGAGCGAGAAATGGGAGTTAGAGGCGAATTATATTCAAACAGGATAATCCTGCCCAACAGGACGTATTTTTTCAATGTAAAGGAGAATCGCATGGGCGATCTCTACCTTAACATAGTAGAGAGTAAAAACCGGGATGAGGGCGGTTTTGACCGTCAGTCTGTTATTTTATTTGCAGATGATTTACAGGAGTTCCTGAAAGGTTTTGATGAATCTTTGAAGGTACTTGAAAAGGCAGCCCGTGAAAAACGGCATAAAGGAGACGGCGCGGAACGCGGCGTAGGACGCGGCGCGGAACGCGGCGGAGAACGCGGGCGTGAAAGCGTACGCGAGAAGGGGTATGAAAGCAGGCGTGAAAAAGGACGCGAAGGCGGACGTGATTTCAGCCGCGGCGCTGAGCGCGGTTCGCCCCGAAAGGAAAAAACCCAGGGTTTCGGCGAAAAACGCCGTTATAGTCCGGGCGGCGGGAAAAATTCCGCTGTTTCACGCGGCCGGGAACGCGGCGTAGAACGTGGCGGAGGACGCGGCGGGAAATATGGCGGGGCACGCGGCGAAAAACGCGGCGCAGAAGGCGGCGCAGAAGGCGGCGTAAAACGCAGAGAACATGGCGGAAACCGGGGATTCGACCGCGTTTCCAGAGGAAACAAGAGGGTAATTGTAAAAAAACATAAAAACGATAACGAAGAATAAAAAATTCATTGACTTTAATAATGTTTCTCAAATGTTGACAATTATGAGTTATTTGTGTATATTTCTAGTAGTATGGAAAAGTCTTTTTTTTTGAATAATATATTTTTTTTTACAGGAGGGCGGGAATGATTAATAAAAACCGTAATTTTACAGGTTTTTTCTGTGTATTTGCCATTTTTGTATTGTTAATTTCGGGGTGTTTAGATCAGCCGGGTGAATCTGTTGATGAATGGTTTACCATTACATGGAACAGTAACGGCGGAACCGGGTATATGGCCGATATAACTGAAAGAGCCAATACATCTGTTAATATGCCTTCGGCATCATTTACAAGAACCGGTTTTACTTTTGTTGGATGGAATACCGCCGCAAACGGTACGGGCTCCACTTATGCAGCCGGCTCCCCGTATACGTTAAGCGAAAATATAACCATGTACGCCATGTGGACTTCCAATCCTGTTGTTACATATAACGGCAATGGGCATACAGGCGGCACAGTCCCGGCAACTCAGACTGGCAGTATCGGCTTATCCATTACATTGGCTGCGCAGGGTACGCTTGAAAAAACCGGTTATATATTCACAGGGTGGAATACCCTCGCTAACGGCTCAGGAAACAGTTATACAGCCGGTTCTTCGTACATTGTTACCGGAAGCGTTACAATGTATGCGCAATGGGGGCAACTGCCTCCTGGCGTTACCTATAATGGCAATGGAAGTACAGGCGGCACAGCCCCGTCGTATCAAATGGCTGATCCTGGATCATCTATTACATTGCCTTTGCAGGGTACGCTTGTAAAAACCGGCAATATTTTTAGAGGGTGGAATACCGCCGCTGACGGCTCGGGAATCAGTTATGCGGCAGGCTCTTCGTACACTGTTACCGATAGAGATATACTATATGCGAATTGGGCGCCGCCTCCCACTGTTACCTATAATGGCAATGGGAATACAGGCGGCACAGCCCCGGCGGCTCAATCAATGACAAATTTCGGCCTGTCTGTTACGTTGGCTTCGGTGGGTACGCTTGTAAAAACCGGTTATACTTTTTCAGGGTGGAATACCGCCGCTGACGGCTCGGGATACAATCATGCCGCCGGCTCTTCGTACACTGTTAATGACAATGTTACCATGTACGCCAAATGGCAGGAGATTGTCGGAGCTCGCATAGGAATAATTACCTTCGGAGGGGCTGTTACTATACTGCAAACTACTCCTGAGCTTCTTACAAGTTCCAATTATAGTACATTGGGTAATAATATTAATTTCGTACCTCCTAACGGTAATGCTCCAATTTACGGTGTACATAAGGCGCTGGAACACCTTAGAACTAACGAAAATTTAATTCCTGCCAATGTTCATTCTGTAAACCTTATAACATTTACTGCCTCAGAGGATGGGGGATCGATGTTATTACTTGGAGATGATGAAACGTTATCTTCAACAACCGAAGTAGAAAGTGAAGATGAATATGCCGGATATGTAAAAAATTTAATCGATACCAGAACAATAAGGGGAAAAAATATTAACGCGTATTCAATAGGGCTAAATGTATCTTCAAATAATAATCCAAACTACACCAGGGATTTAGACGCCTTCAGATCTGATGATAACCAATACACATCATTTTCAAGTGTGAGCACATCATTCCTGACTGAATTTGCCAGTAAGTTGTCTATTTCAAATACCGATTTTTATTTTAGAATTCCTGCTAATTGGGTAAATGGCACTACAGTAATAATTACCTTCTCCTCTGTTTCCGGTCCATCTCCGTCTTATGTAGATTCGGCGGCAGAATATTTAAAAGGTACTCTTGTTGTAAACGGAACAAATTTTACACTTACTGATATTGATTACCCTCAAAGCTGGAGTTGCGATACGCAAAGGGGTGGGACTATCACGGGAGTGCGGAGCGGTTTGGAGGTTACATTCACATTCCATAATGTTTCCGGATATACTTTCAGTAATTCTTCTTCTACTACAAAACAGTTCTATAAACTAAGTGCTGCCAGTTATGAAGATAATTATCTTCAATACGCTTCTTACACTCCGAATGATACATCAGTTGTTACTCCGCGTAATTCTGTAGTTTATCTGGTTCTGGATTGCAGAAACAATAATAGCTATAACAGTAATCTTAGGTCCGCGGTTTCTAATTTCCTTTACGCTCTTAGAAACAGGTATCCTAATTAATTTAACAAATCAGTAGAATTATTAAGGCTGTCCGTGAGGGCAGCCTTATTTTTTACTTTAAAAGTCAGTCTTTGTACCGGCGAAGGCCCGTATTTAAGGATTGCTTCGCGGTGGGCTTTTGTGGGATAGCCTTTATGTTTTTCGTAACCGTACAATGGGTATAAAGCGGCGATTTCGTCCATGTAACTGTCACGGGCTGTTTTTGCCAGAATGGAAGCCGCCATTACCTGCGGGATTTTTGCGTCCGCTTTAACAATTGCGGTACAGGGGACGGGAATGTCAGGGACATAAAGGCCGTCTATTATCGCGGTTATGTTTTTTTCAGAAAGACAGGCTGTTTTTTTACCGGCCGCGGCGTTTTTCATCATTTCTTCGAAGGCGCGTTTCATGGCCAGTAAACTTGCCCGCAGGATATTAATGCTGTCAATTTCGGTATGAGAAGCCCAGCCAATGCCCCATGCGGGCGCGTCTTTAATTATTGCGCTTTTTGCTTCTTCGCGCCGGGAAGCGGACATTTTTTTTGAATCGTTAAGCAGTTTAAAGTCAAAATTGTCAGGCAGAATTACAGCGGCGGCGCAGACAGGCCCCGCAAGAGGGCCGCGTCCGGCTTCGTCAATGCCGCTGATTATCACGAATATTCCGTTAAAACATTTAACGGTTGTTTTAAATCCGGATCGCGCAAATAGTAGTTTTCTTCCAGTTCATTCTGCGTAAGCCCCATAAGTTCGTGGCTCATGTAGTGAATCCAGTATGATTCGTCATTAACCGAACATTCATGCTTGCGGCACCAGTAATCCGGCTGAACCGGAAGCTGCTTGTTCTTGTCAAAGAAATATTTGTAATCATGCACCGCGATTTTTAAATCATTGCGCGGAATTCCCTTGTCCAGGATTATCTGCGCAAGGTGGTTAATGGTCTTGCCCGAATCGAAAATGTCGTCCACAAGCAGCACTTTGTCTCCTACCCGCAGGTAATCCGGCGAATAGGTCCACCCGTCTACCTTGACCAAATCCGATTTGGCGACATCCGTGTAGGAACGGGCGACCACAGCCGCGTAATACACAGGATGCGCGTCTTTGCGTACAATTTTAAAATACTCGCTTATGATATTGCCGAGATACGCCCCGCCGCGCAGCGATACATAAATTACGTCGGGAACGAATCCGTCGCTGTAAATATGCTGCGCAAGTTTAATCGCGTTATCGCGCACCACGTCGAATTGTAAAAATTCTTTTTTCATGCTTTTCCTGTCTCCTTTCCCCTGTTTTTCGGCTGGCGGAAGAATCCAAAGAAACTCCCGCAAAGACCGCCGACTATATGGGCAAACTGCGAAATGTTGTCTGAACTGAATGAATTAAAAAGCTGTACGCCCATGTACAGAATTAATACAAGAATAAATGTTAACGGAATTTCTCCTTTGGAGAAATTGGTGAACGAAGATAAAAGGATCATCATGAATACTACGCCGGAAGCGCCCAAAAGCGAACTTTGAAAGAGCAGCACATTCAGGGCTCCCGTTACAACAGCCGTGATAATTATCATAACAAGGAGCTCAGCCGAGCCGTAACTTTCTTCCAGCATGGGGCCAATCAGCAGTATCAGCGTAAAGTTGCTGATTAAATGCGACCAGCTTGCGTGGCCTATAATGTGGGTAAAAACAGCAGCCCAACTGCGGAAACTTCCTGCGTGAAAATTACCCCTTCCGGGAACCATGAACCAGTTTGAAATTAGATTGGGGGATACAGTGTACGTTAAAAAAAGCACGAGCGCGCAAAGCAGAGTGAAAGAAAGTACTGTGGGCGCGTTGTATTTAATTCTCATATTAAATTTATTTCCACAGGGCAATGATCCGAGCCTTGCACCTCCGGCCTTATTATTGACGATTTTACCCTGGGCATAAAGTCCTTGTCCACACAGTTGTAATCGATTCTCCATCCGACGTTTTTCGCGCGGGCGCCGCCCATATATGACCACCAGGTATAATGCCCTTTTTCTCCCGGATGAAAATGACGGAATGTGTCAATGTTTCCGGCGGCGAGGAATTTGTCCATCCATTCGCGTTCCTCCGGAAGGTAACCTGCGTTGTTTTCGTTGGCTTTTGGATGGGTAAGGTCAATCGGCGTATGCGCGACATTATAATCGCCGCACAGCAAAAAGCGCCTGCCCTTTTTTACAATAGATTTGCATAGTTTAAAAATTACGTCATTAAAGGCAAGTTTATAATCGAGCCGTTTTCTTTCATGCTGCGAATTGGGAAAGTACGCGGCGATAAGCGAAAAATCCCTGTAATCGGCGATTAAAACGCGGCCTTCGCTGTCAAATTCCGGTTTTCCCGAAAAACGCACATCGTCCGGTTTTTCCTTTGTGTAGATCGCTACGCCCGAATATCCTTTTTTTACCGAACATGCCCAAAAAACGCTGTATGGTTTTCCCTTTACGGGCGGATTTAAAAGTTCATTTGATAATTGATCCGGCTGCGCCTTGGTTTCGTTCAGGCAAAGGATATCCGCGTTTTCTTTTACAATCCAGTCTACAAGCCCGCGTTTTTCTACGGCGCGTATTCCGTTTACATTCCATGAAATTATCCGCATTTGAAAATTATACCGTAAACAGCGGTAATGTTAAATAACTTTTTTTTCTATCCATTTATTGCCAAGCCATCGTTTGGTAAAGAATATTCCGCGGAAAAGAAAATCCGCGCCCATCGCGATTGTGACGGCTACAGGTCCCAATCCGAGAACAAACGCCAGAAAATAAGCGGAGCATACCCTGACAATCCACATTGTGCCGGCGGCTACAACCATGATATAGCGGGCGTCTCCGGCGGCCTTAAGCGCGTTGGGAAGCACAAATGACGGGCACCAGAACAGAGTGGAAGTGATACAGTGAATCTTCAGGAACAGCAGGCACAGCCTGAAAGCTTCGTCCGACAGGTTAAAAACGCCGACAACCGGCTTCATAAAAATAAAAATATTTACATTTATGACAAAGTAGGTGATGTATGACAGAATCATGATTTTTTTTGTGTATTTTTTTACCGCAAGGTAATCCCCGGCTCCTATGCATTGACCCGCGATTATCAAAAGGCCCATGCCGAAACCGCTGCCCGGCATAAACGCTATGGAGTTGATTGTTCCCGATACCGCGTTAGCTGCAATCGACGCCGTCCCGAACGCGGTGAAAATTCTTGTAATTAATATTTTCCCTATCTGAAACATGGAAGTTTCCAGCCCGCTTGGTATTCCGATATTCAGAATTCGCCTTATCATGGCAGGTTCAAAATAAATCCTTGTAAGCCCGTAAAGATTTATCTGCCTTGTTTTATCGCGCATTAAAAGATGAATCAGCAGCAGCGCGATTATTATGCGTCCGAAAAACGTTGAAAGCGCCGCTCCCGCCACTCCCCATTTAAAAACATAAATGAACAGAAAGTTTCCTCCAAGTTTTATTATGTTAAGCAGTACCGCCATCCGCATCGGCATTTTTGAATTTCCCATGCTGCGGAAAAGAGCGGTAGCGGATGTGTACAGCGCCAGAAACGGATAAGACATGGCGGTAATTGTAAAATAGATCTGCGCGGATTTCATTACATCGGCTGCGATGTTTCCGAAAATCAGGCGCAGAAGAACGCGGCACAGGCACATTGTTAAAACCATCATGAACAGGGAAATAATGACGCTTATGTAAACAAGCTGACGCGCCGAACAGCAGGCGCTTTTTTCGTCCTTGCGCCCGATGTACTGGCTTGCCACAACCGAGCCGCCTGTAGCTATCGCGTTAAAAGCCGTGATTATAAGGAAGTTGATCGTATCTACGAGTGAAACGCCGGAAACCGCATGTTCTCCGACCGAACTTACCATTATCATGTCAACGATCCCCATTGTTACAATCAGGATCTGTTCAACAATCAGTGGCCAGAACAAATTAAAAAGTTTCCTGTTATTCCAGTCTACAGCAGGAATAGCCGCGGGTAGGTCTGATACTGTGGCGGAAATCGGCCCGGTTTTCAATTTTATGCCTCTGTAATGGTTTTTTGATACTGTCACAGTGCTTATATTATGTCAAGTATATTAAAAACCGAAGTTATCGAACAACTCTATTCTTTTTTTTCCGGTTTGATGAACGTGTCAATATTGCGCGTTGCCGAGCGGAACAGTTCCATGATCGTATTGCGGATTAAACGCCTTGTCGAAATGTCAAATTTACCAAGCGCCTTAATCATGCGTCCGGCGGCTTTCAGCCTTGAGCGCTCAAGCTCCACAAGCGATTTTGCCTCGGTCGCGAAAATAATTGTAAAAAGGGCGTCAAAGAACTGTTCGCGTTTTTCATTGTCCAGATTGCCTATCCATTCCCTGAGCGTTTTATCGACAAAGCGGCTGCCGACGCTGACATCATCCACATACACCATGTCGTTATGTGTCACTTCCCAGGAGTAAAGCTCATGCTGCAGCAGCCCAATCTGGGAACTTTTGACAACCCTGTAATCGCACCCCTGTTCAAGAAATTTCCCTACTACCGAACCCTGCGGAATAAAAGACTGTACCCGCTTCCTGATTTGCGCAAAGCCTTCGCTTTCGATAATTTTTTTATGAAAACCCGGCGCGTCATTGCTGTAAATTTCCGTGATGCGCTTCTGAATTTTTTTATCGCAGTTGGACGCGGCGTATACTGCCAGGTTTCCGCCTTTTGAATGACCGCCAAGGCGGATTGGGCCCTTGATTGTGTAAGCCATTTTTTCCAGATAGTTCACAGCTTCTTTTTGAGCGGGAATTACCTCTTTAAAACTCATGTTTGTGTCTTCTTTCCAGCCAATCAGGGAAAAGTCGGTTCCCCTGAATGAGACAAAACATGATCCGTCTCCTGTGTCAATGCAGACCGCGGAAAACTGGATTTCCCTGTTCGTATCAATATGATTCACGTATCCGAATATCCGGCAGTTCGCGAAACGCTTTGAAGAAATGAGCGCGTCCGGCAGCCTGGGATCGTCCCTGTACATGGCAAGCGATTTAATATGAACCGCCGCTTTTAATTTTTCATCGATCATTTTCATGGCCTGGCTTAAATCCATTTTTTCTTTTGTATCAGGGCCGCTGACAATGTTATCCATTGGAAGGTACGATAACTGACATAAAACAATATTATCTGCCGGATTAAACGGATGTTGAGAAAAATCAAGATCGCCCCTCCAGGCGAGATAGTCAAATATATTGGCCATATTTTCAAATATAATGTAAAATATGCCAATTATGGAACCCCCAGCGGTGTCTCCCGCGGCAGAGCGCACAGAGCCGGTTTTTGGTTTTATTGTTCACTCTTATGCCGACATGAAAAAAAACCGGCTCTACCTGCTTGGGCGGCTTGAGGACGGAAGATCATTCGCCGCAGTCGAAGAAACCTGGCGGCCGTATTTCCATATTTATGAAAAGGATCGCGCTCAGGTTCTTTCGCTGCTGCGGACTTGCGAATTTGAAGAAAAAGCGGCTCTGTATAAGCCTTTCCCGTGCAGGCGATCCGCCGTGCGGGGGAATTTAATCCGCATTGAATTTAATAATTACCGCGGGCGTTCGCTTGCCGCCGCCGCGCTTTTAAAATCGGATATTCAGAGTCCCGACGCTGACATTAAACCCGCCGAACTGTTTCTCGGCGACAGGCAAATTCGCGGCTCTGTATCGCTTAAAGGAGATTTTCAAAGCGGGAAGAGGGTGGATGTTGTTATACGAAACGCGGAAATTTTTCCCGGCAGCAGGCCTGCCGCCCTCAGGATCGCTTCTGTTGATATTGAGACTGACGCCGCCTCAAATTCCATACGCGCGGTCAGTGTCGCATGGGCTGACACGGTAAACAATAATATTTTTTTTGATGAAAATAATACCGCCAATAATACGGCAAGAGTTCTGCTTCCTTTTGATTCGCCTGCGCCATGTTCCCCGTTTGTTCATTTTCACAATGATGAAAAATCAATGTTATCCGCTTTTAACGAAGACATTCGCGCCGCAGATCCGGATGTTATTACAGGATGGAATTTTCTGGATTTTGATTTTCCCTGTCTTGCGGGGCGTTTTAAAGAGCTGGGATTGCCTTTCACTCTTGGCAGATCTGATGATAACGCTGTGTTTTTGCCCGGAAGCGACGACGGTAAAAGCCGCCGCAGGCGCAGCGCCGCGGCTGTGGTTCCAGGCAGACAGGTGCTGGATGCTTTGCGCGTAACACGCGCCGCGCCCGCCGGAATGCAGAACAGGACGGCAGGGCAGGGATTCTCCCTTGATGAAACCGCCTGGCAGGTTTTGGGCGAAGGAAAGACAGTTCATGAAAAGGGAGAGGAAAAAATCGCCGCTCTTGACTGTCTTTACGCGGAAAACCCCGCGCTCTTCGGCGAATACTGCCTGCGTGATGCGCAGCTTGCGCTTAAAATACTTTCAAAGACCGGCCTTTTCCGGCTGACGGCGGAACGTTCCTCGCTTACCGGAGTTTCGCTGGATAAGGCGTGGACCAGCGTGGCGAGTTTCGAGCGCGTTTACGGAATCGAGCTGAGAAAGAGGGGCATTGCCCCTCCCGCTCCCGCGGACAGGGATGTAAGCGGCGCGGCTGGCGGCACGGTTCTTGAAAGCGAAGCCGGTCTTTTTAATAATGTCGCGGTTTTTGACTTCCGCAGCCTGTATCCTACAATTATGCGGACTTTCAACATCGATCCTCTGTCGCATGAGCTGGCATCCCGCGGGCGCGGCGCGGAAAAGAACGCGATAGTTGCGCCTAACGGAGCCGTTTTTTCGCGTGAGCCGGGAGTGCTGCCCGCGCTGATAGAGGAATATTTTTCAAAAAGAAAAGAGGCGCTGGAAAGCGGGGACGGGACAGCGGCCCATGTCTACAAGATACTGATGAACAGTTTTTACGGAGTGCTTGGAACTTCCGCCTGCCGTTACGGGAAAAGCTCGCTCGCGGGAGCGATTACTTCCTTCGCGCGGAAGTGGCTCTTTTTTTCCAGAGACTGGTTTAACAGCCGCGGTTTTCGCGTTCTTTACGGCGACACGGATTCCCTGTTTGTTGTGTCCGGTCTTACAGACGCGCCGTTAGCTGAATTTAAAAAATTCGGCTCGCATTTGGCGGACGAAATTAATCTGCTGATTGCCGGCGCAGTAAAAAAAGAATATGGTTTGGAATCATTCATTGAATTGCGTTTTGACAAAGCCTACCGCCGCTTTTTAATTCCGCCCGTAAGGCATTTTAACGCCGGTGAAAGTTCTCATGATTTGACGGAGAAGCTTGCCGCGGCAAGGGGAAGGGCCAAGGGTTACGGCGGATATTTATTACACCCTGACGGAAGCCTTACGGTTGATGTTAAGGGAATGGAAGCGGTAAGAAGCGACAGTACGCCTCTTGCGCGCCGCCTGCAGCTTGAATTGCTGGAACAGGTTTTCAGGGGCTGCGCGGAGGATGAATTCAGGCAAAGAGTAGAGCAGGCCGTCAGCGAATTAAGAAGCGGCAGCCTGGATGACGAACTGGTTTACCGCAAACGCCTGACACGTTATCCGGAAACGTACACTTCTTCCACTCCGCCGCAGGTAAAGGCCGCCCGCGCTCTTGGCTGGAAAAAAAGGCGGGGAGTTGTGGAGTATCTGTGGACTGTGAACGGGCCGGAGCCGGCGTCCCTTCCTCACGGCAGGCCGGATTATGATCACTACGCCGATTCCCAGATTTTTCCGCTTGTCCGTTCAATTGCCGCGGCGGCGCGCTGGGATGTTTCCTGTTTTTCGACCAGAAATAGTATTAATTCGCAGATAGAATTGAAATTTAATTAAATATTTCGGTTTTTTCTACCTTTACATATCCCAAAAACAGTATGATAATAAATAAAATACTTTATTTTATACGGGTTGCGTACATAACCGCAAACCCTGGATAAAATCCAATCAGGAGGAAATATGAAAAAAACGGTTTATTTGGCAGTTTTTATTTTAATTGCCGTAATAATGACAGGGCTCTTGTTTACAGGATGCAGCAAGAAAGCAGATTCGGAAAAAGTAGTTCTCACGCTGGGTTCATGGAGGGCGGATGATACCGTCCAGATGAACAATTTATTGGCTGAGTATAAAAAAGTAAAACCTAATGTTGAAATTCAGTTCCGGCCGACCAATCCGCCTGAATATAACGCTACGCTGCGCCTTCAACTGGAAGGCGGAACAGCCCCGGATTTAATGTACGCGCGTTCCTATGCTACAGGGCAGGAGCTTTTTACAGCGGGCTATTTCGGCGATTGTTCCGATATTCCCGGCGTAAAGCAGAATTTTACCGCTTCCAACGCGGCTCCCTGGCAGATGCCTGACGGAAAATATTTCGCCGTTCCGTTCGCGGCCGTATCTCACGCTGTGTATTACAATAAAACCATTTTCCAGAAAGAAGGACTTTCCATTCCGCAGACATGGGAGGATTTCCTTACCCTGTGCGGAACGCTTGTTTCAAAAGGTTACACGCCATTGGCTAACGGCGTCGCCGATGAATGGGATATTCTGGAAGTATTCTTCCTTGGATTGCTGCCCAATAATATCGGCGGAGCCGGAGAGCGCGTGAAATATGAATCCGGAGAGAAGAAACTTAATGATGCGGCCTTCATCGCCGCTTTCCAGGCAATGGCGGATTCCGCAAAATTCCTGCCCAGAGGTTATGAGTCAGTAACGTACAACGATTCCCAGGCTCTCTTTAATACGCAGCAGGCTGTGATGTTCATGGACGGTTCATGGACAGCGGGTGTTTATTCAGGCGTAAGTTTTGACTGGGGCGTTTTCGCGATGCCGGCTCCGGGAGGAAAAAGCGCTGTAATCTGCTTCCATCCTGATATGGCTATTACATGGAACGCAAAGACAAAGTACCCGCAGGAAGCAAGAGATTTCCTGGCGTGGCTTGCGGCCCGTGAAGGCGCGACAACCGCGTCCGCGGCGCTTCCTTTGGGATTCTTCCCGATGATTAACTTCCCAATTCAGCTTACAAACGCGCAGGCCAATGAATTCCTGAGCCTTAACAGCGGCAAGGAAACAGACGCCCGTTTTGTATGGCCGAAGTTCATGGATCTGTATGCGCCGATGAATCAGGCGGTAATTCAGGTTATAAAGGGCGAGATTACGCCCCGGCAGGCCGCCGAATCAATGGAAACCGCAGCGGCCCGTCTGCGTTAGCAGCTAACAGTGAGCCTTTAAAAGAAATCTTTTTAAGGCTCCTGTTTTTAAATTTTATGGATATAAAAAGAATAAAAAATTCCGGCATAAGCTGGCTCCCGTGGCTTCTGCCCGCATTGTTATTTTATACTTTCTTCATGGCATGGCCGCTTTTGGACTCTCTTCGCTTGAGCCTTTACACCGGCTCCGCGGGCATGGGGCGCGAGTTTACCGGCCTTGAAAATTTCAAGCAGCTTTTTACAGTGGAACATTACGCGCAGCGATACAGGGGCGCGTTTGCCCACACTGTGATCTTTTTTATTATACATATGATAGTCCAGAATTGCCTGGGAATTTTCTTCGCCGTTCTTCTTACAAACAAAACGATGCAGGGAAGGCAGTTTTATCAGACGGTGATTTTTCTGCCTACAACATTGGCAGTGCTTGTGACAGGCTATTTGTGGAAACTGCTTTTAAATCCTGTATGGAGCGGTCCTTTTTTACGTTCATTCGGCCTGGATTTTCTGGTTCACCCCTGGCTTGGAGACAGGAATACCGCGCTTCTGTGCGTGTCTTTGGTGTCATGCTGGCAGTGGATAGGAATTCCGGTAATGATGTTTGTCGCGGCGCTGCGCGGCATCAGCGAGGATTATCTTGAAGCCGCCAATATTGAAGGGGCAAGCGGCTCTCAGATATTCTGGCGGATTAAACTGCCCCTTATAAAACCTGTCGCGGGCATGATCGCCATTCTTACTTTTGTAAATAATTTTAACGCTTTTGATATAGTTTTCTCCATGACCAACGTGAACGGCGCGCCGAATTATTCTACCGACCTTATAGGCACTCTTTTTTACCGTATTGGCATAGCGGGACAGCATCCTGTCGGCATACCCGATCCAGGAATGGGAGCCGCAATAGCAACCATTACCTTCTTTGTGCTGTGCCTTGGGGTAATCCCGACGCTGCGCCTGACGCAGGGGAGGAATTAAATGGCCGGAAAATTCGCCGTTAGTTCGCTTAAAAGGCAAAAAAAGAACATTGCGTCCCATTTGATCCTTGGTTTCTGGTCGTTGATTGTGCTTTTCCCTCTCTGGGTAATGATAATAAATTCCTTTAAAGACAGGCTTTCAATTTATCAAAATCCGTTCGGGCTCCCCGATAAATGGAATTTTATCAATTACAGCGCGGTTCTGACAGACGGCGATTTTCTTGTATATTTCAGAAACAGTTTTGTCGTAGTGATTTTATCGCTTGCCCTGCTTTTGATCACAGGGTCGTTAGCTGCATACGCGCTTGCCGCATGGCGCGGAAGAATTTCGCGCATACTGTACTTTTTTCTGATTGCCGGGATGATGCTTCCCATTAAAATCGCGTCTATCAGGATACTGGAACTGGTGCGCTACCTTGGCCTTATTAACACTATCTGGTCTTTAATACCGGTTTATACCGCGATGGGCATACCAATAGCGATTTTTATACTTACCGAGTTTATCCGGCAGGTTCCGCACGAACTGACCGAAGCCGGCATTATTGACGGTGCGGGCCGTTTTGGCATTTTTACGCGGATAATCGCCCCCCTCCTTCGTCCCGCTCTGGCGACAACGGCAATTTACAATCTTGTTCCGTTCTGGAACGATCTCTGGTTCCCGCTGATTTTTATCAGCGATGACAGGGCAAAGACGCTGCTCCTTGGCGTTACGCGCCTTTTCGGCCAGTATCAGACAGACTGGTCAAAAGTGCTGGCGGTTCTTACCCTTTCCGCAATCCCCGTGATCATTCTTTATCTGTTTATGAGCAAGCAGTTTATTAAAGGCCTAACGGCCGGCGCTGTCAAGGGATAATTTACATTAAAGGCGCGAAAACGCGCAGAACATCGGGAATTATCCGCTGGAAGGCGTTACGCGCGCATTGATTGAGAGTCATTTCATGGGACACCGGAACTGTTTTTAAAAAATCTTCTTTAATGGCGGCAATTGTCGCGCTTGAGTAAATCAATACGCCGCATTCAAAGTGCAGGTACAAACTGCGGAAATCAAGATTTGTGGTGCCGACTGTGGCGATTTTATCGTCTGATACAAACGATTTTCCGTGGCAGAAACCGGATGTGTATTCGTATACTTTAACGCCGGCCTGAATGAGGCGGCGGTAGTAGGAGCGCGATGTAATGGCCACAATCCATTTATCCCAGCGGTACGGGGTTATTATGCGCACATCCACGCCGCTTTTCGCCGCGAGCGTCAGCGCGGACAAAAGATTGTCATCTACGATTAAATAGGGCGTATTAATGTAAATATATTTTTTTGCCTGATTGATTATCTGGATATATACATGCTCTCCGACATTTTCGTTATCAAGCGGACTGTCCGCGTAAGGCTGCACATAACCCCATGCTTCATAACCGTCGGCTACGCCCTTTTCGGCATTCATGACGCCGCAGTCCTTCCACGGGTATAAAGACGGGTAATCATCTTTTTCATATTTGCTCAGATTCCACATCTGAAGAAAAATCAGCGTCAGCGACCATGCGCCGTCTCCTTCTATCATAATCGCCGAATCTTTCCAGTGGCCGAAACGTTCAACTTTATTGATATATTCATCCGCAAGGTTAAGGCCGCCCGTGAACGCGGCTTTTCCGTCTATCGAGATTATTTTTCTGTGATCGCGGTTGTTCTGCAGCGAAGAAACAATCGGCCTGAACGGATTAAAAACAAAACATTTAATTCCTTTTTTTAACAGTCTTTTCGGGTAATCGTGGGGAAGGGTAAAAAAACACCCGAGATCGTCGTATATAATCCTGATATCAAGGCCCTGCGCGGCTTTTTTTTCGAGTATATCCATTATGGAATTGAGCATTAGCCCCTCTTTTAAAATAAAAAATTCCAGAAAAACATATTTTTGCGCTTTTTCAAGTTCTTCCAGAACTTTATCAAAATACGCTTCTCCCGAATCAAAATATTGCTGCCTTGTGTTCGCGTAAACGGGGAAATTCGCGTAATCCTGAAGATATTGCGCGTTGGTTCTGAATTCGCCGTGGTCATCAATTAATTCGTCAAGCCTGTTTCCCGAAAGGAAAAATGATTCTTTGCTTTCCCTGATGTTTTTTTCAAGATTTCTTTTTAATTTTTTGGGGTTTGACCATGACCTGAAAAGAATATATAAAATTCCGCCGAAAAACGGAAAGATCAATATCAGAAAAATCCATGTCTGTTTGTAGCCTGCCTTTTCATGTTTATTCAGCACATGAATACAGACCAGTAAACTCAGGATAAATAAAATAATATATAAATATTTTAAATGTTTCCCGGCTTCCGCCAGCAGTAACATTATCAATATTATTTGAATCAGAAGAGTCAGCGTAACCAGGCTCCTTCTTCTGAAGAGGAATTTTATCCACTTCTTTTTATTTATCATAGCTTAATTATAATGTAGAATAAATCAAACGCCATCGGTTGTCTTGTATTATATTTAACCGGGTATTCACATTATTTGGAATTTATTAATAAATTAAAATTTCTCTCTTTTTGATGTGAATACCATAAAATTTTATACGGGCCAGGGGCCGGAACCTTTGCGCAGCAGTTTTATCTCGTCTGTGCACATATCCAGGATTGTTGAAAATACCCGCTCGCGTTCCTCGCCGCCGTCCAGAATTAAATCCACTCCTTCAATTCCTTCAAGTTCCCAGCCGCTTTCAAAAAGCTCTTCTTCGGGAATTGGCGGCAGTTCTGTATCGCTGTTGTCATCCGTTTCCGCTTCCCATTCGCCGCTGTTTGTCATGCTTTTTTTCGCGGTTATTGAATACAGCGGGTGCCCAAGCGTTTCAA
Organism: Treponema sp.; assembly: GCA_031256445.1. Classification (GTDB taxonomy): domain Bacteria; phylum Spirochaetota; class Spirochaetia; order Treponematales; family Breznakiellaceae; genus WQXQ01. The sequence goes on along the minus strand of JAIRQN010000055.1, from coordinate 27,804 downwards.
TCAGACGGACAGGAACCGGGTATTCGGGAATTCGCACACCGGCTTCTTTGCGCCTGATATCCAGGAATTTTTCTGTTCCCGGCAGGGTTTTTAAAATGAAGACATAAGGTCCCGGAGAGAGACGTTTTATCATTCTGAAGCGGCTGTTGGATATGCTGCATACTTCTCCGAATTGCGAGATGCCGGAACACAGCAGGGTAAAGTGTCGCTCATCTCTTTCGCCTGACAGTTTCCTGAGTTTTTTTATCGCCGCCGGAGATTTTAACGAACAGACAACGCTCCAGCTTGTGTCGGTCGGCAGGGCAACCAGAGCGCCGTCTTTGAGCATCTGCGCCGTTCTTGCGAGGATTCTGTCATCAATATTGTTAGGGACAATATATTCAATCATGAAAACCTCAGGGTACCCAAATCAGTTTATCCGGCGCGGATTCGGAAAGAAAAATTTTTTCGTAACGTCCTGAATGTTCCGTCGGCGGATTTTCCGGGAAATAGGTTTTCATAAAGAACCAGACAACATCAGCCATTATTTTGGCGGAATTGCACGGAGTATACCTGTACCATATTTCTTTGTCTTCCAGAATTGCTTTTGTTTTCGCGTTTTCGGTTAATTCCGGATCGGTCAGGCGGCGCAGTTCGCTTCGCAGCCCGCCGTAATGAGTCTGTCCGACAAAAAACATTCTCAGGTGTTTGGTTTCATCCATCCAGTAAATTTCAAAAATACCGGCAACCGACGGAACTTTTGCGTTAATTTCCCATCTGTCGGCTTTGGATAGAGGAGACCAGTTAACAGAATAGTAGATTTCACCCTTTTTTTCCCGGGCGATAATGCCGTACTCCATGGCTAATAATAACAAAAATAAAAACTGAAAGTAAGTATTAAAAGACCATTATGATTACTTTTGTATACTCTTTTTTCCGGGTTTGTATGAAAAATCATACAGTGTTAATTTTTAATTGTTTTTATTCCGGCGGACCGCTTTCGTAACTCCTTATGTAGTAAGGAATTACGAATTTTATAATAAATTGCTAATTACTTGGCACGATATTTGCTATATATGGTGTGCCTATTATTCATATATGAAAGTATTGGAATGAACAGTGTAGGCACGGAGGTTATTATGCAGAAAAAATCAAAACACGATAACGAGAATATGCTTGAATCATATTTCAGGCAGATTAAAGGCTTCCCTCTTTTATCATTTGATGATGAATTGGAACTGTCCAGACAGATAAAGAAAGGGAGCACGCAAGCTCTTCATAAACTGATAAATTCCAATTTAAGGCTGGTTGTTAAAATCGCTGGAATGTACAGCAAGCCTGATATTTCCATTCTGGATATTATTCAGGAAGGGAATCTTGGCTTAATTCACGCCGCGGAAAAATTTGATTACCGCAAGAATGTCCGTTTTTGCACATACGCGAGCTGGTGGATTAAGCAGTATATAAGCCGTTCAATTTCCAATAAACGCAGGCTGGTGCGCCTTCCCCTGCGCAAGGAAGAAATCCTTAACAAGATTCAGCGCACATATCATGTTCTTTGCCAGCAGCTTATGCATCAGCCGCAAAACGCCGACATCGCGAGGGAACTTGGCATTCCTGTCAAGGATATCGATTATATCGTCAATATGTCTGTAGGTTCGCTTTCATTTGCGTCCAATAATTATGATGAGACAACGGGCGAAATTGACGTATATGAAGATTATACCTACAGTCCCGAAATAAATTTTATGAAACAGTATTCGCAGGACAGTACAATGGTTGTTCTTGACAATCTGAAAGAAAAAGAAAAGAGGATTTTAAGCTACCGTTATCAGCTGAACGGCTGTGAACGTTATACGTTAAGGGAAATCGGCAATAAGTTTAACATTTCCCCCGAAACAGTGCGTCAGATTGAAATGAGAGCGCTGAAAAAGATACGCCGTCACGCGAAAGAACTGCGCGAGTGCGTAGTCGAGGCGATATAGGGGGAGAGTGAATAGCGGGAAGTGAGTAGTTAAATTATTGTTTGCAGGATCATCTTCCTGTTGTGTAAATATCCGGTTATAATGATTCAATGACTGCGGAACATGCGCTTGTTATTTATAAAAATAAAAGCGCGATTGTAAAGGAAATCTCTGAAGGAAAATTTACCATTTTATTGCAGGACGGCGCGTCCGCCAGGTGCGGCGCGCAGGTAAAAGTGCGGGATAAAGATATTGAACTGCTTCATCCCGGACCTGTTAAAAATTTTGAATTTATTGAATTGTCAGGCGCGCCGGATATTTTTAAAAAAGCAAAGGAAGCATGGGAACTATTATCGGATGAAAGATCTTCGCTCAGCCTGAAAGATTTTTCATCGTTTGTTTTCAATGAGTACACGCCTTCTTCCGCGTACGCGGCGTATTGCCTGCTTAAGGACGGTTTGTATTTTTCCGGCAGTACCGCCGCGGTTGAATGCCGCTCTAAAGACGACGTTGCCTGTGAGGAGGCAAAACGCGCCGAAAAACAGCGTGAAGCAGACGAACGCGCTTCTTTTCTGGAGCGGCTTAAATATTTTATAAAAAATTCAGCTAACAAAAAAACGGAAGAAAATCATTTGCCGGCAGGCGCGGCGCGTTTTTTGCAGGATGTTGAAGCGCTCGCTTGCGGAAAAACAGCGAAGAGCCGCACCATGAAGGAACTCGATCTTGGCGAAACTCCGCAGGACGCGCACGCTCTGCTTCTTTCCTGCGGTTTCTGGTCAAACGCGGTCAATCCGCACCCCGGACGCTTCGGCGTTTCGCTGAACCGTGCGGTTATTTGCCCTGAAGCGCCTTCTCCTGAAGGCCAGGACGGTTTAAACCGCGCAGACCTCTGCCATCTTGACGCTTTCGCGATTGACAGCCCCTGGAGCCGCGATCCCGATGACGCGGTATCCATCGAAGAAAAAGACGGAAAAACGGTTTTATATGTTCATGTTTCCGATCCCGCCTGTTCAATCGCGCCTGACAGTCCGGCCGAAAAGGAAGCCCGCGACAGGGGAGCCACTTTGTACCTCCCGGAAAATACAGTCAGAATGTTAGCTGACGAGGCGCTGCCGTTTTTCGCTCTGGGTATGTCTGAAAAATCGCCCGCGCTTACATTTAAAATGACATTTAACGATGCTGGCAGAATAATAAATACCGAAATATTCCCTTCTGTTGTAAAAGTAAGGCGCATAACATATGAACAGGCGGATATTGACATGGGTAACGCGGAAAGCGCCGGTAGCCGTGCGCTGAGATCCCTTTATGATTTAGCGGCGCGTATTAATAAAAGACGCTCCGGCGCCGGCGCTGTTAATATAGAACTGCCGGAAACAAATATAACAGTTGAAAATGAAAATGTGACAATAGAGCCTGTCGCGCAATACAAATCAGCTTCTCTGGTCAGGGAATGTATGATATCCGCCGGGGAAGGCGCGGGAACCTGGGCCGCGGTAAATGGCATCGCGTTTCCCTATATAAGCCAGGAGACGGAAATACAGGGTAAAATTCCCGGAGGTCTTGCTGGTTCCTGGCAGCTTCGGCGCTGCATGAGGCCGCGCGTTCTTTCCGCAAAGCCGGGCCGCCACTGCGGAATGGGTCTTGATATATATACCCAGGTGACAAGCCCTCTGCGCCGCTACACTGATTTTCTTGCCCATATGCAGATTCACGCTTTTCTGGGCGGAAGAAAACCGCTTGAGGCGGATGAAGTAATGGCGCGGCTTGCCGCAGGAGAGGCAGCCGCCAGCGCGGCAGTTCAGGCGGAACGCGCTTCGCGAATTCACTGGACAATGGTTTACCTGTCCGGTAAAAAGGAATCTGTATGGGAAGCAGTTGTACTGGAAAAGAAAGGAAACCGCGTACAAACAATAATACCCTCCCTTGCCCTGGAAACGCAGGTTTCCATTCGAAAGGATGTTGCGCCTAACGAACTTTTGAAACTTACGCTTAAGTCGGTTAATATCCCCAGGGGGGAAGCGGTTTTTGTCAGCGGGTAGTGAGCGATTAACGGTTTACAGCTGGCAATTATTAGACTTGTTTGATAACCCTGTTGGTTATCTCACAAGTCCAATGAGCGTATTTGCGCGGCGCATACGTTCACCAGAAAACCAGCTTTCCCCTGTCGCTTACAAAACCCGCTTCTTTAAAACAAGCTGCGTAACCGCTGTAGGCGGCGTCCTGTCCGTTGATTTTTTCGACGGATATTTTATTTTCCGGCAGCGCTGATCTTGTTCGCGGTAATTTTAAAAGAGAGATTAACTCCGCCATGTCAGGATCGCTGTTTTCCATATTAATTTGCAAATCCCTGCCGTTTTTTGCCGATACAGCGATTAACCGCGCTCCCCTGTAATAAAGCCTGCTGCCCGCAATTCTTGCACATAACGAATATCCCAGACCTTCAATTTCAACGCCTGCGAGACTTGCGGGATCAGCCGCGTTCATCCAGTAAATACCGCCGAAATTATCCGCCTGTAGGAGTTCTGCGGCGATTGAAGGAGAGGCGAATTGCAGTGATTTTATTCCCGCGAAAAAACGCCCTGTAACAAGTTCTCCCGCAAGCTCCATGCGCCGCATGGCGGGAAGCAATTTTGACCATGAAAAAGCGCCGGATTCATGTTCGAGTAACGGGCGGCAGAGGATACCCCAGCGGCGCAGAAGAAGGCGCACGCGATCGCGGTTTACTGCGTCTTCCTCGATTGGATCGGGACTGCCGGCGGCTTGATCTTCCATGACAAGGGAAAACCAGTTTCCGCTGACAGGCGCTCCGTTTTTCCAGCGGTTTTTCAAAGCACCCGGAATTCTGGGATGACGGCCGAAGGGACGCGCCGCGGCTCTTGATTGATCGGCGGGAATGTCAATTTCTTTCGGTATAAAACCAAATTCCAGTCCTTTTCTTACAGGTTCAAAAGAGTCAGATGTCAGCGAACCCTGCCAGACCTCATGCCAAAGAGCCTTCGCGCACACTGAAACTGAGTTACCGGATGAGTCTGCGCCGGCAAGTTCATTCTTTATTTCCCAAAAATCGCGCGGGCGGTTGAAAAATTCTGATGATGCAAGCTGTTCCATTTTTAAACCAATTCCGCTGTTCTTTGATTCGCTCTTTTTCGCTTCGCCTGCCAAATCCAGATCCTCAGGCAGGCAGAAGCCTATTTTCTCTTTGCTTCCTTTTACGCCGTACCAGACAAGCTGTCCGTCGTGGATTTCCCGATCAATTTTTTCTCCGCTATAAGAGCTGTTTCTTGCGCACAGGATTTCGGTTTCCCATAATTTTGCGGGCGCTGTCCATGCGTACAGGCTTTTTACAAAAATGTCAGATTTATTTTCATTTGCCGCGCAGGCCAATCCCTGGCGAAGCGCAAGAAACGGCGCAAGCAATGAAGAGGGACGCTCTTTTATTACCGGCCGCTCTTTTTTACGCGAAAGCCGCAATAGCATTTCCAGATTTTCCCTGTCGCAGATGAGCAGTGAGGGAACAGTTTTGACTGAGGAGTCAGGCGGAACAGCATCTTTCAATATGGCGGCATCTGTGACTATTTCGTCAACTTCGGCTAACGCGTTTACCGCGTCTTGCGCGTCGCTTTCGCTTACGCCGAAAACGGCGCATATTCTTTCAATGGATACAGGGCCTTCATAGCGCAGCCATTGCCCAAGCATGCCAAGAGGTTCGCTGCGCCATGCTTTTTCCCATTCGCGGTGAATTACAGACTGCGCGGACGTGCCGTTACGCGTAACAATTTTTATTTTTCCGCTGTCAAAAATGCCGGTCAGCGCGTTCTGCCTTGTTTCGTCACTCATGGCGGCGCAGAGGATTTCCCACTCATCATACGGAATTACTGCCCTTTCCTTTATCCATTCGCATAACGAGAGAATATCGTCCGGAGCGTAACCTGCGGTTTCTCTTCTGAGTCTTGAAACAAAATCATTTACAATTGATTCTTTCAGTGAGGGGCGCAATGATGAATTATTGACAGCTTCTTCGATTATTCTATCGGATAGCGTGGCCCGCGCGGAGCCGGAGATATCCTTTCGTTCATCGTATTCGTACATAAAGGAATTGGTTTCTTCCCTGACCATGTCGCGTGAAAACGGACTTGGAATATTTGTGTGAAAGAATGACACAGTAACGCTGCCGTCATTGATTGCCGATACCAGAGAGCGAAAACCGTCCATGTCGAATTTGTCAACAAGGCAGGTCCGCCACGCTTCTGTCGTTACGGGAAAACCGTCTTCGCCCGCGACCGCGTCAAATAGCCGCTTTGATCTTTGGCGCATAATCCAAAGGGGGGTGCGTTTGCCGAAAGGCGCTTTAGGCAGAAGAAGGCTTCGCTCTGCGGCTTCGCGGAAAGCGGCTCCGAAAACGCCGGACGCTTCAAGGCGGTTTCTGAAAAGTCTCTCTGCGCGGGTAATGCCGCGGGCATTAACGCCCGGTTCTCTTTTTTCCAGCGCTTCAAGCGCGCGGCGGAAAATTTCTTCAGGAGGCAGGGAAGCGTCTTTTAATCCAAGGCGCGGCAATAAAAAGAGAATGCTGTCATCATTGGAAAAAGGCTCAACGCGCAAATTGACAGCCTGCGATAACTCCATTGACAGCGCGAGCGAAAGAGGGTAGTTTACGCTTCCGCCGCGGAAACTGTGCAGTACTATCGAACAAAAATCCCTGTTAAGCTCGGTTCCTTCAATAATTTCTATTACAATGTTTTTACTGTCAGGAAGAGGAATCCTGTTTTGCCTGTTGTACTTCGCCGCTTGCTGCGATCTGCTTTGCGAATCGAGGAAATCAAAAAGAGACTCCCGCGCTTCTTTTGCCAAACATGTTGAAATATCATTTGTTCTGTTGTATTCATCAAGAATTGAAATAACCCTTTGCGTTAAATTTGCGCTGCGGAAAACCGCTTCGCCTTTCCAGAACGGAATGTAATCCGCTCTTTTTTCAAGCGGCGTTACCTCAACCGCTTCCGGACCGATATTTGTTATGCGCCAGCCGCGCGCGCCGAAATCAAAACAGTCGCCGATTGCCCGTTCCCAGACAAATTCTTCGTCCAGTTCGCCAATCCTGGTGCCGTCTGCGAGTCTGAGTGAAAAAAGCCCCCTGTTCGCGATTACTCCTCCCGATGAATAAAGCAGGACAGTCGTCCCGTCAAGCGCGCCGATTTTGTCTTCAATTTTGTCAAACCAGATTCTGGGTTTTATGTCACGTAACCTGGACGCTTCTCCTTTTCCTTTAAAAGATAATCCCGCCAGCATATGTACAACGCGGTTAAAAGAATCATAATTCAGATTTTTAAAAATATAAAAACTTTTAATTAATTGATATAGTTCTTCAATGTTTCTTTCCTTTTCGCAGCAGAGAGAGAGAATTAACTGCGCCAGCACATCCAGCGGATTTTCTATTGGGTTTATTTCCTCTATATCGCGGTCTTCAACCGCGCTTTTTAAAGCCGCGGCGACAAGAAGATCCTTGCCGTGAAATGCGAAAAGCCTGCCCTTGCTTACCTGTCCCACTCCGTGGCCGGAACGTCCAATCCGCTGAAGCGCCTGCGATACATTGCCTGTGCTGCCTGCCAGCACAACTTCGTCTATGTCGCCTATGTCAATCCCAAGTTCCAGAGAGGCGGTAGCTACCACGCACGGAAGCAGTCCTTCGGCAAGCCCTTTTTCAACGCCGCGTCTGATTTCCTTGGAAAGGGAGCCGTGGTGGGGGAAAGCAACAGCGCTTCCTGAAGGAGCGGCTTCCGTATTTAAAAAATAACAGAGTCTTTCGGCTCTCCGCCGCGATTCGGCGAATACCAGCAGTGTTGAATCTTCCCGGATGCGTTTTAGGATATAATCTATTAATGGCGTATAACGCTTTCCGTATTTTTCCGCGCGCGCTTCATTGTTATGCGCGTCTTTGCCGGTGTTATAGCCGGCATCCGGAAATTCCACGCTGAAATCAATTTTCTTTTCGGCGGGAGGAGATACAATGCTCACCTTCCTGCCTGTTCCGCCTGTAAATGCGGCTGCCATATCTGGATTACGGACAGTAGCTGAAAGACTGATACGCTGAAATTCCCCGGCGATCAGGGCAAGTCTGTCAATCTGACAGGAAAGATACGCGCCGCGTTTGTTTCCCAAAAGCGCGTGTATTTCGTCGATAATAACGTATTTTACCGAGGATAATACCTGTCTGCCCCGCGGGTTTAACAGGATTATGGCAAGACTCTCCGGAGTAAGGGCAAGAATCGAAGGAGGGCGGATGAAAAAACGGCGGCGCTCGGACTGAGGCGTGTCGCCTGATCTTGTTTCCACCCGCACAGGAGGAAAGGCAAGACCTTCTTTCTCAAAGCGCGTTTTGATTGCAGCTAACGGATGAAGCAGATTGCGTTTAATGTCCTCATTAAGGGCTTTTAGGGGAGAAACATAAAGAACGGACAGTTTCCCGCTCTGGTAATTTTGCGGCCCTTCGTTAACGAAGCGCGAAATTGCCGAAAGAAACGCGGTAAGCGTCTTGCCGCTGCCCGTAGGAGCCAGAGCCAGAACATTCTCTCCGTTTTCAATAAGCGGCCAGGCTTGCGCCTGTACGGAAGTGGGGATGCCGTATGTTTCGGTAAACCAGTTACGGATTACAGGATGGAATGTTTCAGGAAGCATAATTAAAACAGCGGATTGAATGACCGCAGGAGGCTTCGGTCAGAACGGGATGTTCCTGAAAGCAGCGTTCCGCAGCTCTGGCGCATCTCGGCGCGAAAGAGCAGGAGGGAAGAGCGGAGTATTGAGTGTTGGGTTTTGAGTGTTGAGTTTGTAGTGCGGAATTTACTAAACGTTTGTCAGAATTCCCTGCGGCACAGGAAAATAAAAGCTGCGTATACGGATGCAATCCTTCGCGGTAAAGCAGGGCGGCGGGAGCTTCTTCCATCAGCTCGCCCCTGTACATTACTCCGATGCGGTCGCAGAAATAGCAGGCTACCTTTAAATCGTGCGCGATAAACAAAAAAGAGATATTCCTCTTTTCGCGTATGTCGAGTAACAGATTGAGAATCTGCCCCTGAATGGAAACATCCAGCGCGGAGACAACTTCGTCGCAGATTAAAACTTCAGGTTCCATTAAAAGGGATCGCGCAATGGAAATTCTCTGGCGCTGGCCGCCTGAAAACTCGGAGGGACGTTTTTCAAGGTCTGATGCCTGAAGACCGGCTTCTTCCAGAATCGAGCCGGCTTTGCGGCGCAGTTCCTTTTCGCTTACGCCGCGCTTTTTCAAGGGACGGCGGCATCCTGAAACCAAAACTTCGTAAACGCTCATCCGCGGATTAAGAGATCTTGCCGGGTCCTGAAACACATAACGAACCTTCTCGCGGTATTCCCGCAGTTCTTCCTTTCGCAGTGAAGCGACAGATACTGCGGAGTCTCCCCTGTGGAACAGTATTTCCCCCGAATCCGCTTCGTACATTCGCACCAGCATCCGCGCTGTAGTGGTTTTTCCGCAGCCTGATTCGCCGACCAGTCCGTAAGATTCATTTTTGCCGATGGAAAAGGAAATATCGTTAACCGCGTTTACGAAACGCCCGAAACGGGCGAAAAAACCGGCTTCAAGATTAAAGCGTTTATAAAGATGAGAGACAGTCAGAACAGACATGAATTTTATTATAGATTAAAAAACGTTTATTTGAAAGGCAGCCTGCCGTCTGTTTTAACCGGGTAATTGATTCCTGTAAAAATTTCATATAAACTAATTTTATGTTTGAAAAATTCTTTAAGGCTTTATTCGGCTCCCAGCATGAACGCGATTTAAAAGCCTTGCTGCCTTTACTTCACGCCGTTAATGAAAAAGAAGCCTGGGCCGCCGCTGTTGCCGCGCAGGAATTCCCGGAATATACCGCGCAGTTCCGCGAACGTCACAAAAACGGCGAAAGCCTTGACAGTATTCTGCCGGAAGCCTTCGCTCTTGCGCGCGAAGCAGCGCGGCGCAATCTTGGAGAGCGGCCTTACGATGTGCAGGTTCTTGGCTCCATTGTGCTTCACCAGGGTAAAATAGTGGAAATGAAAACCGGCGAAGGAAAGACATTGATGTCTGTCGCCGCCGCGTATCTTAACGCGATACCCGGCAGCGGCATTCATGTCGTTACCGTTAACGATTACCTGGCAAGCCGCGATGCGCAATGGATGAAGCCGATTTTCAGTTACCTGGGCCTGTCCGTAGGGACCATTCTATCGCACATGAGCAACGAACAGAGAAAGGAAAATTACGCCTGTGACATAACCTACGGCACAAATAACGAATTTGGCTTTGATTACCTGCGCGATAATATGCACCGCGACATGGAAAGCCGCGTGCAGCGCGGGCATAATTTCTGCATTGTGGATGAAATAGATTCAATTTTAATTGACGAAGCGCGCACTCCGCTTATCATTTCGGGAGCCGCGGAAGACGATACCTTCAAATACGCCGAAGTTGACAAACTCCTCGGTACGTTACGCGAAATTGAAAAAAAGGAGAACGGCGAATATCCTGATGAAACCCGCGGCGAAGAAGTAACCGGCGACTATAAAATCAATGAAAAAAATAAAAGCGTTTCTTTCAGCAATCAGGGACTTGCCACAATTGAGGAAATACTGAAAAAGCGAAACCTGATTCAGGGCGCGATAGTAGACGAAGAAAATTTTGAATATATTCACTATTTTACCCAGGCGCTGAAGGCGCATAAACTTTTTCATATTGATGTTGATTATGTTGTGGAAGAAGGGCAGGTTCAGATTGTAGATGAATTTACCGGCCGCATTCTGCACGGCAGGCGTTATTCTGACGGGCTTCACCAGGCGATTGAAGCGAAAGAACGGATAAAAATCGCGCAGCGCAACAGAACGCTCGCCACAATCACATTTCAGAATTATTTCAGACTGTACAAAAAAATCTCCGGCATGACAGGAACAGCTGACACTGAAGCCGTCGAGTTCAATAAAATATACAAGCTGGATGTCGTAGTAATTCCGACAAACCTGCCGGTTGCGCGCATTGACGAAGATGATGTTGTATATATGAATGAAAAAGACAAGGATACGGCTTTATGCAATGAAATTGCCGAGTATTTTAAGAAAGGCCAGCCAATGCTTGTCGGAACCGTATCAATCGAAAAATCTGAGCATATATCCGCGCTGCTTATGCGCAAGGGCGTAAGACACGAAGTGCTGAACGCGAAAAATCACGCGCGTGAGGCGCTAATTATCGCCGAAGCCGGCGCCAAAGGCGCTGTCACCATTGCAACTAACATGGCAGGCCGCGGTACCGATATCAAGCTGGGAGGAAACCCGGAATCAAGAGCGCGCCGGCGCGCCGGCACGAACGCGTCTGCGGAAGAATACGCGGCTGTTTACCGCGAAGAATATGAAAAGTGGAAGGACGATTATGAAGAGGTAAAATCTCTTGGAGGCCTCTATGTAATTGGCACGGAACGCCACGAAAGCCGGCGCATTGATAACCAGCTTCGCGGAAGATCCGGCCGCCAGGGCGATCCGGGAAAGAGCAGGTTCTTTATTTCAATGGACGATGAACTGATGCGTCTTTTCGGCGGCGAAAAGATGAAAAGCATCATGAGCAGAATTGGCATGTCGGGCGGAGAACCCATTTTTCACCCAATGCTGAACCGGAGCATAGAAGGAGCGCAGAAGAAGGTGGAAGAGCGGAACTTTGAAATCCGCAAACACCTTCTGGAGTACGACGATGTGCTTAACCAGCAGCGCAAATTTATCTATGAGCAGCGTGACGCGATACTTTTGGATCAGGATTTAAAAAAGCGCGTAAACGATTCGACTGCCGCAATGATCGGCGACCTTATTGACGAGTTCGGCGCTTCATATAAAAATGACACCGGAAAGGCAATTACTGGCATAATTGAATACCTGAGGACGAAATTCGGCTATAATCTGGCGCTTGCCAGCGACAGCAGAGAGTATAAAAATACCGAATTGCTGGAAAAACATATCCTTTGTGCCCTGGAGCAGGATATCAGCGGCAAGGAAACGCTTATCGGCCATGATTATCTGAACATGATTATCAGGGATAATTATCTTTACGCGGTGGATCGCAGATGGCTGGATCATCTGGAGAATATGGAAGCTCTCCGCGAAGCTGTTTATCTGCGCCATTACGCGCAAAAGAATCCGCTTACAGAGTATAAAGTTGAAGGTTTCCAGATTTTTGAAAACATGATCGAAGAAATAAGGCAGGAGATCGCATCACGCATGCATTTAATCCGTATTCAGGTAACAGACGACTCCGCGCGCAGATCCAAAGGCCATTCAATCGCCGCCAATCAATCGGCGAGCCACAGCAGCATGGCTTCCTTCGGAGCGTCTTCCGCAGGCGCCGGTTCGCAGGGCGTTTCCGCGGTCGCGGAGGCAAGCAATCCAGGAGGCGCGACTGTAATCCGTACTCAGCCGAAGGTCGGCCGCAATGATCCCTGCCCCTGCGGAAGCGGAAAAAAATATAAGATGTGTCATGGGCGCTGAAAAAACGCGCCCCGTCAAGGAGTAATAATGAAAAAGTACCTGCTGATTATCTGTTTAGTTCTTCCGCTGGTTCTTTCCTGCCGGCCGGAACAGGAGCAGGAGGATGATCCTTACTATCCGCCGTCTACGCTGTATTCGATCAGGTATTTTAACGCGCATAATTTCATATCAAACCGTATTTACACTCTCAGGGCGCAGCTTCTTGCTGAGGGAACATATTGTAATGTATATGCGGAAAGACCTTCAATTGTAACAGAAGCTCAGGCAAGACGGGTCGCCGCCGAATATGATAATAACATTTATTCGAAAATGTTAAACGCTTTCAGCCTTGATGAATTTGAATTTAACGGAGAGACTTTTTCCAATGTTATGGAATTTGCGGACTGGTGGGGAGATGAAGACGGAAAGCTGGCAATACTGCTTCTGGATATACTCGATGATTTTTCTCCGGATTATAATGAAACATATATCGCGGGATATTTCTGGCCGGGTGATTTTGACGGAAGAGCAAACGGTTCAAACGTAAGCGACATGATTTATATTGATATAAATCCCGGAATAAACAGGCCTGATGCGTTATTTTCCACTCTTGCCCATGAAATGCAGCACCTGATGAATTATATTACATCAATCGTGGTAAGGTCAGAGGAAGTATACAATAATGTGCTGAGTGTTAACTATATGGATCTCTGGATTGACGAAGGCCTGGCTGAAGCCGCTGAATGGGTTTATTCAGGAGAGCCTTCCGAAGACAGGATATCATGGTATAACGCTGATGTTTCAGAACTAATACATTCAAAAGGCAATAATTTTTTTGTATGGGAAAACCGCGAAAATGAAAGCAATCTTGCGAATTTGGATGATTACGCGACAGTCAATCTTTTCTTTCAATGGCTCAGACTGCAGGCGGGCAGTGAAAGCATCTACAGGGAAATAATCACATCAAGCGAAAAAAATTATAATGCTGTAACAAACGCGATTGACGCGGCCTGTCCCGGCAACGGTTTTTCTGACTGGAAAACATTGCTTAAAACATGGCTGGCGGCCAATCATATAAATGATCCTGAAAGTATTTACGGTTATAAAGGCGAAATCACGCTTGAGAAGCACGCTGTAAGTGAAGCGGGAACCAGCGTTTTCCTGTATCCGGGAGAAGGGGTCTACAGTTTAATACCCGCAGGTTTTACAATGCCTGCCACTGGAACCGGAAATATCAGATATACAGGTTTAAACAATACATCGCCAGTCGAGACCGCAGTCGAAGGAAATACCCTGCTTACATTTAACGCCAATACAAATAATTCACGTTCAATAAGTCCGGAAGCAGGCATAACAGCGGGCGCTTCAGCCGGTACAAATTCCGCCCGTTTTATCAGGAAACCGGCTGGTCCTTACCGTATCGACGCCTTTTTCCGGCAAAATGGCGCGGCGGATCTTTTAAACCTGGAATTCTTGCTGATGAAAAACCGTATTCATGAATAACAGGTTTTTTTTTGGGATTCTCTTAATTCTCATTGCTTCGCAGCTGTCCGCCGGAGGCAGCGGGGAAAAGGAAGAAAAACCTCCGTCTGTGCAGGTTAAAGGGCTGGTGCGGCTTACCGGTACATCCTTGTTCCCGGAAATTGTAATATCAGGCGATGAAATGGAATGGCATGTCGCGCAGGATGAATACGGCAAATTAAAGGATTTTCAGCACCGCATTGTTACAATAGAAGGCGAACAGGCAATTATTGAAATGGAATTCGCGAAGGGCCGTTTTAAAAGCTACCGGCGCGAATTGCGCAACATCAGGATAATCGCCGTTGAATAAAGAACAGGTAAAATGCATAAAATATCAAGATCATTTTTTACAGCCTGGACTTGACATTTTTCGCGGTTTTTGATAGTTTAATAAAAACGCGGGAATAGCTCAGTGGTAGAGCGCGACCTTGCCAAGGTCGATGTCGCGGGTCCGACTCCCGTTTCCCGCTGATTTTAAGCCTCTTCTTTACCGTATGTTGTGTACTTTTTTGTGCAGGATTGCTCATTAAAAAAATAGATAACCAATAATAATTGTATAACATTCTGAATGAACAGTAAAAACGGAATTGTTTTAAGGCGGCTTCTTCTTTATTGAAAAATTGAAATGTTCTTTACCAGCTTCGGCAAACCGTCATCGTCACAGAAAAGAACGCGCGCGCATGAAAACATATTGCGCATTGGCTCCGAGCCGCTTTCACATATGCCTGTCAGTTCTTTTTTCATATAATTCCTTATCCATTTTATTGGATTACTTCAGCTTATAGAAGTTATGAAAAAATAAATTGACATATTTGACCATGTGGAATAGTATTATTACATCTGTTGATTTGGGGGATTTCCGGCTCCCGTTTAATACAAAAAGCTTCCTCTTTTGGGGGCTTTTTTCATATTTATTAAAAAGGCGGCGTAACATGGAAATAAAACAGGCAATAATCGAAAATAAAACAGCGCTTGGGATTGAGCTTGGCTCTACGAGGATTAAAGCGGTGCTTATCGGAGATGATTATTCCCCTGTCGCTGCCGGGAGTCATAATTGGGAAAACAGGCTGGAAGAAATGCCTGCCGGCAGCGCGGGTCAGTTAAAAATCTGGACCTACCGCCAGGAAGATATCTGGGATGGGCTTGTAAAATGTTTCCGCAGTTTATCGCTTGATGTAAAAAACCGTTATGGCATCGATCTTGTTTCTGTCGGCTCCATCGGCATTTCAGCCATGATGCATGGGTACCTGGTCTTTGATAAAAACAACAATCAGCTTGTTCCTTTCCGCACATGGCGCAATACAATGACAGATAAAGCTGCGGCGATACTTACCGGTAAATTTAATTTTAATATTCCGCAGCGCTGGAATATAGCTCATCTATACCAGGCGATATTAAATAAAGAGCCGCATGTAAAAGAAATTAATTTTATGACAACGCTTGCCGGTTTTGTGCACTGGAAACTGACCGGTAAAAAAGTATTGGGAGTAGGCGACGCTTCCGGCGTTTTCCCTGTAGACGGAAAAATTTACAATGAGCGGATGCTGAAGAAATTTGACGAACTAATCGCTATTCGGGATTATAGCTGGAGAATAGCGGACATTCTTCCTTCTGTTTTAAACGCCGGCGAAGACGCCGGAGTTCTTACCAAAGAAGGAGCCAGGCTTCTTGATCCGTCAGGCGTTTTAAAAGCCGGTATTCCGTTCTGCCCGCCGGAAGGAGACGCGGGTACCGGAATGGTCGCGACCAACAGCATTGCCGAACGCACAGGAAATGTTTCAGCCGGCACTTCCATTTTTGCGATGATTGTAATGGAAAAAAATCTGTCAAAGGTTTATCCGGAAATAGACATAGTGGCGACACCCGCCGGAAAATCGGTCGCGATGGTTCACTGTAATAACTGCACTACCGATCTTGACGCATGGGTGAAATTATTTCAGGAGCTGCTGGAAATGTGCGAGTGCAATATTAAAAAACCTGCTTTATATGACGCTCTGTATTTTAAAGCGCTGGAAGGCGATGAAAAATGCGGCGATCTTTTTTCCTGTAATTACTATTCAGGAGAGCCGATTACCGGCATAGATGAAGGCCGTCCCGTGCTTGCGCGCCTGCCTGACAGCAATTTTAACCTTGCGAATTTCATGAAGTCGCTGCTTTTCTCCACAATGGGGACAATTAAATACGGAATGGACATACTTGCGGAAAAAGAAAATGTTCGCATTGATTCTTTGCTGGGTCATGGCGGACTCTTTAAAACGAAGGGAGTGGGTCAGCGATTCATGGCGGCGGCTTTTAACGCGCCGGTTTCTGTAATGGAAGAATCCGCCGGCGAAGGCGGCGCGTGGGGTATCGCGCTTTTGGCCGCATACCTGAAACATGAAAATACCGCGCTTGATAAATTCCTTGCGGAAAGCGTTTTCGCGGGCAAGGCAAGCACGCGGATTGAACCCAATCAGAAAGATGTGGCAAGTTTTAAAAATTTTATGGCGCTTTACAACGCGGGATTGAATGTTGAACGCTCTGCGGTTGATAATTTAAGGAGAGACTAAATTATGGATCTTAAAAAATGCGAATACTGGTTTATTGTCGGAAGCCAGGACCTTTACGGAGACGAGACGCTCAGGCAGGTAGCCGAGCATGCCAGGGTTATGGCGGATGATTTCAACAAGGATCCGTTGCTTCCCGGAACTGTCATATTAAAACCTACCGCGATAACGCCGCAGATGATTCTCTGTCTTTTTGAAGAGGCAAACGCTTCAGGCTCCTGCGCCGGAATTATTACATGGATGCATACGTTTTCTCCTTCAAAGATGTGGATACACGGCCTGTCGGTTAACCGCAAGCCGCTTCTGCACCTTCATACGCAGTTTAACCGGGACATACCCTGGGCTTCAATTAACATGGATTTTATGAATCTAAACCAGTCGGCGCACGGAGATCGCGAGCATGGCTACATTCATACCCGGATGCGGCTGCCTCGCAAAGTTGTGGCGGGTTTCTGGAAAGATGAGGAATTGCGCGGCAGGATTGGCGTGTGGATGCGCGCCGCCGCTGCCAAAAAAGACGGAAGGGAATCTGTTGTAATACGGCTTGGAGACAACATGAGGGAAGTTGCCGTTACAGAAGGCGACAAGGTGGAAGCCCAGATTAAATTCGGCTGGCAAATAAACACCTGGGGTATCGGCGAGGTTGCGGAACGTTTGTCGAAAGTCACTGACGCTCACGCGAATAAACTCGCGGAGGAGTACGATGCCTCTTATGAACTTGCGCCCGATCTTAAACAGGAAGGCAAGGTAAGAAAAGCGGTGCTTGAGCAGGCGAAAATTGAAATCGTTCTTAAGGAAATGCTTGAAGTCGAATGCGCCGGCGCTTTTACAACCACCTTCCAGGATCTTTACGGCCTGCCTCAACTGCCGGGTCTTGCCTGCCAGAGACTGATGGAGCAGGGGTACGGCTTCGGCGCGGAAGGCGACTGGAAACAATCCATGCTGACAAGGGCGGCCAAAGTAATGGCGGCGAATCTTCGCGGCGGCGTTTCTTTCATGGAAGATTATACTTACCATTTTGAACCCGGCAAAGAAGCCGCCCTTGGCTCCCATATGCTGGAAATATGTCCCTCAATCGCGGGAACCAAGCCGTGTCTGGAAGTTCATCCGCTGAGTATCGGCGGAAAAGCTGATCCGGCGCGGTTGGTATTTGACGCCGCTCCCGGTCCCGCTGTTCTCGCGACCCTTATTGATCTTGGACAGAGGTTCAGGATGATCGTGAACGAAATTGAAACAATAAAAATTGAAAACGCGATGCCCAAGCTGCCCGTTGCCCGCGCCCTGTGGAAACCGTATCCGGGTTTGAGCGGCGCGGCGGAAGCGTGGATACTCGCCGGCGGTACGCATCACTCGGTATATTCAAGCGCTCTTACCTCCGAATATTTCCGCGACTGGGCGGAAATGAACGAAATTGAATTTGTACTAATCGATAAAGATACCAATGTAAACAGGCTTCGCGATGAACTGCGATGGGGTGAAGCTTACTGGTCAGCGCGGTAATCTTTATGAGCGCATTTAAAACGTTACGCGAAGAAGCGTATGAAGCCAATATGGACTTATACAGGCACAGCCTTGCCATTTACACATGGGGTAACGCTTCCGCCCTTGATTCCGGGAAAGGCGTATTGGCGATAAAACCTTCGGGCGTTGATTATGAAAAACTTAGTCCTGGCATGATGGTAATTGTTGACCTTGAAGGAAATACCGTCGATGGAGATTTGAATCCCTCTTCTGACACAAAAACGCATCTTGTTCTATACCGTGAATTCTCCTGTATCCGCGGAGTTACGCATACGCACTCTCCTTACGCGGTCGCCTGGGCCCAGTCCAGGAAGCCGGTTCCGGTTTTCGGGACGACTCATGCCGACCACTGCGCAATGGAGATTCCATGCACGGAGTACATGAGTTCGCAGGCAGTAAAAAAAGACTATGAGCTGGAAACAGGAAATCTGATTGCAGATACCTTCAAAATCGGAAACCTTGATCCCGCTGTTATCAATATGGTTCTTGTCGCCGGGCACGGTCCTTTTACATGGGGGAGAAGCGCCGCCCAGTCTGTGTACCACGGCGTCATTCTGGAGGAAATCTGTAAAATGGCGCTTTTTACAGTTTCGATAGATCCACGGGCTGCTCCTCTGCCTGAGTACATAACCAAAAAACACTGGGAACGCAAACACGGCCCTGACGCTTATTACGGCCAGAAATAATAGTCCCAAACGGTTGAGTATTCTCCGTATCTGACATAGAATAAACCCATTCTATATGACGGAGGGTAAACATGTTTGTAATCTTCTGCAGGATATTCCAGTTTATTTTTAACTTCGGAGCCATGGTTCTGCCGTGGAGAAAAGCCGCTGTAATTGACGGTCCGGGCAGTATCGGAAAAATTCCCGAATTGCTGCGCGAACAGAATGTCAAAAAACCAATTCTGGTTACGGATAACGGGCTTGTAAAAGCCGGCATCGCGCAGAAAATTATTGACGTGCTTGCATCCGCGAAATTTCCGTATGTTATATATACCGATGTTGAACCGAATCCTTCGGTGAATACCGTAAATAAAATTCAAAAATTGTACGTTGAACAGAACTGCGACGGAATTATCGCTCTTGGAGGCGGCTCTTCCATGGACGCGGCGAAAGGAGCCGGCGCCAGAGCGGTAAAACCGAGAAAAAGCGTTAACAGGCTTGGCGGTCTTTTAAGGGTTTTAAAAAAGCTGCCTCCTTTTATCGCGGTTCCCACCACCGCGGGAACCGGCAGCGAAACAACTATCGCCGCTCTCATTACCGATACCGACACGCATCACAAATACGCGATCATGGATTTAAGCCTTATCCCCCGTTACGCAGTGCTCGATCCAAATCTGACTGCCGGACTGCCGCCTGCGATCACCGCAGCTACAGGCATGGATGCGCTGACTCACGCTGTAGAAGCGTATCTTTGCTGGACATACAATACAAAGGAGAGCATCCAGTTCGCGCTTGACGCCGTTAAAATAATTTTCGCGAATCTGGAAAAAGTATACGCGAACGGAAAAGATATACAGGCGCGCCAGGAGATGCTGCTCGCCTCCTACAAAGCGGGGTTCGCGTTTACCCGCGCCGGCGTCGGGAACATCCACGCGCTCGCTCATACCCTTGGCGGGTTGTATAATACTCCGCACGGCCTTGCCAACGCCGTAATTCTTCCTGTGGTGCTCGATGATTACGGAGCGGATGTGCATAAAAAACTGGCTGTTCTTGCCCAGACCGCAGGGCTTGTTTCGGAAACAGACGTTAAAACAAACGCGGAAAAAGCGCGTATCTTTATTGACGCGATTTACGCGATGAATGAGCGGATGGGAATACCCAAAGGTTTTGACTGCATTAAAGATGAGGATATTCCGCAGATGATAAGCTGGGCAGGAAAGGAGAGCAATCCGCTTTATCCTGTGCCGGTAATATACAACAGGCACCGTTTCCTGAAAATTATCCAAAGCATTAAATTGTAAGAGGCGTATAATGGCGTATAACATAAATGAAAACTGCACAGGCTGTACCGCCTGTGCGAAGCTGTGCCCTGTTTTCGCAATTACGCGAAAAGAAGGTCCGGGTGAAAAAAATACGCGGTATATCATTAATGAAAAGCGGTGCGTTGACTGCGGCGTTTGCGGCAGGATCTGTCAAAAAGAAGCAATTTCTGACAGCGCGGGAAAGATATGCGTCCCTGTAAAACGCGCCCAGTGGCAAAAGCCCGCGATTGATGCCGCGGTTTGCAGCGCGTGTTCAATCTGCGTTAATGACTGCACCTCAGGCGCGCTTGCGATTTCTCCGCCGGAGTTCCGCGGGGATATTAATGTTTTCGCGCAGCTTTCAAACCCGCAAAAATGCACAGGATGCGCCATTTGCCGCTCTCATTGCCCTATCAGTGCTATTGTTATGAAGGATGCGTCATGAAAAAAATAACGGATATGCCTGTATACGCGAAAATTGATCTTTCAACGGGAAAAACAGAAACATTTGCCATTAACGAGGAATATTACCGCAATTTCATCGGCGGAAAAACGCTGGCGGCGCGTCTTTTGCTGGATTTAATGCCCAAAGGGCTGGATGCCCTTGATCCCGGTGCTGTTCTTATTATTAACACAGGCCCGCTTAACGGAACAGGCGCTCCTTCTTCCAGCCGTTTTAACATAACTTTTAAAAATGTGCTGACAGGCGGCATCGCCTCTTCCAACTGCGGCGGGACTTTTGGTTTTATGATGAAGCGCGCCGGTTTTGACGGAATCATTATCACGGGCCGCGCCGCCAGTCCTTCGCGTATAGAAATTATTGACGGCGTAATTTCCATTGCTGACGCCAGGGATTTATGGGGTCTTGATACAGAAGTCGCGCAGGAAAAATTGCGCGCATCGCATGCCGCTTTTCACGGGATGCTCGTAATTGGACCTGCCGGTGAAAACCTTGTGCGTTTCGCCTGCGCCGCAAGCGGAGAACGCGTAGCGGGACGCTGCGGATGCGGCGCGGTTTTGGGATCAAAAAACATCAAGGCGCTTAACGCGTATGGTACGCGGATGCCGCAGATCGCAAACCCGCAAAAATTCGGCAAATTTGTTAAAAAGTGGGTGCGTTTTATCAAAAATCACCCAATGACAGGAGACGCACTGCCTCATTACGGGACTGTAGGGCTGGTAAACAAGGCAAACGCCACAGGCGCGCTTCCGAGTCTCAATTTCCGCTACGGCTACGACGCGCAGGCTGACGCCGTAAGCGGCGAAACGTTAGCTGAAACCGAACTTACGCGCAATTCGGGATGCATTAGCTGCCCGATCCGCTGCGAACGCCGCGTTAAAAAAAACGCGGGAGAGGATCGAGAGATTAAGGGTCCTGAATACGAAACCACCGGATTCTTCGGCCCGAATATCGGCGCGAAGGATCTTCGCAAAATAATTAATTTGAATTACGCCTGCGACCTTCTGGGAATGGATACCATATCGGCTGCTTCTTCCATCGCCTTCGCGATGGAATTAAAAGAAAAGGGAATGGCGGATTTTGACGTTGAATTCGGCCGGACAGACAATCTTGATGAAACGCTGCGTAAAATTGCGTACCGGCAGGGAATCTATTCCGACATAGCGAACGGCAGCAAGTGGATGAGCGAAAAATACGGAGGCAAAGAATTTGCCATGCACTCCAAAGGGCTTGAAATGGCGTCCTATGAACCGCGCCGTTCTGTCGGCATGGGTCTTGGTTACGCGACAAGCAACCGCGGCGGCTGCCATCTTAACGGCGGCTACCTTGCGCTTTTGGAATCTGTGGGAGTTCTTTCAACAGACGCGCAGCATCCGGGCAAGGCGGAACTGACGGTGTTCATGCAGGACGCGCTGGAAGCTGTATCGGCGTCAGGTTTCTGCCTGTTCAGTGCGCAAACCTTTGTTCCGGCCGTTTTTTTCCATCTGGGGCCGAATCATTTTGTTACGCGCATTACAGGTAAAATAGCGACTCACGCGGGCGGCGCGGTGCGGTTGATGCTTGGAATGAAAGGGCTTTTGCGCTTCAATTCGTTTTTTCTTCTGCCTCAGGCCGAAGCTCTGCGCCTTGCTACAGGTTTTCCCATGTACACAGGCGGCTTTATCGCTCTTGGGGATCGCAGTTTCAATCTGGAGCGGCTTTTCAATCTGCGCGAAGGCTTAACGGCGGCCGACGATTCGCTTCCTGACAGACTGACAAAAACGCCTCAGCCTTCAAGAGACGGAAGCGGGCCGGACCCGTCACATCCGGCGCATGTTGTCCCGCTTGACGAAATGCTAAAGCAATTTTACAAGGTACGGGGCTGGGACGAAAACGGAGTTCCCAAAGAGAAGACTTTAAAGCGGCTGAAGATAAAAACCGGAGCCTAAGGAGCAGATATGCAGATAACGGTTAAATACCGCGCTGATTTGGCCGCGCTGACAAAAATATCAGGCGAATCAATGGAAGCGGATAATATAAAGGATGTGTTAAAGCATTTAAAAAACAGGTTCGGTGCGCAGGCGGAAAAGCTGGCCAAGACGATGCTTATTGTCGTTAACGGGCGCAGTATTCTTCTGCTAAAGGCTTTCAAAACCGCTTTAAAAGACGGAGATGAAGTGAGCTTTTTGCCGATATGCGGCGGCGGGTAACGGACTTGTGAGACAACCCGGTTGGTTATCTCCAATATACCGTTAAACCTCTGAGTAATATTTTTGCATAACATAGAACGCGGGCTTTCTTTCCCTGCGTTTGGCGTCAATTAAACCTTTCCTGTTAAAACCTTCCTGATACCGGTTCAGCCGCCTTGGGCAGCGGAAATCGTAGAGTATCCATGGAGTAGTGCCTGCGATATACGGGCATTTTTTGAATATTTCCGTCTGCTGTTCGTACAGGCGCTTTTGCTTGTCTTCAGTCCAAAGATCGTCTTCGCTTCCCCTCTGCCCCAATCTGGCGTCCGCGCCGAATTCGCAGATGAGCACTGGTTTTCCCGGTTTGGAATTATCCAGTATCTTCGGGAGTTTTTCAAAATCGGGATCGTACCAGCCGTAATACTCGTTAATGCCAATCACATCAAGATAATCGGCAAGGCGGTCCTGGATTTGCAGTTTTTCGTGATTGATAAGGCAGGCCGCTGAAACAAGCCGGCTGTCGTCAAGCGATTTTGCCTTTAGCGCGAGTTTGGACATAAATGAAAGGCGCGCGTCCGTATCCGCGTTTTCGTTCCCCACAGACCAGATGATAACGCTTGCGCGGTTTCTGTCGCGTAAAATTAATTCTGACAGCTGATTTTCACCGTCTTTGTAGGTTTCGCTGTTGTTAAAAGCAACCGCCCAATACACCGGAACTTCCTCCCAGAGAAGGACGCCCTCTTCATCGGCAATGCGGGCAAAGCGGCTGTCGTGCGGGTAATGCGCAAGCCGCAGGTAGTTGCCGTTCATCTCTTTTAAATCTTTTATTGTCTGCCTGATAATTTCCGTATTTGTTGTCTTGCCGGACAGGAAATGATCTTCGTGAACGCAAACTCCCTTTAAAAAGATTTTTTTCCCGTTCAATAATATTTCGTGAGAGTTCCCGCCGTTAGTTTTTATCTCCCTGAAACCGATTGAATCCCTTACAATGTCCGCTGTTTCGTTTTCCTTTGAATTGATGGAAATTATTACTTCATAAAGTTTTGGGTTTTCCGGACTCCATAACATTTTTGCTTTTAACATATTCGCGTGCATTTCTGTGCGAACGTATATTCTCGCAGATCCCTTTCCATCCTTAATGTTTATTTCCTGCTTTATTCCCATCTGTGGAATTTCCAGAAGCGCCTTGTTGTTTACAGGCATGCCGTCTGCGCTTGAGACTGTGACGTCCGCCAGAATTACCGAATAAGTCCCGTCAGGCGACAGGCGCACAAACCAGTCTTTGATGTAAACAGGCGGTACGCGGACAAGAAAAACATCGCGGTAGATTCCGCCGTAATTGAACCAGTCGGTATTTTCCATCGGGATGCGCAAAGGGCTGCGTCTTGCGTCCGCGGTTACTGTAATGCGGTTATCTGTTTGAACAATACCGCTGATGTCTGCGTTAAACGGAGTGGAAGCGCCGTCATGCGTTCCTATGATTTTTCCGTTTAAAAAAACAGATGTCCTGTATGAAACGCCCTCAAAGCGAAGAAACAGCCGCTCTCCTTTTGTTTTCGGAAAATACCGGAATGTCCTTGTGTAGATTCCGCTTCCTTCAAAATAATGCAATTCGGGTTTTTGAAGATTCCAGCAGGAGGGAACTGTTATGCGATCCCAGCCTTCCCAGTCATAATCCACTGGCATTTCCCTGCCGGTTTCATTTTTACTGTTATCCCAAAACCAGTGCGCCCTTCTGCATGTATCGTAGAGATCTGCGGCGAAATTCCATTGACCGTTAAGTGATTCTGTTTCGCGCCCTGTGATGTTTAAAAGAGAGCCGCAGTCCAGCCTTGATTGTAAATATTCGCTTTCATAATCCGAATTATGAATATCCGACTGATAATTCCCGGATTTCTCCATAATAACCGCCTCCGCTTTTTATTTTCTGTTATGTGCAAATATGGCGCTTTACGCTGTTCACTTTGCACCAAACACTTCGCATTACTCACTGTTAAATGTCTTCAGCCTTTTAAGCCTGTAGCCGCGACACCCTGGACAAAATATTTCTGCGCCGCCAGAAAAATGATCATTACGGGAATGATTGAAATTAACGAAGCTGCCATCTGCGGCCCTTTGTATGTATAAAATTCATTTGTAAAATCGCTCATTCCCAAAGGAAGCGTTTTTAAATGCTGGCTTGTTATGTAAATTAACGGTGAAAAGAAATCGTTCCAGAAATAACGGAACGCCAGAATTACCTGCGTCGCGAAAACAGGTTTTGCCAGAGGCAGCATGATTTTAAAAAAGATGATAAAATCGTTTGCGCCGTCTATGTGCGCGGCTTCTGTATAACTGTCCGGAATTGTCATAAAGTACTGCTTGATTAAAAAAGTGCCGAATGCCGTAAAAGCGCCTGTCAGGATAAGCGCCATGTGGGTATTGTAAAGACCGAGGTTTCTTACAATAAGAAACTGCGGGATGATAATGGAGTGAATAGGAATCATAATTGACGCGACATAGAACATAAAAACCAAATCGCGTCCTTTCCATTGCAGTTTGGAAAAAGCGTATGCGCCGGTAGTGGCTGTTAAGAGCTGCACAATAACAATGATGAAAGTGAGCTTAATTGAATTCCACGCGTAAAGAGGAAAGCGGTTCGCGAGCTGGCTGAAGTTTTCAAGCGTCGGCGTCTTGGGAATTACCCGCATCGGAAAATCGTAAATCTGCGAGTCGATCTTGAACGCGCTTGACAGCATAACCACAAGCGGCGCGAAGATGAGAAAGCTCATCAATAACAAAAGCAACATTCTCAGGATTACATAAGAATAGTAACCGAATGTTTTTTTGCTATACAATGTCATAACTTACCCACTTTTTCTGACCCTGCTGCTGTACGAGCGTAATCGCGAGAATTATTACAAGAAGTATCACCGATTCGGCGGCCGCGTAGCCGAAGCGGAACTGGGAGAAGGCGTTTTTGTATATATCAAAGATGAGCACAGTAGTTGCGCCCGCGGGACCGCCGCCCCACGGGCCTCCTGTCATTATGTATATCTGATCGAACACCTGAAAGGCGCGGATAATCGCGATTGTAACTGAAAAGAAAAGAATCGGCGAAAGCCCGGGGAGCGTAACCGCAAGGAAACGCCTTACCGCTTTCGCGCCGTCTATGGCGGCGGCTTCGTATAAAGTGGAATTAATGGTTTGAAGTCCGCCGAGGAAGAGCACCATGTAGTAGCCGAAATTCTGCCAGACTGTAACCATGATAATGGTAGGCAGGGCTGTTTTTTCTCCCGCAAGCCAGGGCGGGGCGGGAAGCCCGATTGACAAAAGGAACTGGTTTACAGGCCCGCGTTTTGGATCCAGAATGAGCGAGAAGATTAAACCTACGGCGATTGCGGAAAGGACATTCGGAAGGAACATAACGCCGCGGAAAAAATTCCTTCCGAAAAATTTTTCGTTTAACAGCAGGGCAAGAGAGAGCCCGAGTATAAGCTGTGCCAGTACTGTCCAGAATGTAAAATTAACTGTAATGGAAAGATATCTTATAAAATTTGGGCTTTTAAAAGCGTTTATATAATTGGTAAGCCCGATAAAACGGAAATTCGGCCCTCCCGAAAAATTGGTAAGGGAAATACCGAATGCGGCAAACATGGGAATAGCCATGAAAAGCAGAAACCCAAGGAAACTGGGCAGCATAAAAACCGCTACCACAGGCCAGGGACTGCGCTGTAAACCGCTCCTTTTCATATCTGTTTCCCCATAGCGCTGATGGATTAGCACGTAACTTAAATTAATCCGCGCTAATCCATCAACCAATCTGCGCTAATCTGTTGTTTTGATTATTTCTTCCAGTCCGGCGCGCAGTCTTGCGTCAAACTGAGCATCGGGAATTTTGCCAAGAAGGTATTCTTCCTGAAGCGTATTGATCAGGTTTTCTATCCTGGAGCCGTATTTGTTATACGACATTGGGAAAGTGATCTTGTTCTCTGTGAAATAATCCAGCGACTGCGGATCGGGAACCGATTCGGAAAGCACCTGCCTTACGCCCGCGTCAACCATTGCGGGAAGAACGCCGGATCGCGCCGCGACTTTCGCGCCTTCAGGACCGCCCATCCACGCGATAAATTTCAAAGCCGCTTCCTTGTTTTTGGAATAGGATGTTACATGGCTGAATGTCGGCGCGCCCATTGTCACATAAGGAGTAACATCACAGGGAAGCCGGGTTATACCCCAGTCATTCCAGCCCCATCCTACAAGTACGCCCTGATCGCGTCCTGACTTGATTTGCCCGGGGAACCATTCGCCGATAAGCAGCATTGCCGCCTGTCCGTCGTAGAACTGTTTGGAGTAGTGAGTGCTTGTTACCTTCATGTCAACAAGGGGCCACATGGACTTGTTTTCTTCCATTGCCTTGCGCATGGAAAGCCAGCGCTGGATTGAATTGTCAAAGTCAAGCTTTCCGTCTGCGGAGATTATGCTCTTCTGCGCCTGTGTCTGCATAATTAACTGACTCGATCCCCAGTGATAAACTGAAGCGCCGTATACTTTACCGTCGCCGGATGAAACCTGGCGCGCCACTTCCGCGAATTTTTCCCATGTCCATGTTCCGCTTTTTACATAAGTGTCCGGAGTTGGAACGCCTTTATCAGCGAAAATCTTCTTGTTGTAGTATGTATAATACGCGGCCCCTCTCCACGGGAAGCCGATAACCTTGCCGTTTACCGACAGGGAATTTTTGTACGCATCAACGGCAGTCTTGTTGACTCCGGTTTTGGCAATAAGGTCGTCCAGCGGCTCAATAAAACCGTTCTGAAAATGCGGGAACATATCCACCTGGCGCTTCTGCATGTAGGCGTCCATTGGGGTGCGCCCTGTCAGCAGGGTGGTAATCTTGGTTTCATAATCCGGCGAAGGCAGATATTCCGCCTGTACGATAATCTCACTCTGGGCGGCGTTAAACGCGTCGATCATCGGTTTTATGGACACATCATCCCATGTGTAGTAGATGATGGTTACAGGTCCGCCGGCTGTCGCAGCCGCGTCTTTTTTGCCTCCAGCGAAAACGCACAGCGGAAGCAGCGCTATGAAAAGCAGCAAACAAAGTTTTTTCATAATTCCTCCTGATTTCCCTTTTGGGATTTAATCTTAATATTCATTTTAATCCGGTTTTTCAGAAACAGGCAACTTAAAAATG
>JAIRQN010000010.1 GCA_031256445.1 Treponema sp. | reverse complement strand
TTTTTAAAGTGTCAAAAGAAGGAGGAGTATGAAATGCTTGGGAAAAAGTACCCTGAACTGGAAAAACCGATATACTGCGCGAAAAAGATGTCTTTATGGAAATCAATACGCTATCTGCACATGCAGAGGAATCTCCGGAAAGTAGACGAGAGAATGCTGCTTGAACAGTGGAAGATTGACGGCCGTGCCGAAGGCAGATCTGAAGGTATTGCTGAGGGTAGAGATGAGGGTCTTACTGAGAGTCGCATCGAAATTGCCAGAAACGCGCTTGCGGAAGGTTTATCAATAGAATTTATACAAAAAATCACAGGGTTGGATCTGGAAACAATACAAAGACTGGACAGTGAATCAAAACTCTTCAGTCCTTAAATTCGTATTTGCCGTTTATAATCATAGCCTCGTGAGCGGTTCTATTGTCCTTAAGGCCGCTCCACTTAAAGTTCGTATTTATTTCGCCGCGCAGCGGATTATGCATTCGTCTGTAAACCTGTTCCTTGTCCATGTTAGTGATAACGCGGTCCATGAACATCATACTTCCGCTGCCCTGCACGTTACCGCCCTGTACGCCGGGTGTATTGGATTCGCCTATGAATAAATCTCCCAAAACATGCCCTTTACCGCCTTTTTCCTGTTCCCATGTTATGGTATTAAATTTTGGCGATATATGAATACGGTATGATCCGCGCAGCGGAACTCCGTTTTCCAGCATGACAGAAGTGTAGATTGCGACAGCATCGTTTTTGTGTTTATCGTCAAGATGGTTCTTCATGCAGTTTGCGGTCTGATTAATCTTTCGCAGACTCCTGTTCTCGCGCTGGGTCAGCATGACATTGCCGTACTTTCGCTCCAGTGATATGTCGGTATCGCTTGTCAAGTGAGTGTGTTCGTCATTCAGGCATTCTCTTATATGGTTCTCGCAACAGCTTGTGTCTTGCGTATAACCTGCTGCCACCGCGGCGGCGAATAATGCGACGCCTGCCAAAGCTGTTTTTTTTGATAAGATTCGTTCGCCAAATTCTTTTAATGTTTCTGCTATCTTTAATTCCCTCATTTTTTTAATCTCCTTAATTACGAACTATTATTAGTTGAATTATAATATATTTTTTAAAAAATCTCCATATTTATTCATTGGGCAGGGAATATTTGTACAGGTATTATTCTTGCATTTTACAAATTATCGCTGCATAATTGGATAAATGAATAAAAATCGCGTTTTATTGCTGTTTGTTATAATTTTAACAGGTTTTTCCACTCATCTTTTTGCCGCCGGGGGAAGCGTGGATTTAATTAAAGACAGTTTTCTTTATTTTGGCGTAAAATTTTAGCTCATGCAGAAGTTATACGATACGCTGGAAAAGCCCAAAAGAGCTTTTTTGATCAGCATAATGGAAAATGTTCAAAGCGGTAATGAAATCGAAAGGCTTGCGGAAAGCCTTAATCTGGAAGCCGCGGCTCATGAAAAGATCCGTATCCGCGAAAAAAATCCAAAATTCGGCATGGGAAGCGGAAAAGCGGAAAGTCTTGCGCAGAAAGCCGCGGAAATTAAAGCGGATCTGATGATTTTCGACATGAGCCTGAGCCCTTCGCAGCAGAGGAACTGGGAAGAAATTTCCGGCCTTCCCGTTATAGACAGACAGGAACTGATAATAAAGATTTTCGCCGACAGGGCCAGCACAAAAGAAGCGGAGCTTCAGGTCAGGCTGGCAGAACTGACTTATTTGCTGCCGCGGCTCAGCCACAAGTACATCGATCTTTCACGACAGCGCGGAGGGCGTTACGGGACAAAAGGGGCAGGGGAGACAAAGCTGGAAACCGACCGGCGGAAGCTGGAAAAACGCATTCATCAGCTTGAAAAGGAAATTGAGAATGTGGGCAAACAGCGGCAGATGCAGCGCCGCCAAAGAGAGCGGAATAAAATGCGCGTATGCGCGATTGTGGGCTATACAAACGCCGGTAAATCCAGCCTGCTCAACGCGCTGACAGGAGCGGATGTGCAGGCGGAAGATAAACTCTTTGTCACCCTTGACGCCGTTACCCGCCGCCTCCTGATTGCGCCGGATAAACCTGTATTGTTTACGGATACTGTAGGTTTTATCCGCTCTCTTCCGCACTCCCTGGTAAAGGCTTTCCGCTCAACGCTCGAAGAAGCCGCTCTCGCTGATATTATTATCCATATACTTGACGCTTCAGATCCCGATATTGAAAGCAATTACGAAACAACAATGACAGTTTTAAAGGAACTTGGAGCGATGGATATTCCAACGATCACACTGCTGAATAAAATTGATCGATTGCCTTCAGCGGCTGAACCGCCGGCTTCCGCCGGAGAAGGCGCGGTCAGTTCAGTTACGTTGGATGAAATTCAAAACCGGTTTCCCGGGAGCATCGCCGTTTCTGTCAGGAACAAAACAGGACTGGATGCGTTGAAAGACAGAATTATTTCAATGTATGCCTAATACAGAAATTTATGCATTAATCCCAGTAATTCGTTATAATCCAGCGGCTTTCCGATATTCGCGTTCATTCCCGATTCGATGCTTTTTTTAATATCATCTTTAAAGACATCGGCGGACAAGGCGATTATGGGAATATTGTTATGAATTTTCCTGCGCGCGTTGCAGTCAATGTTCAGTTTATATTCATAATCGCGAATCCTGCGCGCGGCTTCATAGCCGTCCATTTCCGGCATTTGAATATCCATAAAAATCATATCATACTGACTGCTGTTTTCGCAGAACATTTTTACAGCTTCCTTCCCGTTTTCAGCGCAGTCTATTTCAACAGACGCGGGCTGAAGCAATTCAAGCACTATTTCGCGGTTTATTTCCACGTCTTCAGCCAGCAAAATGCGCTTTCCCCTGAAACAGTCCGCCGCATGGGAAACCACAGAAGGCTTTGACGGTGTTTTATCCAATTTGGATATGCGTTTTGCCGCCATACTGTTCCTGGGGGCATTCACAAGAATTAAAAACAGGGTAAGTCCCAGGATACCTATAATAACCGCTTTGAGCGGCAGTTTATTTAACTGCGCGATCAAATTATCAACAGAAATGACGGTGAAAATTCCCGCGAAAAGTACCGTAATTGAAATTAAAACAATTGAAACGGAAAAAACCAGTCTGCTATTGAGTCTTTTTTTCTGCATTTTTTTACTCCTTTACCTTGTGTCTGTCCGCATTATAGACAGACTATACTTAGAAAATAAAAAAATACATTTTTAGCGGCAAGTAAAATTTTACTTATAAGCCATGTTTTTCAGGCATATATCCGATATTTTACGGAAAAATAAACTATTGCGAAATTTTTGCTAATATATTAACATAAAGTAGGAGTAAAAAATGGCAGAAGACCTCATGGACAAAGTATTTTCCTTTTTTTCCGGCGACGGCAGCATGACTGATGAAAAACAGAATATGCTTAAGCAGACTGCAAAAGAGCTGGGGCAGAGTAAATATTCCAGGTTTTTTAAACTCAGATCAGAGGAAGTAGACCCCTCATTTTCATCTTTCCTTTTTTTCGTTTATAAAACGATATACCCGCTTAAGGTGTTCATGCAGGATCAGAAAAAAATGGCTATGCTCAGGCATATGGTTGTGGAAGCGTGTATTGATGAAAAGATTCTGGAAACTGTAAACCGTCTTTCAACAGCCGCTCTTGATACCCAGGCAAAAACAACATCCGGCGAAGACTTAATCGGCGCAATCCAGAAAGATGTGGAAAAACTGAAAAATCAATTTGATATCGGTCAGACGACAATAGTAGATAACCAATATGAAATGGTTTCAGCTATTGAACAGTTAGTATCTTACAATTTTTCGGGGTTTTTTAAGAAATTTGACTCGCATTTTGTTGACGGCAGTTTTGCAATAGAGCCGAAATTCCCTGCCATAAAAGTGATCTTAATTGTTGACCAGATAGGGGATTTCCTTACTGTGTCTCAGGCGCTTAAACCGGAAGATGACTGGGTCGACTTTTTAAATGTAGTTAAAAAAATCGATGGAAGAGAAATTGCGATGCCCGATCAATTTTGCCAGATGATCAGTATGCTCCGGGAAATACATACATCCAAAATACTGGAATTAATGGTCCAGTACACCGTTAGAAACCCGGTTTGGCAGTGGAAGCATCTCAATTTGCACGAAGCAATCGGCGAAAGCTGGCTGTCGGCAAAAATAGCCGAAGCTAACGCGTATATTTTAAAAATCAACACCGCCAAGAAAAACAGCCAGATAAACGCTCTGACAAAAGAAATATTTGAATCTGCCGATCTTGTCCGGCTGGAAAATTATACCGTTCACCTCAGCGAACCATACCGCAGAAAAAATGTGGATTACTTCCTGTATGCCGAAGGCCTCAATTACCTGAAAGCGTTTTTGGATGATTATGTAGAAAAAGAAATCAAGGAATTATGCGATATTCTGCTTATCCGCGGTCAATGGACCAACAATACTATGGCAAGGGAAATGAGCGAAGCTATGCACGCTCTGCAGGAATCGCAAAAGCCGATTTTAGATTTGGATACTGTCATGTCCGAAGACGGCGCAGACGGCGGCAGGCTAAGAGCGTCGCTTTTAAGGATTGACCGCGATTCGACACAGGCGCGAACCATCAATTCCATTATTTCCAAGGTTAATGATGATGCCAAAGATATAATCACAGACGCCGCCCAGAGCCTTATAGTAGTCGGGAAACATTTAAAGAACCTTATAGATGACAAGCAGAAAAAACACCCGGAATTGATGGTAAACTGGAAGGAACTGGATCTCGCTTCGAAAGAACCAATAGTTCAGAGGATGGTAGGAAATTTTAAAAGGATAAATTATTTTATCCAATTAATGCATTTATGCACAATGTAAACATGGATGTCAAAAAAAAATTATCAAAAATAATGAAATTTTTTTTGTTGCTAAATTTTAACACCTATTATATAATCAGGATAATAGTGTAAATTTTGGATATTTAAAGTAAAAAGGGGACTTCATGGAAATTCAGGTTCAGGAACTCATTGACAAAATAAAAAAAGACGGAATCGAAACCGCTTCGCAGGAAGCTCACCGCATGAAATCGGAAGCTCAGGCAGAAGCCCGCCGGATTGTCGAAACAGCCAAAAAAGAGGCTGATGATATCACTTTGCGTGGTAAACAGGATGCCGAACGCTCCGAAAAAGCGGCGGTTGCCGCTCTGGAACAGGCTTCCCGTAACCTTGTTCTGGCTTTTAAAGACGAAATTCAGGCTTTATTGAATAAAATCGTCTCGGAAAAGGTAAATGCCAGTTATAACGACGATATTTTAAAAGCCATTTTACCCGATTTAATCAAATCCTGGGCGGCGAAAGGCTCAGATGATCTTTCCATTATACTTGCGGAAAGCGAACTTCCAAAACTTCAGGCTTTCTTTAACGATAAACTGGCAGGCGAATTAAAAGGCGGCATTGAACTTAAATCCACCCGCAGATTTTCTACCGGTTTTCATATTTCCAATAAAGAAGGCTCAGTTTATTACGATTTTTCCGCGGAGGCTGTCTCGCAACTGCTTTCCACATATTTAAATTCCAAACTGGCGGAAACCCTGAAAAATTCAGTAAAAGGAATGTAACAGGTGGGATCATACTATTACCTCATGGCGCAGCTTCCCTATATTATTTACGAACAAAAACCGCCAATGTCTTCCGAAAGTTTCAGGGAACTTGCGCTTTCATTTCTAAGCAAAGAAGACGCCGCCATTCTATCAAGTATTCCGCATAGTATTTATTACACGGATAATGACGAAGAACTTGAAAAAACCGGAATGAATGCCACAGGCTGCGCTTTTGTTGACAAGTGGCGTGAATGGGAAAGAACTCTAAGATTGAACATGGCAAGAGAGCGGGCCAATAAATTAAAAAGGCCGAAAGCTTCTGAAGAGCCGCCTGTTGTTCCTGCGGACGCGGCTTATACCGCTATAAAAGCAGTTGTCGGTGACGGGTCTCCGCTGAAAAAAGAAATTTCACTGGATAAAGACCGCTGGACCGCGATTGAGATACTGGCAGGGAATGACTATTTTCACAGGAACAGCGTGTTTGCCTATTATTTAAAATTAATGCTGCTGGAAAGAAGGCAGTTATTTAACGCTGAAACAGGATTTACTGAATATAAATCAATATACGCAAAAATTATAGAAAATTCGCAATATAGCACGGAATATGCGGGAGTATCGAAATGATCGGAACAAAAGGAACGGTAACAGCCGTTAACGGGAATATGGTAAGCGTCCGTTTTGACGGAATTGTTTCCATGAACGAAGTCGGTTATGTAAAAGTTGCAGATGCCAGACTTAAAAGCGAAGTTATCAGGATTCGCGGCGATATCAGCCAGCTGCAGGTCTTCGAAATTACCAAAGGTATTACCGTTGGAGATGAAGTAGAATTCACAGGCGATATGTTATCTGTGGAACTGGGCCCTGGATTATTGGGTCAGGTATACGATGGGCTTCAAAATCCGCTGCCTCAGCTTGCGAAAGCCGCGGGCTACTTTCTTGAGAGAGGCGTTTACCTTGATCCGCTGCCAGATAATATTAAATGGGAATTTACGCCGGTTGTAAAGGCGGGCGACAGGGTAGAGCGCGCCGACACTCTTGGCACGGTCCCCGAAGGATCGTTCACCCACCATATTATGGTTCCATTTAACATGTACGGCAGCTATACTGTCTCTTCGATAAACAATGCCGGTACTTATACCCTCCGCGATACAATAGCCGAGCTGACTGATGAAAAAGGGAATACCCTTCCTATAAAACTCAGTTTCCGCTGGCCTGTAAAGCGCGCTGTTGACTGTTACGAGGAAAGGCTGAAACCGGCAGACCCGATGGTTACCCGCGTCCGTCTTATTGACACATTCTTCCCTGTCGCGCGAGGCGGAACCTACTGTATCCCCGGCCCGTTCGGCGCTGGCAAGACTGTTCTGCAGCAGATTACAAGCCGTTTCGCGGATGTTGACATTGTAATTGTCGCAGCCTGCGGTGAACGCGCCGGTGAAGTTGTTGAAACCCTCATAGAATTCCCCGAATTAAAAGACGAAAGAACAGGTCGCTCCCTTATGGAACGGACGATAATAATTTGTAACACTTCCTCCATGCCTGTAGCCGCACGCGAAGCGTCGGTTTACACCGCGGCAACACTCGCCGAGTACTACAGACAGATGGGTCTTCATGTACTGCTTCTTGCGGACTCAACAAGCCGCTGGGCGCAGGCAATGCGCGAAATGTCCGGCCGCCTGGAGGAAATCCCCGGCGAAGAAGCCTTCCCCGCGTATATGGAATCCACAATCGCCAACTTTTATGAAAGAGCCGGTATTGTGCGCCTGCGCAGCGGAGTTCTTGGCTCCGTTACAATCGGCGGAACTGTAAGCCCGGCGGGTGGCAACTTTGAGGAGCCTGTTACGCAGGCGACATTGAAGGTAGTCGGTGCTTTCCACGGCCTGTCCCGCGAACGTTCAGACGCCCGTAAATTCCCGGCAATTCATCCGCTTGATTCTTGGTCCAAATATAAGGGCATTATCGATGGCGAAAAAGTCGGCTATGCCCATAACTTTATGCGCCGCGGTTCGGAAGTTGAACAGATGATGAAGGTAGTCGGCGAAGAAGGCACAAGCCTGGAAGACTATATCATTTTTCTGAAGGGGGACTTAATCGACTCCGTGTACTTCCAGCAGAACTCGTTTGACGCTGTTGACGCCGCCGTTAAACCGGAAAGGCAAAAATATGTGTTCTCCAAACTGCTTGTTATTCTTGCGTCTCAATTCAGTTTTACCGACAAGAATGAAGCGAGGGCATGGTTCCATAAACTCAGGCAGAAATTCCTGGATTATAACGGTTCCGAATGGAAGAGCGATCGTTTTGAAGCGCTGGAAGCGGAAGTTGAAGAATCTGTAAAAAGCAAATCGCAGGGTCTGGATAAGGCTGCGGAAAAAATTCTTTACTAGGTAGGTTGTTATGAATAAAGTATATAGCAAGATTGAATCAATAACCGGAAGCGTTATAACCGTTAAAGCTGACGGAGTCCGTTACGGTGATCTGGCGGAAGTTGATACCGTATTCGGCACATCACTGGCCGAAGTGAACAGGCTGCATGGCGGCATTGTTTCGCTGCAGGTATTCGCAGGAGGGCGCGGTATTTCCACAGGAGACACTGTCCGCTTTTTGGGCCATTCAATGCAGGTCTCTTTCTCCGAAAACCTGATGGGAAGGGTTTTTACCGGTTCCGGTAAACCGCGCGACAAAGGTCCTTCGCTGCATGATAACCTGATACCAATCGGCGGGCCTTCGGTTAATCCTTCGCAGCGCATTATCCCGCGCAAAATGATCCGCACAGGCATTCCCATGATCGACCTGTTTAACACTTTGGTCGTTTCACAGAAGCTGCCGATTTTCTCCGTTTCGGGAGAACCGTACAATGAGCTTCTCGCGCGTATAGCGATGCAGGCCGAAGTAGACGTAATCGTTCTTGGTGGCATGGGTCTTAAATACGACGACTATTTAAATTTCAGGGATACTCTGGAAAACGCCGGAGCTCTGGCAAGAACAGTAATGTTCGTTCATACCGCGAGCGACCCGACTGTAGAATGTCTCATGATACCTGATATGTCTCTTGCAGTCGCCGAGCAGTTCGCGCTTCAGGGCAAGGACGTGCTTGTGCTCCTTACCGATATGACCAACTTCGCAGACGCGATGAAGGAAATCTCCATTATTCAGGAGCAGGTTCCTTCCAACCGCGGCTATCCCGGCGATCTTTACAGCCAGCTTGCAAGCCGTTATGAAAAAGCGGTTGACTTTGAAACAGCCGGTTCAATCACAGTCCTTGGCGTAACTACAATGCCCGGCGACGACGTTACCCATCCTGTGCCGGATAATACCGGTTACATTACAGAAGGTCAGTACTACCTTAAAAACGGCCGTATTGAGCCGTTTGGTTCGCTTTCGCGCCTGAAACAACAGGTTAACGGAAAAACCCGCGAAGATCACCGCGCTCTTATGGACGGTATGATCAAGCTTTATTCCGCTTTCCGCAAAAAAAAGAAAAAAAAGGCGATGGGCTTTGTAATGACGCAATGGGATGAAAAACTTTTGGAATACGGCGGCCAATTTGAAAAAAGAATGATGGATCTGTCGGTTAATATACCGCTGGAAAAAGCGCTGGATCTGGGCTGGGAAATTTTAAGCTCGTGTTTTAAACCTGAGGAAACCGGATTACGCACCGAATTAATCAGCAAATTCTGGCCAAAAAGTGAGTAGGGTGTAAAGCAAGAATGGCAAAGATAAGGCTCACAAAGAATGAGCTTAAAAAACAGAAAGATTCGCTTAAAATGTACAAGCGCTATCTGCCTACATTAATGCTGAAGAAACAGCAGCTTCAGGGTGAAATTAGAATTACCGATCTGCGGCTGCGGGAACTTCAGGTTGCGAGGCATCAGCTTGATGAATCCTTTAAATCGTGGATAGCCGTCTTTGGCGAAACAGGCTTTTTTAAGCCGGAATTTGTAAAAATTACCAGTCTGCGCACAGGTATAGGAAATATCGCGGGCGTTGCGATTCCCGTTTTCGAAGGCGCCGATTTTGAAATAGCGTCTTACGATATTATAAACACTCCCTTATGGCTTGACGCCGCAGTTGAATCCATGAAACAGGCGCTCCTTCTTGAACTGGAAGCCGTCATTGTAGAAGAACAGCGCGTAAGGCTGGATAAAGAATTGCGCACAACAACCCAGCGCGTTAACCTGTTTGAAAAAGTAAAAATACCCGAGACCCGCGGAAATATAAAAAAAATTCAGGTTTACCTGGGAGATCAACAGACAGCTTCTGTTGTCCGGGGAAAAATCGCCAAAAGCGGAACTGAAAAGGCAGCGAGGTAAATATGATTGTACCAATGAAAAAAATCTGCCTGGTTTTGCAGGATTTTTACAGGGACGAAGCGCTCAAGAAACTGCGTGATGTCGGGGTAATTCATCTTGAAAGAAGAACTATGCCTGTTGATAACACTTCCAACGCGCAGATACGAAAGACAAAAGTGGAAGAAGCCATTGGCCTTTTAAGCGATTTTAAACAGCCCAAAAAGAAAAAGAAAACTCCAGAGGAAGACAGAAACGGAAGAGAGCGCCGGCAAAAACCGATTGGCCTCCACCGCGGACGGCGCGCGACTGACATTTTCGGCACAGAGGAAGAAGCGCCTTATTCACTGGACGCGGTAAGAGCTAAGGCCAGGCCGTATCTGCCCGATGTCATGCTTGATATTGGCAAAGAGCGCAAGTCGTTGCAGGAGAGGAATATTTCCCTGAATCTGGAAATTTCCCGTATAACTCCGTGGGGAAATTTTAATCCGGAAGATATTAAAAGTTTTGCCTTATCGGGCCTTCCTGTTTTTCTTTATGAAATTACCCCGGAAATTTTCCATGCTCTGCCGGAAGATGCCTGTTATATTAAAGTAAAAAGCGATAAAACCAGTATACGCCTTGTTGTTTTTTACAGGGAAATACCGGGTGTTACTCCTTTCCTGCTGCCGGAAAAATCCATGAGCGGTCTTTTGGAAGAAGCTAAAAATAATAAAGTTGAACTTGACAACCTCACAACAAGACTGAGAAATTTTGTCGACAGGCGCACTGCTCTTGATAAGGAAATGAAAATAGTTGAGCAGGACCTTGATTTTGAAGCCGCAGTCGCCAGCCTGGAAAAGATGGAAGATGTACCTTGTGAACTCAATCCCGCGCACAGAAGCCTTTCCTGGGTGACTGGTTATGTCCCATTGAGCGATCTTGACAGCGTTAAAAAATACGCCGGTGAAAATAACTGGGCATTGTCAATAAAAGATCCGGATGAAACCGATGAATTGGTTCCAACGCAGCTGAAGAATAACAAATTTGTAAGCCTGTTGAATCCAGTCACGGAATTTCTCGGTCTTTTGCCGGGATACCACGAAGTGGATATTTCGCCGTTCTTCCTTGTCTTCTTCAGTATTTTCTTTGGCATGATTTTCGGAGATGCCGCATACGGTACGGTTCTTTTCCTTATCGCGGTTGCATTTATCATTAAGACAAAAGTTGAGAAAAAAGCGGTACCTCAGGCGTTTTTTCTGCTGCTGCTGCTTGGATTGTCCAATACGGCATGGGGCGCTTTAACCTGCACATGGTTTGGCCTGGATGTGGAATATGTTCCCGTGTTTTTGAAAAATATTTCGTTAGCTGCCATTTCCGAAGCAAAAACGGACCCTGTCATAGTGACCCAGAATTTACAGATTTTCTGTTTTTCTCTTGGACTGCTTCACCTGTCTGTTGCCCATATAAGCAATTTTTTCCGCAGAATTAAATCGCCAAGATGCCTTGGCGACCTGGGATTAATCGCGATGCTTGCCGGAATGTACAATGTAGTGCTGCTTCTGATTGTAAGCAGCGAAACCCGGCCTATTCCGCTGCTGCCTGTATCGCTGTATCTTCTGGCCGGCGGATTTACCCTGAACTTCCTGTTTGGTCATTACAGGACAAGCCTTAAACAGTCTATTTTGGCAAGCTGCCAGAACATTATTACTGTAGTTTTGGGAATTATAAATGTATTCTCCGATATTATGTCATATATCAGGCTTTGGGCGGTAGGGCTCGCGGGAGCGGCAATCGCCGGAACTGCCAATGGCTTGGCGGGCCCAATGCTTGGCAGTTTCCTGGTATTCGCTGGTATTATACTGTTTGTTTTCGGACACGGTATGAATATGGTACTTAACGTATTGTCTGTGCTGATTCACGGGGTACGTCTTAACACACTTGAATTTTCGGGGCATGTCGGGCTTAACTGGTCAGGAAGAGCTTACAAGCCTTTTGCGAAAAGAGAAATAAATTAATTTTAGGAGTGAAGTATGAATTTGGGATTATTGGGAGCCAGTTTAGTGCTTGGTATAACAGCTATCGGGGCAGGTCTTGGAATTGGAAGCTGCGCCCAGGCGGCAATTGGAGCATGGAAGAAGTGTTTTATTACAAATAAATCTGCTCCCATGACATTGCTGGTATTTGCAGGATTTCCGTTAACGCAGGTATTTTACGCGTTTATTTTAATGGGCCAATTAAAGCCAGCCGCCTTCGCTAATCCGGAATTAGGTCTGCTTTATTGCGGATTTGGCATTATAGCCGGTTTTGCAATTGGCGTAACAGCTTATATTCAGGGAAAAGCCGGAGCCGCGGCCTGCGATGCTTTGTGTGAAACCGGCAAAGGTTTTGCCCAGTACATCAGCGTTATTGGTATTTCCGAACCCGTCGCGCTCTTCACGATGGTCTTTACAATGATTAGCTTATAATAGCTAAAACGTAAAAACGGCGAATTACGCGGTATTAAGCCTGTTCCAAAATTAATCAGAACGCATGGTTCTCGGTTTTGGAACAGGCTTTTTCATTGGTTTTAAAGCATCTTGAAATTTTTAAATAAATTAAATAGAATTTTAATCAGAAGCACGGCCGAGTAGCTCAGTGGATAGAGCAGTTGCCTTCTAAGCAACTGGTCGGGAGTTCGATTCTCTCCTCGGTCAGTTTAATTTACATTTTAAGTTTTTCCTGCAGCAGACTTTTGAATTTTAACGCAGCCTGATTTCCCGGTTCCAGAGATAGTGAATTTTCGCAATCGGCAAGGCTTTGCGGATAATCGCCCAGGTGGTAATACGCCTGTCCTCTCCGGAACAGGCAAAACGGCTGATACGGGTTTATTGTAATGGAAAGGGTATAATCGTCTATCGCCTGCGAATAATTTCTTAATACAGAATATACAACGCCACGGTAATAAGCGGCTTTATATGATTTTTTATCGGCATCCAGAGCTTTGGTAAAATCCTCAATTGCTTCACTGTATTGGGAACAGGCAAAATAAGCCATGCCGCGATGTTTATAAATAATTGAGCAAATCGCGTTGTATGGCTTTAACTCCAGTATTTTTGTATACTGGCTGATTGCTTCATTGAAACGGCTTTCGTTATGGGCGGACAGGGCATTTACCAAAAGATCGTCTATTGAACTGATTTCTTCGCTGTACCCGGGGGGGGGCCTGTCAATTGGATCGGGAATTTTCATTTGTGCTGAAGAGAAAAGCAGTTCATCTGTCGATTCTTCAATCTTTTGATAAAAACTTTCCCGTCTTTTTCCCATTTCCTTGCTGTACTTTCTCTGATAACTTCTTATTTCCTGGAAAATTATATCCGCAAGCGAAAGGCTCGCGTTAATGGCCGCGAGTTTGCGTTTCATTGGTTCATCAAATGGACTGAATTCGGCCTTGTATACGAGCTCGTGTTCAACTTCCGCCCATGCGTCCTGCAGAATTGTGCGTATCTGAATTTCCATTATATCCGAGCCGGGATTTCCGTGTTTTGCTATTATTTCTTTGGGTATTTTGATTAATAGGTGGGTAGATTCATACCCGAATTCCTTAAAAGTATAATGGCCTTTCTTTTCCCGTTCAATAACATTCAGGTTTTTCTTTATCAGGTCCTCGGCGGCCGTAATGTCTTCGATAAAGGGGCAAATAACCCGGATACCCATAAGATCTGTAATAACAGGTTTTTTAACCCCGTTAATTAATAGGCGCAATACTTTAGAAAAATAACTGTCAAAGTTTTTTATCCTGGCATTAACGGCGGCGCTTGAATGAAGAGCGGAAAGTATCTGTTCTACGCGAATTTTAAGATCATTTACAATATGAATCCTTGTTTCTGAATATTTTTCAAAATTTTTCTTTAATTCATTCTTGTCAGGATGCCCAATTTGAGAAAATGCGCTGTTTTTACCTTTTTTTTCCATAATGGTTTGCTATAAAAAACCCAGCATCGAAAAGATGCTGGGTTAAATTACCTGCCAGTACTCAGAAATCTCATCTCTGAACTGTTTATCTATTTACTGATCATTGTTCTCGTTGCGGCCAGGATGTCCAAACGGAAGCTCTGTAGCTTTCTTCTGCTGTTCCAGATAGCGGAGTACCTGGTTCTGACCGAAGCGTTCCATCTCCCAGACCTTTCTTGCCGACTCGCGCTGGTAAATAATGTTCCACAGGCCTTCATCGTCAATATCGCGATCAGTATTAAGAACCGCCCTATCGTAGATGATCTTTACATCTTTAAAATAAGCGATAAAATCTCCGCCAGGTTGTGAAGCATCGCGCTGGATTAAAAATCCGCCGAACTTAACAAAGGGGGTAGAAGTCGGATAAAGAGGATAAAGCCTGATTTCGCGGTTTCTTACTTCTTCCATGTAAGCGGGGTTAACCCATTTACGTTCGCGCCAGCCGTCAAATTTCAGGTAGTCGATAAATATATTCCTTGATTTACCTTCGCTGTCAATCAATATAACGGAAAGGCTGTGCGGGAAATTGAGACCGTATACATTAACGGCCACTTCCTTGATTATACCTACGTTTTTAACAACGCCGTATGCAGGTGTTGGTTTATCATCATCATCGGTACCCTGGGACTCAAAACGGCTTGGAGAGGTGATGCCATCCTGATCTTCCGCCGGCGTGATTTCACCGTCATCGCTGATTTCAGCGGGGGGCTCAAAGGCGGGGATATCAAAAGGCGGCCTAACTATTGCCCAAGAATGATGCGGTTCTACCGGGAAATGAATGCGTACGCCCATTACTTTTACATTTTCACCCCATCTTTCCTTTGATGTGGCTTCCCTGGTATAGCTCCTGCCCACGTTACCAACAGTTCTGGCAGAAGACGCCAATGTTATTTCCCAGTTATCAATAGCCAGTGATGTTTTCATTGTATTCTTCTGTTCTTTGGTAAAACTACCGCCAGCTACATGTGAAAAATCCATAAGAGTTTGGCGGTTTTGATTGGGCTTATCGCTTTCATCATCTTCAGAGGCCTTTACACGAATATCCGCAGCCAAGACAGAGAAGTCAACAATTGTAGCTTCATCGGCAAACAGCGGACCCGACAACATCGCGATTACGACAAGAATGAGCATTCGTTTCATGCACAACTCCTTTAATAAACAATTCTTTAAAAATTCCATCCATTCTAATTTTATTAAAATTCAAATGTTTTGTCAACGGCAAAACATTAAATTCACGCTATTTTAAAGTATTCCGAATTTCTCCTCGGAATGACTTTTCCGGATAATTCCGGCCTTTACCGGTGGAACTCTTCAAAATAGGCTATTTCACCGTTTATAAAAAAACGAACGTCCCTGACATACGAAAAGTTCCTTAAAATACCATCATACAAGGTATTGAAGTTCTCAAACGTCCTTCCTCCTTCTACAGGCGGCAAAACGGCATCTTCCGTAAAATTGGCATAAACTATGCCGTCTCTGTAAAACAGGGATTTAAGCCTTGTTTCCCGCGGGAAAAGCGGCAGCAAATCCGGAGCAACGGGCCCCAATAACAGTTCCTCAGTATACCGGATAATATCAACTTCCCGCGATTTTGACCGTTTCAACATACGGTCTTCTACTACAATTCCTCCGTCACTGACATTATAAAATACAAAAGTCCTTCGCGCAAGTCCTAAATGGTAAAATTCCACTATTGCGGCTGCGGTTAAAAGAAAAATAAAAAAAACACGGTGGGTGATTTTTGAAGCAAAAAAACCAGAAATGGGCTTTATTATTGTGCCTAAAGGAGCGTTCATTTAATTTTCCAAATGTAATGTAAATCTTTCAGCGTTCAAATACGCCGATAAAATTTGTTATTCCATTATACAATGCCCTTGTAAGCTTTTGCAAGCCGTCATCGCTTGTCATTAAAACCGCATCCTGCCGGTTTGACACAAACCCAAGCTCTACCAGTACCGCGGGCATGCGGCTGTTTCTGACAACAAACCAGTCGTTGGCTTTTCTGCCTCTGGAAGGCACAGAACTGCCAAGTTCCTGGCCAAGCCCCAAAAGAATGGAATCGGCCAGGATGATACTTTCGGTTGTATATTCTTCTTCGAGCATGGCATTTAATATGGCCATTATATCGGCAGAGTAATTATGTTTCGATTTATCCAGAAGCGGCCGTTTGTAACCGGAATTGATGTGCCATACTTCGTATCCGCGCGCGTTCTGATTGGCTCCCCAATTTGCGTGAATTGAAATAAAAATGACTGCTTCATTGTCTTTAACAGTTACCGCGTTTGCCATATCTGAGCGCTGCTCGAGGCTGTAGTAAACGTCGGAGCTTCTTGTCATAATAATTTTTTTATCCGGATAAGAACGGTTTAAAAGATTTCTTAATTCTGTCCCCACTTTTAACACAATGTCCTTTT
Source organism: Treponema sp. (assembly GCA_031256445.1). Classification (GTDB taxonomy): domain Bacteria; phylum Spirochaetota; class Spirochaetia; order Treponematales; family Breznakiellaceae; genus WQXQ01. Next base: position 3,141 of record JAIRQN010000010.1, on the reverse strand, counting down.
CGGCAATTTGGGTGGTTTTGCCGTTTATAACCGGCCTGCCAATGGCTCCCGGATCCCTTCCTCCGTGTCCCGGATCAATTATTATTGTCGTTACCCGGAAACGGGACGCGTCATTTTCATTCAGCCTTGCAAATGTATTTTTCATTGTGACGACAAATGTTTCCGGGAAAATAAGGCATCCTGAGTCATTGTACGGCAGCGGAACAGTCATTAGTTCCCGGTTGTTGAAAATAAGATAGCCTGTTTCCCCTTCTTTTGCCGCCGTTGAAAAAGCGCCGAAATGATCGCCGATATTGAAAACGCCGCCCTGTAATAAAGGATCCCAGCGGAATTGAACTTTATCATCTCTTGATATTTGTTCAAGAGCGCTCATCGCTTCATCGAGGGTTAAAGCGTGCAGCGTGTAGTGTGAAGTGAGAAGCGGGAAGCGGGAAGTGAAGAAAAGGAGAAAAAATATTGTCCTGATGAAATGATTTTTCAATTGTACCAATTATTACACTCCCAAATTATCGATGTAATATACTGCGCCCTGATATGAACCGCGGATTAGAGCGGCCCAGAAGGAACGTCCCAGTATATTGTTATTTTCGGCATTTTTTTGAGCTTCTTTCAGCGGAAAGCCGGTTAAAAGACGGGCAGCTTCCAGCGCTTCTTTTACGGTTCTGCCCATGTAATCGGTTAGACATGAGGATTCAAAGGAATTAAACGGAGTTATTAACCAGGAACTCGTTCTTATGGAACGCGCACGAATATTTGCTTCATTATAATCCGGAAGCTGTTCCAGGGCTTGTTTTAGTTCTTCTGTCAACTGGAAAGCGTCAGGCGGGAAAATAAATGTTCCCTGAGCCAAACTCCCGGATTTATTTAAAAGGAATTTCCTGGTTTCCTCATCTGCGCTCTCCAATCTGATAAGGACTGAACGGGCGGCAGTTTCAGCTGCTATTACCGCGCTTTGCCTGTCCGGCGCGGACGCGATAATATTACCGCATTTGGTTACATTATTTTCGGGGAAGGAGACCTTATCGCCTTCCTTAATGCGCAGGAAAAAGTCATTAATATATTCATTATTGCCTGTTCGCTGTTCGTCGATTCTTGTTATTTGTTTTACGGTTCCCGGAATGGAAATAAACGCCCTCTCGGCGCTTGTCCAATTTTTTGCCGGATTCAATCCTTGCGGTTCTTTACCCATCGCCATTAAAATCGCGGCTTTTATGGGAGACGCGCCTGATGAATACGGGTAAGTCCACCCTGACATATAGCCGCCTGAAAGCCGTGCGGCGATTTCGCCAATCATTGGGCCACAGGCGGTAAGTTTTATATCTCCTTTGGCCGCGCCGATACTGTCTTTCCCGGCAAGTCCCAAAGCGCGGACTCCGGCGCGGAATGTTTCCAAAAGCGCCTGTTGTTTCTCCTCTTCTATTGTTGCAGGCATTGTATGACCCATTTCGATAAAGTAGGGCGGGAAAAATATGTGTCTGTCAGCCAGACCGCAAATAGTGATTTCCCCTCTGTAATAAACGGCATCCACAGAAAATTCCGGGCCGTCCATATAGCTTTCCGCAATCGCGCGCCCGCTGCGTGAAAAACCAATCGCTGCACGGGCGGCTTCGTAAAATTCTCCGGGAGTGTCCACCCTGCGGCATCCGCGGCTTCCCATGTTGTCTACAGGTTTGAGTACCAGGGGGAACCGATCAAGCGCCTCGTTAAAAGGCGTGGACGATAAACTAAAGGAATCTTCAGAAATAACCATAAAGTCAGGCGAGGAAATGCCTGCCTTTTTAAAACACTCCCTCATTCGTGATTTATCCGACGCGTTAAGAGCGGCTTCGTATGGAATACCGAGCAGATTCAATTTTTCGGCAGTCCACGCGACAGAAGCGGAGAAGTCCGTTCCCGCTGTCATTATTCCCAAATTGGAACAGGAGTTTTTCAGGGAGCGGGCGAAGGTTTCGATTCCCTCTTTGTCTTTCAGGTCAATCTGTTCAAACCTGTCCGCCATTGAAATACACGGCGCGTCTTTGCTGCCGTCAAGCGCGACTGTGTTAAATCCGAGTTCTTTCGCTATTTTTATCGCAGGGCCCTGCATTACGCCCGCGCCAAGGATAATAAGTGTTTCTTTCATAGTTTGACAGTATACCAAAAATTTAAAGCCTTTTTTATAGGGAAGTAAAAATTATTGATTCTTGAGTAATATTTTTTTTTTAATGACGGCCTGCGCAAACCCCTTCCGGGGACTCGATGGCCGTGGCCTATATTTACGCACGCTTTGGCGTGGCATTTTCCGAATCCACGCCATATGTCCCCGGCAGAGCTTCTGCGCAGCCGTCTGCCGGAAAAATAAATAAGAATTTAATAGGCCGAAATTCGAGTATTAAGACATTTTAAGTCAATAGGTATAGAAAGGGGAGGATAACTTAACTGACAAGAATATAAAAAAGGCTGTAACATGCGGCTGAGCAGACTGTAACAATAATGCCTAAAAAGTCCTGTCATATTACATGCCAAATGATATACAAGCCCGTAACGTTCTTTTAATACATCCCATACTATCTCAATTATGCTTCTCTTCCTGAACAGAAGCCCCTGCTCTTCAGTCATCAGGCGTTTCATATTTTTCCTGGAAGCGGATAGAACTCTTTTATGCTTTTCAAACAGGCGCTCCCGGCGTTTATCAATTGCCTCAAGGCTTTGTTTCTCCCCCAGGGCTTCCAGAAACTCGGCAAATGTCATGGGGTAGATGGTAAGGCTTTCTGTTTTTCCAACCGGAAATGATTCGTTTTCGTGCATTGCTATACCCAAAAAACTGCCTGCCGCGATTAAATGGTATTCCGGCGCTTCATCACAGAAATATTTCAGCGAATTAAGAGCTCTGTATTTCATCAAAAATGATAAGCGTTTTCTCCGGGTGAATTGTCTCGCTTGAGATAAAACCCAGCTCTTCAACGATACGCATTGGATTAAGATCGCCGTTAAAAATTTTTTATGCCTGTTGATTATTGTAAAAATCAATATATACAGTGTTTTGAGTCTCTTGCAAAACTCTCAAGAAACAAGAAATTGCAGATACTTGATAACCGCCAAGGAAAAAACGGAAGCCATAAGTACAAACGAAACTTTTGTATGCCCCTTAACGTAAAGTGA
>JAIRQN010000098.1 GCA_031256445.1 Treponema sp. | reverse complement strand
GCTGTTAAGGCGGCAGGATGATGACGGGGTTTATAAACACCCCTTTGGTTCAGCGGACGCGGCTCCCATTATCGGAAAATTGGGAACAGGCGTGGAATTAAACGAGTTATATACCGTTTTTGAGCAGGGTTTTCCAAAGGAAAGCAACAGCGATTTTGATTTTGCCCTCGATGGTAAAGGTTTTTTCGCGGTATCTACTCCCAGGGGAGAACGTTATACAAGAAACGGCTCTTTTCAGCTTGGTAAAGAAGGATTTCTGGAAACAAAGGAAGGCTTTCCTGTAATGGGTGAAAACGGCCCAATCAGGGTAAAAGAAAACAATTTCCAGGTTGATAAAGACGGCAATATATGGATAAACGCGGCTTATCCTGATGATCCGATGGTGCTTGTCGGAAGAGAATCAAATGAATGGGAAGATATTGTTCTTCTGGATACCATAAAAATAGTAGAATTTGAACTTGACCGCTATCTTGAAAAGCAGGGTTCAAGCCTTTACCGGGAAAGCGAAACATCCGGACCCGCTTTGATAATGAACGCGGGGCAAAGACCCAGGGTATTGCAGGGGTTCACTGAGTCTTCCAATGTTAATCCCGTAACGGAAATGGTTCAGATGATAGAGGTAAACCGCGCCTACGAGGCGAATCAGAAGGCGATTCATATTGAAGAATCCACGCTCGGCACATTGATAAATCAGGTTGCAAAAATATAAAGGGGTAGACAATGGTTAGAAGTTTATATACAGGCGCGTCCGGCATGATTGGCCAGCAGGCGAATATCGACACGATTTCCAATAATCTTGCAAATGTTAATACTCATGGCTATAAAAAACAGCGGGCGGATTTTGAAGACCTTATCTATCACACTATAAGAACCGCCGGTACTCCCGCTACCGAAGACACGGTAGTTCCTGTGGGCGTTCAAATGGGTCACGGCGTAAAACTCGCCGATACCCAGCGCGTTTTCTCCCAGGGTTCCCTGCAGCAGACCGAAGTGTCCACCGACATGGCGATAGCAGGCGAAGGTTTCTTTAAGATTCAAATGTACGACGGCAGTACTGCCTATACGCGTAACGGAAATTTTAAAATAGATTCTGACGGACGTATGGTAAACAGCAACGGCTACTGGCTCAGGCCGGACATTATGATGCCGGAAGGTTTTCTTCCTGATAAAATAAATATTACCAAAGATGGCAGGGTCAGCGTGTCGGTTCCTCAGAACGGCGATCTTGTGGATGTCGATGTGGGAAGGATTGAGCTGTACCGTTTCCCAAACCCTGTCGGGCTTACCGCAGTCGGCGAGAATCTGTTCAAGGCAACCCAGGCTTCCGGAGACGCGATTGAAGGGGTTCCCGGTTATGAAGGCATGGGCACCATTCAGCATAAATTCCTTGAAATGTCCAATGTCGCGATAGTGCAGGAAATGGTAAACCTTATTGTCGCCCAGCGCGCTTATGAATTCAATTCACGCACCATTCAGACCAGCGATAATATGCTTGGAACGGCGACTACATTAAAGAGGTAACATGAATGGATATTTCCGGTATTGCGTCATCATTTATCGATAGTTATCAATTGTCCGCGATGACTGCGTCAACTGCGTTTACGCCGTCAATGGCAGCTTCAGGCGGTTCTACAGATTTTTCTTCGATCCTTGAAAGAGCCGCCAGAATCCAAAACAACCAGGATGACAGCGCAGAAAAGAATGATATTGATACAACCGGCAAGCTCTACGAGCTCTGCCTTGAGCTTGAAACTTTTTTGGTAAAAAACCTTTTAAACAGCATGAGAAATTCCGTGCAGAAAACCGGGCTTATAGACAACAGCTACGCGGGTAAAATGTACGAGGATATGCTCTGGGATGAATACGCCAAAGACTTTACAAAGAACGCCAGCTTCGGGCTGGCACAGCAGGCGTACCGGCAGTTAACGTATAGTTAATTTTTATTAAACTCAACCAGATCCTGCAATTGGCGCTGGTCATGGGGTAAAGGTTACATTAAGAAGCCTCAAAGGGCAGTACGCTGTCAATGGTCGATCTGCCCGTAAGCGCCATTATCAGCCTGTCAAGGCCGAGCGCTACGCCTGAACACCGGGGGAAACCTCCGTTTTCAAACAGCTTCCAGTAATCGTTGTCAACATTGTGCCGGACAAGCGCTGTTTTCTCTTTTGCCGCCGATTCGTTTATAAAAAAATCTTTTACTCTTTTTGAATCAGTTTCCTCGGAAAAACAGTTCGCAAGTTCAATGCCGTTCCAGTACAGTTCCCAGCGTTCATATGTTCTGCCGTCAGCGGATAATTTCGCAAGGCAGGGGACAAAAGCGGGGTAATCGATCAGCGCGGCAGGTCTGCCGTTTTTTAACTGCGGTTCCACAGAGTGAATAAAAATTAAATCGTAAAGCTGCGCTGTCTCAAGGCCGGGCATTGGATCAAGTCCGAGACGGCGCGCGTTAAGAGCCATGGCATTCGCGCCCTGCTGAGCCGACTCGAACAGATCGAAGCCCGCGTATTTTTCAAACGCCTGCGCTACTGTAATTCTGTTAAAAATTAATCCCTCTTTTCTCCTGGCATCCCTGGCATGTTCATATTCGTATGGTTCGCGGTAAAGAAATTCGAATAGTTCTTCCGTCAGCGCAAGGGAATCCATGTAATCCGCGTTCATTGTATAGTACTCAAGCATGGTAAACTCGCTGCTGTGCAAATGCCCGGAAGATTCCCCGTTACGGAAACATTTGCAAATCTGATAAACATTCACCCTGTGACGCGCTATTATTTTCTTCATCCAGATTTCCGGGGAGGGGATGAGCCACAAAGGGCGGCTTTCTTTTTTGCCTGTGCGCGGGAAAAGACGGCGCGTTTCAAATACTTCAAGACACGACTCAGGTATCAGATCCGCACAGAGCAGGGGAGTGTCCAGTTCCAGATACTCCCTGTTATCAAAAAAGGTTCTGACCTGTTTTATGACAGCCGCTCTTTTTCGCAGCATTTGCAAATCCAAAAAACAGCTCCCTATTGCGTTATGCGCAATACAGTTTCTTTCCACCTGCGGCCGCGGTCGAATTCATTAAGGAACATCCCGAAACTTGCGCAGCCGGGAGACAGGGCGGCGCTGCATTTTCCTTTTGCGCTCCTGATGTTTTTTGCCTTTTCAAACGCGCACAGAGCCGCCTTTTCCAGATTGTCAAACGGTCCGTTATACGCAATTCCGGCTTCACCTAACAATTTGGCAAGTTTTTCGCTTCCTGTGCCGGCAAGGAGAATTAATGCGCCTGACATGCAGGATGAGCCGATTTTATGCGCCGCGTTTACAAGAGGGGAAAAATCCAGATTCTTGTCCGTGCCGCCTGTAACAAGAACCAATGGCCCCTGCGGAGACAGAGCCTCGATACAGGCTGCCGCCGCCTGCGGGATAGTGGCGGCGCTATCATTGTAAAATCGCGTTCCGTCCGCTTCATGAAAAAACTCAAGACGGTGTTCTATTCCGGGAAAAACCGCCAGAGCATCGCGGATATCCTGCGCTTTTACGCCCAGGCTGTATGCCGCAAGGGCCGCCGAAAGCAGATTCATTTTCTGATGTTCGCCGGGGGTTAAAAGGCGATCCGGCACAAGACAGCCAGTTTCTTCAGTTTGACAGTCCCAACTGCAAAGACGGGCATATCCGCTGCCGCCTTCCAGCCAGCCGCCGCTGATGCCAGCCTGTAACGGAGAGCGGCTGTAAACAAGGGGGCGGGCTTTTGTTTCAGAGCGGAAACTTTTGCCCCAATCATCATCGCCGGCTACGGTGACGCCGCTTGAGTCCTGCCCCTGATAAATTATCCGTTTGTCATTCACATATTCTTCCATAGAGGAATAATGATCCAGATGATCGGGCATTATCGCGGTAAGGATTGCGGCTTTTGGTTTTAACAATGGACCTGCGTCCTCTAAAACGCGTCCTTTTAAATCGCCTAACTGCCAGCTTGAAAGCTCCAGCACAACATCATTATCTTCTGTCAGTTCATCAATAAAGGTCAAAGGAGAAACTGTTATGTTTCCTCCCAAAAATGTTTTTCCAGTATTCCGCGTATGGTTTAAAATCCAGTGCAGAGCGGATGCTGTGCATGATTTTCCTTTGGAACCTGTAACGGCAAAAAGTCTTGCCGGAGATTCTGATAAAAAAAGGGAAATGTCGGTTTCAATTTGTTTTGCCGCCTGTAAAAAAGGAGAACTCTGTTTTACGCCGGGGTTCTTTATCACAAAATCACAGGTTTTAAAATCTTCCGTTTCGTGCCTGCCCAACACATAACGTACTTCTTCGCAGCCCAATTCCCTGCATGCCGCGTCCAACTGTTCAATAGAAGGCAGAAGTGTTTTTTCATCCCTTAGATCGGTAACTGTTACTTTTGCGCCGCGTTTAAGCAGAAAATACGCTGACGCAAGCCCTCCGCCATGAAGACCCAATCCCATTACAAGTACTTTTTTCCCTGTATAATCCATGTTATGTTAATACCATGCTTGCGGTGTCATGTAAACGGGTGTTTTTCTGATGGAATCTCCATATAATGATCAGGCGGAACAATCTCATGTATTCCAGACACAGCGCCCTGTTTTCCGTCATGTGCATTCAAAAACACAGAATGAAATTTTCAGCCCTCTGTCCATACTTGATGAAAAAGGACAGCCGCATAATTTCGGCTGGTCAAGGCATCCCGGTTTTTTTTACGATCCTTTTCTTGTCGCGGCTCCCAGATACAAGATAACAGAATCGGACCGGTATATAGTTCAAAGCCCCACTCATCTGATTGTTTTGGAAATAAGGGACGCCGGCTGGCTTGGATGCATGTGCATTTCTGTAATTTCCCTGCGTGATAAAAAAAGATCGTCCCATACATTCAAGACATTTATTCCAATGGGTTCTTTTGATTTGCCTACAAGCAGCACATCAGGTTCTGTCCGCTGGCGGAAAAAGAAAGCGCATCTTGATTTTGTCTGCATGGACGGCGGCGTCAGGATTATTCAGGTTGATATACCTTATTTCGGCCGCCACCGCAGTCTGCGCGGGACGATTGTTTTAATGGAGCCGCCGTCTCATCATTCGCTAAATACAAATCAGCCGTGGCGCAATGAAAAAACCGCGTTCCGCTATTCGCATTGTTCTCCATGGTACAGCGCCGAAGGCGTTATTCAATTCGGCGGAACTGAAATTATTTTTACCAGGGGAAACGGGTGGGGTATTCTTGACTGGAACAGAGGCGCCCGCCCGAAAGCCGATATACGTTATTGGGCTTCGGCCTGCGGCATGATCGAAGGCAGGCAGATCAGTTTCTGCGTTGGATACAGCCGCGCGGATTTTTCAAAAGGGACGGAGAACGGTTTTTTTGTAGACGGAAAACTGCATAAGCTGGATCAGGTTACATTTCATATTCCCCTGAATGACTGGCTTTCTCCGTGGCGGTTTACCAGCAACGATAACCGTCTGGAAATGTCTTTTACGCCGCATCAGGAACGTATTGAACGCCGCCGGCTTTTTTTTCATAATACCACTCTCCGCCAGGTCTGCGGTTTCTTCTCCGGCAGAGCTATTCTTGATGACGGCGAAATAATAGAATTTCAAAATCTGACAGGATTCGCCGAACGAAGTAAAATGCGTTTATAAATCCTTTAATATGCATTGATATTTCATTTGAAACCGAATATTACCCGTTATTTTTTCTATTGTTCTTTTGTTTCGCTTAAGTTATACTTTACTGAAGGGATAAATTCTATGAGGAAATTATTACATTTATGGCGGTATTATTCATTTGGACCCGAACAATACCGCGAGTGTATGAACGGGCTTTTCCTTAATAATTTAATTAGTCTGCGTCAGGCAAATTCGATTATTGCCGTTTTTGCCGGTATTTTTTCTGTTTTTCCGGTTTTGCTGAACAGGGATTTTATTTCAGCCGGCGTATATCTTTTTACCGCTCTTGTCGCCGCTCTGCTTGTGGTATATACAAATTATAAAATGCAGACGGAGCACGCCAGTAACAGATTTATTTATGTTCTAATTACAATATTTTATACTAATATAATGCTGTTTGGCACATATCTTTGCGTATGGTCCAGTCCGGATAAACTGGCGACTATTTTTTTGTCCTTTCTGGTGTGCGCTTTATTGATGTTTATTAACCCGCCCCAGTTTACTCTTTTTCTTACCCTGGGCGCGATGCTCCTTTTTATAGTATCCGCTGTTATTATGAAAACTACTGAAAATTGGATTTATGATGTTTGCAACGTAATGATTGCCGGAGTTATCGGATTATATTTTAACTGGCAGATTTCAAAATTGCGCTTTGGGCTGGAAATCAGCACAAATATGCTTCAGGATGAACGTGATAACTATATGGATCAAAGCACCATTGACGAATTAACCCAGCTGAGAAACCGCCGCGATTTTATGCAGACCTTTCAAAGGTATCTTAAAAATTACAGGACTTCCGATGACTGGCTGTGTCTTGCGATTATTGATATAGATTTTTTTAAATTCTATAACGATCATTACGGTCATCCCAAAGGCGATGATTGCCTGCGCTCCATTGGATCTGTATTTAACGATTTAAACAATTTAGGCGTCTACTCCGCCAGAGTCGGCGGTGAAGAATTTGCGCTGCTGTGGTTTGAACAGGACATTTCGCATGTTGACGCTGTTGTGGAGCATATAACCGGAAAAATTGCCGAATTGAATATTCCTCATGAAAAATCAAAAGTCTCGCCGTATGTAACCATCAGTATGGGAGTTTATGTAGTGCGGTGCGGCGCTTCCAACGATATGAAAGCTCTTTACGATTTAGCGGACAAAATGCTTTATAACGCAAAAGAGAGCGGGCGCAATTGCGCGGTTATCAGCGGAAATGATATTGTACAGTATAAAATACCATCGGCCGCATAAACCGCTGTTCATCAGCCGTATTAATTCCGAAAATATAATATGAGCCGCGCGGGTTTTCTGTTTTTAATCTTCATTTTCGCTTTCTGTTTATCAGCTCCAGGTCAGGAACACGGCGGCTATTCCTATGTTTTACGCGGCGAGGTTTACGCGGATTTGGAACCCATATACGCCGGGTTTGTAGACGAAGAGTACCCTCTTAGCGCCTCAGCGGCCTCCCGCCGCGCGCTGGAAGAAGCCGCTCTATTTTATTCTGCGATGATTTACGGCTGGTCCTTTCGTTATGAAATCGGGGAGAAAGCCAGGCAGATTGATGAACATATGGAACTTGTTCCTGTAGCTGAAATTCCATTCGGCGATCCCGGATTAACCGCAACAGATACTGAAGTAAAGGAAATGCGTCTGCGGCTTTGGACTGATTACAATTTGAGCGACGCGCAGCAGCGCCGGATACAGGTCTGGCGAAGCGGGACAATAAGGAACGCTCAGGGTATTGGCTACGCTCCCGCGGTTTTTATGGAAAACCCCGGCTGGCTTGCTCCCAAAAAGACCGCTCTTGAAGACGCGGCAAGAGCCGCTTTGCGTTCAATGCTGCGCGGCAGCGAAAGAAACCGTCCAAAAGAAGCCGCCGGATTTATCAGCCTTGCCTCTTTCCCGCGGTATTATATTGAAAGCGGCCGCTGGGCTGTTTCCGCCCGCTTCAGGGTTCAGGTCAGTGAAATCATTCCCTATGCCGTTTATTAGTTTTATTTACCCAATTCTTCGCTGCGTTTTACGGCGGCTTCTACCGCTTTAATTACTGTGCTGCGAAACGCGCCTTCTTCAAGAGCGGCTATACCCGCGATTGTTGTGCCGCCCGGAGATGTTACCATATCTTTCAGTTCGCCCGGATGTTTCCCTGTTTCCTGGACCATAGCAGCCGCTCCAATTACAGTCTGCGCGGCGTAAAGCAGAGCCTTGTCTCTGGGCAGTCCCGCGTGCACTCCTCCGTCCGCCATGGCTTCAATGAAAAGATATACAAACGCCGGTCCCGAACCGGAAACGCCTGTTGCCGCATCCATGTACCGTTCATCCATAATATCAATAATCCCCGCGCCGCTTAAAATATCCTTCAGCTCCTGGATATTCTGCGCTGATACTTCCGGTGAAACAGACATGACAATCATTCCCTTGCCTATAAGGGAGGGGGTGTTGGGCATCAGTCTGGCTACCGGCGGTTTTTCCCCGACTGCCGATTGTATTTTGCCGATTGACCAGCCTGCCGCCATGGAAACCAGAACCGGCGCGAAACCGTCTTTCATCCTCTCTCTGATAACAGGAGCAATTTCAGCTAACACCTGCGGCAGCGCCTGCGGTTTTACCGCGAGAATGATAAATTCGCCTTTTAACGCGGCTTCCGTGTTGGAGCCCAGCGCTTTCGCACCCAGCGAAGAGGCTGCCATCCGCGCTTTTTCAAAATCCGCGTCCGTAAAAAAAACGGCGGCGTTATCTGAAGCGTTTTTCATCAGGGCGAAGCCCATGTTGCCGCTGCCGATACAAGCGATTATTTTCATATCAGTCGATTCCTGCCGCTTTGCGAAAACGCTTTACTGTGGCGGCGGCAATCGGCCGCGCTTTTTGGGCGCCCTGCTGTAAAATTTTATCCAAAGACGGAATGTCCGCCATGATTGCGTCATAACGTTCCCGCACAGGGGAAAGCTCGCGGTTTATTACCCTGAACAGTTCTTCTTTTGCCTCTCCCCATCCCATGCCGCCCGCCCTATAACGCGCGGCAAGAGCGGATTGTTCGCCGCAGTCCGCGAACAGTTTGTAAAGCTGGTATATCTGGCTTGTATCCGGATCTTTTGGCTCATCTACTGTTTGTGAATTTGTCGTTATGCGCATAATTGTTTTTCGCAGCGTTTTTTCAGGCGCGAAAAGAGGGATGACATTTCCGTAGCTCTTGCTCATTTTGCGTCCGTCCAGCCCCGGCACTACCGCGACATTCTCCTGAATCTGCGCCTGCGGCACTTTTAAAACCTGCGTCCCGTAATTGGCGTTTACTGACTGAGCTATGTCCTGCGCCATTTCCACATGCTGCTCCTGATCCTTGCCGACAGGCACGATATCGGAATCAAAAATGATAATATCGGCCGCCATAAGTACCGGGTAGGTAAAAAGACCCATATTAATTCCCGAGTCGGTATCATCTCCCTTTTCCCTGTTTTTGCCTGCCGCGTCCTTATAAGCGTGAGCGCGGTTCATCAGTCCTTTGGAAGTAAACGCCATAAGCATTATCGTAAGTTCAAAAACTTCCGGAATTGAACTTTGCCGGTAAAAAATTACCTTTTCGGGATCTAACCCGGACGCAAGCCAGCCCGCGGCTACATGCCTTATTGTTGAACTCAATTCTTTTGGATCTTTCATTGTGTTCAGTCCGTGATAATCGGCGATAAAATACCGGGCGTCGTATTCATTGGCGAGTTCAAGAGCGGGTTTTATCGCGCCGAAATAATTGCCTATGTGCAGATCCCCGGTTGGTTTTATGCCTGTCAGTGATATTTTCTTCATGATAATAATTTATAGATTTTATATCCTATTGTAAAGTAATGTTAATGCGGTTATAATTCTATTCAGGGGTATTTATGAAAATTATTAATAAATTTTTATTATGTTTATTTTTACTTTTAATCCCGGTATCCGCCTTTGCGCAAAACACCGTAAACATAGATAAAGCGCTGGAAGACTCAATCCCTTACCTGAGCCAGAGAATCCCCGCCAATACCAAGGTTGTAGTGCTGAACTTCGTGTCCGACTGGCCAAGATTATCCGAGTATGTAATAGAAGAACTGATAGGCCATATTGTAAATGACGGAAAACTGACTGTGGTAGACAGGGCTAATTTGGAAACAATCCGTCAGGAAATGAACTTTCAGTTATCTGGAGAGGTGAG
>JAIRQN010000012.1 GCA_031256445.1 Treponema sp. | reverse complement strand
AACAGAGAAGATAGTGAAGTGAGTGAGAATCTCCGCAATATTAGAGATAAAAGATACTGCTTTAACCATTATAATGTTCTTTACACTGTAAGATTTCCAGATAGTTATTTTCAATGCGGTAGACGATACGATGCGTATCGTCTATCCTTCGCGACCACCAGTTGGTTAGGTTACCTTTTAAAGGTTCGGGTTTGCCAATGCCCTCAAATGGATTTCTTTCAATATCTCTGATAAGTTGATTGATCTTTTTTAGCATATTTTTATTTTCCTTTTGCCAATAAAGATAATCATCCCATGATTTATCAAACCATATTTTTTTCAATCATCAGCCTCAATAATATCGTGTTCAATACCCTTCCCGGCATCCAATTGCCTGATCCCCTCAAATAAAAACCTCATGTTGGATTCGCTGTAAAAGGTATCTGTAATTGCGGTAATCTCAAATGGTATTTTCTGCTGCCTGACGGATGTTTTGGCGAAAATATTAAAAGCTGTACTCATCGTTAAACCTACATTTGAACAAAAATCTTCGAATTGTTTTTTCAATTGAGTATCCATGCGAATATTAATATTTGTCTGAGCCATAAAAATCTCCCTGTAAATAATATACACTATTTTATTTACATTGTCAATAATTATACTGTTTAAGGAGTATTTTTGAGTAAAAGCGGTCTACCCCGCGATTTCCTTCAGTCTTTTAATAATATCAATATGCTGAGTGCAAGCGGATTCGCACTGGCCGCAGGCAGTGCATTTCGCCGCTCCCGATCTTGACAGACTCCAATGCCACTTCAGGCGGTCTCCAATCGGGTCCTGGGAATTTTTTTGCAGCAGTTTGTGGTTGTACGCGTCCATATAACGCGGAATAGGCACTCCCTGCGGGCAGTTGTCGCAATAGGAGCAGCCTGTACAGATACCTTCAAGAGATACCGCGGATTTGGATTTTATTTCCTCAAGTTCCGCCTGCGCGCGCGGTCTGTAACCGTCCATAGCAGCTAACGCTTCGTTCAGATGTTCAATCGTGTCGAAGCCGACAAGGGTTGAAGTAATTTCCGGATGATCCCAAAGGATGCGAAGAGCGGCGGCGGTGACGCTTTCGCCTTCGCGGCATAAAAATTTGAACAAATCAGGATGCTGCGGAATTATTCCGCCGCCGAGAGGGTTCATCACAACCGCGCCGATTTTTTTCGCCCTGATTGCGTCAAACGCTTCCTGCCTTGTCTGGAAATTGTACGCCGAATAGCCGAACAATACGCCTTCAAAAACGCCTTCCATTAAAAGTTCATTAATTTGATTTTTGATAAGATGACTGGAAACACAGATGTGCTTAACGAGTCCCTCTTCTTTCAGTTTTTTAAAAGTATCAAGAATACCGTCGTTTTTTCGTTTTTGCCAAACATCGGCGCTTGTAATGCACCAGATATGGTAAAAATCAATACAGGGAATATCAAGGCGTTTGAGCTGGGCTTCAATTTCTTTTCGTATGCCGCTCTCTGTGCTTTCAAAAGTCTTGGTAGCGCAAAAGTAAGGAAGGTTTCTTTTCCTCATCTGCGCGAACGCTTTTCCGAAAACAGTTTCACTCCTGCCTTCAAAATAACCGGGCGCGGTATCAAAGTAATTAATTCCCTTTTCGGCGGCGGCAATCATCATGCGGATACACTCGTCATGATCATCCACATTTTTGAATCTCATCCCTCCAAAACCAAGAAGAGAAATTTTTTCGCCTGTCTGCCCGTATTCCCTGTATAACATGCCGGCCTCCGTTAAAATACCGCCGCGACTCCGCCGTTATAACGGCTGTTGATGAAATCCTTTACTTTCTGCGACAGAAGGGCGTTTTTTAATGCGGTTATTTTAGGATCATTTTCTTTGCCTTTCTGCACTACAATGATATTCACATAAGGCGATTCGGCGCCTTCAATTATTAAAGAATCCCGTATCGGGTTAAAACCGGCTTCAAGCGCATAATTGCCGTTGATTGTAGCCGCGTCCACATCCTGCAAAGAGCGGGGGAGCTGAGCGGCTTCCAGTTCCTGAAAACGTAAATTTTTCGGGTTGCTGGTAATGTCGCGCGGAGTCGCTGTAAGGCCTGATCCGTTTTTTAATCTGATAAGCCCGTTTGACTGAAGCAGCAGCAGAGCGCGGCCTCCGTTGGACGGATCGTTTGGAATGGCGATTGACGCGCCGTCCGGCATTTCGTTAATGTCTTTGAATTTTTCTGAATAGAGCCCGAAAGGCTCAACATGAACGCCGAAAGCCGAACGAAGTTTGCTTGCCCATTCATCATTGGATTCCAGATATGGAATGTGCTGGAAGAAGTTGGCGTCCAGATCTCCTGCTTGCACCGCCACATTGGGCTGTACATAATCCGTAAATTCCACAACTTTAAGGGTAATTCCAGCGGCAGCCAGATCGTCTTTAACCAAATTAAGCAATTCGGCATGCGGTACAGGCGTGGCTCCGATTGACAGTACTTTTCCCGCTTCTTTTCTGCCAGCGCAGGACGCGAAAACAACTGCCAGAACCAGCGCTCCTGCGATTAACAGGTTTTTAAAATTTTTCCTCATTTTTTCCTCTTAAAAAATATTTTTGTAATTTCAATGTTACCGTTTATTCAGCGCTTTGACAACAGCCGCCGGCTAATGGCGGTTCCGATAATCTGCACCGCTTCAACAAGTATCAGAATAATAATAACGGCGCCGATTGTTACATCAGTCCTGAAGCGGTAATAACCGTATCTGATTGCAAGATCTCCAAGCCCTCTTCCGCCGATTGCGCCCGCCATTGCCGAATATCCGATTATATTAATAATTGTCAGGGCAAGGCCGGAGACCAAAGCCGGCATTGCTTCGGGGATGAGCACTTTACGGATAATCTGAAAATTTGTGGAACCCATCGCGCGGGCCGCAGTGATTACGCCGTGGTCAACTTCAGCAAGCGCGGATTCGGCGACACGGGCGACAAAAGGAGCGGCCGCAATTGAGAGCGGGATTATTACCGCTGTCGGACCGATGCTTGTTTTAATAATCATCCGCGTCAGGGGTATAAGCAGAATCATAAGAATGATAAAGGGAAGCGAACGGAAAAGGTTCACAATCCGGGACATTACATTATATGTTACCCTGCGCGGCATTATACCGGCAGGGGAAGTAACATACAGATACGCGCCGAGCGGAAAACCCAGAAGACACGCAAAAAATGTCGATGCGAAAGTCATATACACTGTTTCGGCTGTCGCCATGGGAAGCATGGATAACACTTCCATAATTTTTTCGCTAAACATGTAGCATCTCCCGCGCCGCGGTTGTCTGCGGCGATTCAAATACAGAGGCAACGCTTCCTGATTCCGCTATAATGCCTGTGTCCATTACCGCCACTTCATGGCATATCTCTTTTATTACTTCCATCTGATGCGTTATAAGTATAACAGTTATTTTTAACTGTTCCTGCAGACTGCGGATTAGCCCAAGAATTGAACGGGTAGTCTGCGGATCCAGGGAACTTGTCGCTTCATCGCAGAACAGCACGTCCGGGTTAACGGCGAGAGCGCGGGCAATAGCCACCCTTTGTTTCTGTCCGCCGGAGAGTTCTCTCAAACGGGCCTTCCGCTTGTCGGCGATATCGACCATTTCCATCAGCTCATTTACGCGCTCTTCAATTTGCTTCTTGTTCATTCCGGCAATTTCCAGCGGATAGGCAATATTCGCCGACGCGCTGCGCGATCCAAGCAGGTTAAAATTCTGAAATATCATTCCCATGCGTCTGCGCTTTTCCAGCAGCGCTTTTCCCTGCAAAGTATCGACACGCTCGCCGTTGTAGCGCACCTCCCCCGTGTCGGGCGTTTCCAGCAGGCTTATAACGCGCAGCAGGCTTGATTTTCCCGCGCCGCTTCTTCCGATAATTCCGTAAATACAGCCCGGCGGAATTGTAAGGTCTACCCGCTTTACCGCCGTAACTTCGCCGTATTTTTTGGAAATTCCTTTTAGTTCAATCATTTTCTTAATAATAGCAAATATTTTATATCAAGTCATCAAGGTTGTAGGGGGTTTCCTGATAAACATAATTCAGCCAGTTATCGAAGAAAAGATTTGCGTGAGCGCGCCAGCGGACTATAGGCGCTTTTGACGGATCGTCATCAAGATAATAATTTTTTGGTATGTCAATCCGCAGGCCTTTGGAAATATCGCGTTTGTATTCGCGATCGATAGTGAAAGGGTCGTATTCAAGATGACCTGATACATAAATTTCGCGGCCTTCGCGGGCTGTTGCGATAAAGACGCCTGTTTCTGCGGTTTCGGAATGAATTAAAAGGCGGCTTTCACTGGCAATGGCGTCCCTGTCGCTGGTTGTGTGCCTTGACTGGGGAGCCAGAAATTCATCGTCAAATCCGCGGAACAGCAGGCGGTGCTGCGCAAGCACAGCATGGGGAAAAACGCCGAAGAGTTTTTTTTCCAGCTGCGTTTTTGGGATTTTGTAACGCCGGTAAAGACCGGCCTGCGCTCCCCAGCAAATATGCAGGGTTGAATAAACATTTTTTTCCGAATAATCAATTATCCTGGCAAGCTCATCCCAGTAATCGACATCTTCAAAGGGCAGCGTTTCAACTGGAGCTCCTGTAATTATCAACCCGTCAAAACGAACTTTCAAACAGACAATTTCTTCTGTACTTATGTAAAATTTTTCCAAATGACCGGGAGGCGCGTTTTTGGAGGAGTGGCTGCCCATGTTCAAAAAGGTTATATCAACCTGCAGGGGGCTGTTTCCCAACAGGCGCAGGAGTTGAATTTCAGTGTCAATTGTTGTCGGCATCAGATTGACGATTCCGACTTTTAAAGGCCTTATATCCTGATGCTCGGCGCGATCTTCTGTCATTACAAAAACCTGTTCAGCGGACAGAGCGTTATAGGCGGGCAGCGCTTTTGGAATTTTTATCGGCATGGCAACTTATAACATTTTTTTAAAGGAGTTCCAATAGCTCTGCGTTCATCTTGACATTCGCGCTATGCATATAATAAAATTAAATTAACAAAAACGTGAAATTTTCTGTTTATTAATGTTTTTTTGCATTTAAATTAATCCGATTTTTTGTTCTGATGATTTATAATAGCGAGGACATGGATTTTTGAAAACAATATTTGTAGTAGATGACAGCGATACCAATCTGACTATGGCAGAAACAGCGCTGGAAACGCATTACCGTGTCATGACAATGGTGTCTGCGGCGAAAATGTTCAGTCTTATTCAAAAAATTACTCCCGATTTAATTCTTCTTGATATTGAAATGCCTGAAATAGACGGATTTGAAGCGCTGAGGAGACTGAAACTAAACTATGCGCTTGCAGGCATTCCCGTCATGTTTCTTACGGGCCGTACAGACGCCGAAGTGGAAGCTCGCGGTTTTGAGCTTGGCGCTGTGGATTTTGTCACAAAACCGTTTTCCGCGCCTGTGCTGCAGAACCGCATCAAGACATATCTGGAAATAGAAGAAATAATCCAGCAGCGGACAAAGCAGTTGCATAAAATGCAGAACAGCATCATGTCCGTTCTGGCTGATATGATCGAAAACCGCGACAAGGGAACCAGCGGGCATATTGAAAGAACGACTGTCTATATAAGAATATTGATACACATGATGATGGAACGCGGCGTGTATGCAGACGAGCTGCGCAAATGGGACATAGAAAGGGTAATCTCGTCCGCCCGCATGCATGACATGGGAAAAATCACCATAACGGATATTATTATCAACAAACCTGAAAAACTTACAGATGATGAATTCCGGTTAATGAAGACGCACGCTATCGAAGGAGAGAGGATAATTGACGAAATTGTTTCCCTTACAGGCGAAGCTGAATTTTTGCGTAACGCAAAGCTGTTCGCCGGCACCCATCATGAGCATTGGGACGGCAGCGGTTATCCCCGCGGGCTGAAAGGCGCTGAAATCCCTCTGCAGGGGCGCATAATGGCGATAGTGGATGTGTATGACGCCCTTGTTTCCGAACGCCAGTATAAGCACGCCAATTCGCACGAAGAGGCGGTGGAAATTATTATGAAAAATTCAGGCTCTCAGTTTGATCCTGAAATAGCGAATACATTTTTCGAGGCAAGAGGTCTGTTTAAGGCTGTGGGAATGAACGAACAATGAAATATTTTTTTAAAAAATTATTGTCTGTAGTTACCCATGTTCAGCTACTGGCCGTTTTCCTGGCGTTTGCATTGATGGTTTTTTTAAGTTACCATTTCATGAGCGGCATTGAACGCAGGCATTTAATCGCCAATGTAAATAACGCGATCGCCAACACCCAGTCTTATATCGAAGCCGACCTGATGGAACCCAAGGCTACCCTTGGCATCGTCTCCGAAAACATCAGGATGATGATCCTGAACGGCGCCGGTTTTGATGAAGTGAAACGCTATATTGACGACATAACGGCCTATATTATTACCGACGAAAATTATGTGTCGTACGCAACCAGCGTTTTCGGCTGCTTTGATATATTTGACGGTAAATTCCTGACAGGCATTGGATGGGCGCCCCCTGATGATTATTTGCCTCATACCCGTCCCTGGTACGATGCCGCTGTCAGGGCGGACGGAAAAGTCGGTGAAACTGACCCTTACCTCAATATAGGCATTAATAAAACCACCATTTCATTCTCGCGCTGCATTTTTGACGATCAGGGACAGCGGCTCGGAATTGTAGGCCTTGATATTCTCCTTGACAGGATTGCCGAATACGCTGTTAATACCTTTGCCACAGATGACAGTTACGGAATCCTTCTGGATAAAAATTTCTATGTGCTGGCTCACCCGCATCCGGCTTACGCGGGCAAACACCTGCGTCAGATGAATGACGGCCTTGCCATTGAAAGAGATTTAAAAGACGGAATACAGATATCAGAACGTAAAGCGACCGATTACAACGGCAATGAGTCTGTTCTGTTTATCCGCGAGTTAAATAACGGGTGGTATCTGGCGATTATCGCGTACGCCAAAAAATACTATCAAAGCGTTACAAATATCGCGTATATCCTTGTCGCGCTTGGAATAATATTCGCGGCCGGTCTGAGCGCCATTCTGCTCAGCATCATTATGTCAAGAAAAAGAGCCGAGGAGCGCACAAAAATAATGCTTGACGCCACTCCGTTATGTGCAAATTTCTGGGACAGGAATTATGTGAATATAGACTGTAACAGCGAAGCGCTCAAGTTGTTCGGGATTTCAGGCAAGAATGAGTACCTGGAGCGGTTTTATGAGCTTTCACCCGAGTATCAGCAGGACGGCAATCTTTCAAAAACGAAACTGATTGAGTACATAGGAAAAGCTTTTGAAGAAGGATATTGCAGTTTTGAATGGACGCACCGCAAGTTAAACGGAGAGCCGATACCATGCGAGATTACGCTTGTGCGCGTTAATTACAGAAATGATTACATGGTTGCAGGATATGTCCGCGATCTGCGCGCGATCAGGAAAATGATGGAAAAAATGCGCGAGGCGGACGAATGTACCCAGCTTTTATTCGACGCTACTCCGTTAAGCTCCTGTTTGTTTGATAAAAAACTGAAGGTCGTGGAATGCAACCATGAAACGCTGAGACTGTTCGGATTGCCAGGTAAACAGGAACTATCGGCCAATTTCCACAAATTATCGCCGGAATATCAGGCTGACGGTTCAATGTCATCATTTCAGTTTAACAAATACGCGGATGAGGCGTTTGAAGAAGGGTATGCCCGTTTTGAATGGATTTTTCAGAAACTGGACAGCGAACCGATACCTGCCGAAGTAACGCTTGTACGGGTAAAATTCAGGGGCGAGTACGCGATTGCCGGATATATCAGAGACTTAAGGGAATTAAAGGCAATGATAGCGGAAATGCACAGGGCGGAAATTGCCGAGGAGAGCAACAAGGCCAAAAGCGATTTTCTTGCGAAAATGAGCCATGAAATCCGCACGCCGATGAACGCCATTCTGGGCATAACGGAAATTCAGCTTCAGGATGAGCAGATTCCGCTTGCCACAAAAGAAGCGCTGGAAAGAATTTATAACTCAGGCGACCTCCTGCTCGGCATTATCAATGATATTCTGGATCTGTCCAAAATTGAGGCGGGCAAACTGGAACTTTCCTGCGCTCAGTACAATATCGCCAGCCTTATCCACGATACCGTCAAACTGAATATTATGCGCTACGAAAGCAAACCCATTGAATTTTTGCTTGATGTAAATGAGAAAATACCGGTGGCTTTAATCGGAGACGAACTGCGGATTAAACAAATACTGAACAACATTCTGTCCAACGCTTTCAAATACACGCACGAGGGCATGATAAATCTGGATGTATTCTGCGAGCAGGCCGGCGGCGCAGGCAGCGTAACGCTGGTATTGCGCGTAACAGATACAGGACAGGGCATGACCGAAGATCAGGTGCGTAAGCTGGGCATTAAATATTCCCGTTTTAACCAGGAAGCGAACCGGAAGACTGAAGGAACGGGACTTGGCATGAATATAACCCAGAATTTGGTCAAGATGATGAGCGGAGAGATAAACGCGGAAAGCACGCCGGGTACGGGATCTGTCTTTACAGTGCGGCTTCCGCAGAAATACGAAGGAGACGCTGTTCTGGGAAAAGAACTTGCCGATAACCTTAAAACGCTGAACCTAAAAAACACGTCAAAAATGAGGAACGCGCAGATAACGCAGGATTTTATGCCGTACGGCCGCGTTCTGATTGTTGATGATGTTGAAACAAACCTTTATGTGGCAAGAGGGCTGCTCGCTCCCTACGGGCTTTCCATAGATACAGCCTTAAGCGGGTTTGAAGCGATTGACATAATCAAAAGCGGCAAAACATACGATGTAATATTCATGGATCACATGATGCCCAGAATGGACGGCATTGAAACGGTTAATATAATGCGCAGTCTTGGTTACAGCAAGCCCATTGTTGCCCTTACAGCTAACGCGCTTACGGGGCAGGCGGAAATGTTCCTTACCAACGGGTTTAACGATTTTATTTCCAAGCCAATTGATATCCGCCAGCTTAACTCTTCCCTGAATAAATTAATCCGCGACAGGCAATCGGAGCAGGTGCTTGAGTCAGCGCGAAAGCAGAAGTCAAAGCTGTATACCGCGGGAAAATATAAACAGTCAACTGATTCGCAGTTGACGGAATTCTTCATCCGTGACGCCGAAAAATCAGCGGGAATACTCGAAATGATTCTGCGCAGCCAATGCTCCAGGGAAGATGATATGTCAATGCTGATAATCAATACGCACGCGATGAAAAGCGCGCTGGCAAATGTCTCAGAGGCGGATCTTTCCCAGTCCGCCTATGAACTTGAACAGGCCGGAAGGGAAAAAAATACCGCTTTTATTCTGGAAAAACTCCCTGTATTCATCTCTTCCCTGCGCGATCTGATTGACAGAATCAGGCCGGCTGATGATAAAAACGATGAAATTGAAGCCGTCGAAGAAGCGGATGATATTCAGTATTTAAGGGAAAAACTGCTCGTTATGGAAGAAGCATGCGCCGCTTATGATAAAAATGCCGCCAAGAAGGCTCTTGCGGAGCTGAAGAAAAAACCATGGCCGCATTCCATAAAAGAAAATCTAAGCCTGATTACGGAACATCTTTTACACAGTGAATTTGAAGAAGCTGCCGCGATTGCAAAAGAATGCATGCCTTAAAAAAAATTCAGCCGCTCTATTGACATTATTTAATAATAACGGTATCTTGTTATTAGTATAATTTTCAATTTAAAAAGGGGCTTGTTGAGCCTCTTTTTTTATGGCTTTAAAGGGTAAAGCGATGCGGTATACCGCTACAGATACGGATTTTGCGGCGAAAATCCCCGCGCAAAACCATGAATTAAACGCCGTACCGCTGGATATACGCAGGCCGCTGGAGGCAATTCTGGAAGGGCTTGGGTATAGCCTTATTGAATTGGCGGTTTCAAGGCATAAGGGGAGCGTCCAGGTAAAGCTGGTTATATATAACGGCGCGGGCGCTATCGGCACGGATGACTGTTCAAAAGTACATCGGGCGGTTACTCCCAGGCTGGAATTGCTTTTTGAAAGGCAGGATATCTATTTAGAGGTATCATCGCCGGGGGTAAACCGTTCAATTAAGGACGGAGCGGAGTTTTCGCGCTATTTAGGCAAAAATGTGCGCTGTTATTGTACTGATATAACGGAATGGCAAGAGGGGATTTTGGAATCTGCGGATAAAGAGGGAATTGTGATAAAGACGAAAGAAGGTAACGTGCGGTTAACCTATGAAATAATTGCGAAAGCAAAACTCGATAATTAGTTACCGGGTTTCATCACAGGAGGTACAAGTTGGGAACAGATATGTCGCAGGCGATCCGGCAGTTAAATCAGGACAGGGGAATCCCTGAAGAGCTGATACTGCGGACAATTGAAAATACGCTGATTGCCGCTTATAAACACCGTTTTGGCAACGCTGATAATGCCGTTGTTCAATTTGATGACGAGAATTTGGAAGTTACGATTTACGCGAAGAAAAAAGTTGTGGAACAAGACGGAGTTTATGATCCTGTAACGGAAATTGATTTGCTTGACGCAAGAGAGTTAATTCCTGAAGCCGAAATCGGGGATGAGATACTGGTAGAGTTAGATCCAAAGCAGTTTGACAGGATTGCGGTTCAAAGCGCGAAACAGACGGCGCATCAGACTATCAGGGAAATTCAAAAAGACAGCCTTTATTCCGAGTACAAGGACAAGGTAGGCGAGATAATAATCGGCTACTACCAGCGCGAGCGTAACGGGACAATTTATGTAGACCTTGGAAAGATCGAAGGCGTTCTTCCCAAAAAATTTCAATCTCCAAGAGAGACATACCATGTCAACGACAGAATTAAAGCCCTTATCGCGGAAGTAAAGAAAGACACCGCCGGACTGCAAATTGTGCTTTCCAGGACGCATACCGAATTTGTCCGCGCTATTTTTGAACTGGAAGTGCCCGAAATTTATGACAAAACCGTAGAGATTCATAAAATTGTCCGCGAACCGGGTTTCAGGACTAAACTTGCCGTATATTCCAACCGCGAAGATGTAGATCCGGTAGGGGCGTGCGTAGGCCTTAAAGGCGTGCGCATTCAGGCTGTAATAAAGGAACTGGAAGGCGAAAAAATCGACATTCTTAAATACGATCCCGATCCAAGGCGTTTTATCAAAAACGCGCTCTCGCCCGCCGAAGTTCGTGAGGTGATAATACTGGACGAAGGCAAGCATCAGGCGCTGGCTGTTGTAAACGACTCAATGCTGTCGCTTGCAATCGGCAAACAGGGACTGAATGTGCGCCTTGCCAACAGGCTTGTAGACTGGAATATAGACGTAAAAACCGAAACGCAGTTTTCCGAAATGGACATCGCCGCAGAATCAAGGCGCGCCGTTTCGGAGCTCTTCGGAGACGCGGAAACCTACAACGACGAAATTTCACGCATCAGCGAACTGCCTGGCGTGGACAGCCGCATAGCCCAAACCCTGCTTGATAACGGCGTAGATTTTATCGAGGACTTCCTTGCCCTTGAGCAGGAAGAACTTGAAGCCAAGGGGCTTACAGCCGATCAGCTTAATGAACTGCGCAAGCTTATCGAAGAATATGTGGAAATTGTCGATGATGAATCATTTGAAGAAACCCAGGAAGAAAAAACTGCGGACGGAGAAAGGGAAGAAAGCGAAGCCGCTTCGGAAGCAGAGGAATATGAATGTCCGGAATGCGGCGCAAAGATAACGGTTGACATGACTACATGTCCAAGCTGCGGCATCGGCTTGAGTTTTGAATACGAAGAAGAGGAATAAAAAAGGAAAGTTATGGCGGAAGAAACTGACACAAAAAAACCAAAAGCTCAATTGATTAAGCATTCCCAGGCTGAGATTGACGCGGGAAAGAGTCCCGCGGAGCCCGGCGAGCGCCGTAAGGTAAAGGTAGTGATGAAAAAGCCTTCCGCGCGCATTGCTTCACCGCAGGATGCGGCTGTAGTAAAGAAGGTTCAATCGAAAGTAGTAGTCAGTGTTCCCTCTGGTAAGACGCCTCATTCAAGAAAATCAGAAGCTCCGTCAGAAGACACGGACAGGAAAGCGCCGGAAAAGAATCCCGTGCGTTCGGCTTTGCCGCATGAAGCGAACGAAGCCTCCTCAGGCACAAGGATTAGTTCTTTCCCGATAGCGCAGCGCCCTGCCGCCGCCGCCGGAAGGGTAGGCGGTAAACTTGTCGGAGGGCACCACGGTTCTCCGGGGCAGAGACCTTCCCGCCCTCCTGCGCGTACAGGCCACAAGCATAATGACGCGCCTGCCGGAAAGGGCGGGTTTGGGCACAGCCAGCGGCCGGCAGGTTCAGGCGGCCAGAAATCCGGATTCCCGCCGAAACCGGGACAGAAACCGGGCTTTGGCAATTTTGGACAGCGTCCCGCCCCCGGCCGAAGCGGTCACGGAACCGGCGCAGCTCCGGCAAGCCCGATACCGGAAGGGAAGAGCCCGTCCAAACGGAAATTCATCGCCAAGAAACCTGTATATAACCGTAAAGAAAAAGAACTTGAGATGGAGGAAAAACTCCTTCAAACCAAGAAAAAAATAACCCATGTGACCAATCCAGTGCCGAAATCCATTGAAATTATGGAAGTAGTCTCGGTTTCTGAACTGGCCAGAAAAATGAACCTTAAAGCGTCAGACCTTATTCAGAAACTAATGAGTATGGGGCAGATGGTCACCATTAACCAGCAGATCGACGCTGATACCGCCACCATTCTTGCGGCTGAATTCGGCGCCGATGTAAAAATTGTCAGCCTTTATGATGAAACTGTAATCGAGACTGAATCTGACGATAACGCGGTTTTACTGCCGCGTCCTCCTGTTGTTACCGTTATGGGGCATGTTGATCACGGCAAGACCAAGCTGCTTGATGCCATACGGCAGTCCGATGTTGTATCGGGAGAGTTCGGCGGCATTACCCAGCATATCGGCGCGTACATGGTGGAAACTCCGCACGGCGGAATTACATTCCTGGATACTCCGGGCCATGAAGCCTTTACCCGCATGAGGGCGCGCGGCGCGCAGATAACTGACATCGTTGTTCTTGTTGTCGCCGCCGATGACGGGGTAATGCCCCAGACAATCGAGGCTATTAATCATGCAAAGGACGCGGATGTTCCCATTATTGTAGCGGTTAATAAAATAGACAAACCTGACGCTAACCCTGACAAGGTAAAAAGCAAGCTTTCCGAGCTGGGGCTTATGCCGGAAGACTGGGGCGGGCAGACAATGTTTGTTGAACTTTCGGCTCTGCAGAAAATAGGCATAGATAAATTAATAGAGTCTATTCTTCTTCAATCCGAACTTTTGGACTTAAAGGCCAATTTCCAGCGCAGCGCAGAAGGTAAAATTCTGGAATCGAAAGTTGATCACGGGCGCGGCATTGTAGCGACTGTGATGGTAGAAAGGGGAACGCTCGCTGTCGGCGATTCGTTTGTCGCCGGCATCTGGCCGGGCAGGGTCAGGGCCATTTTCAACGACAAGGGAGACAGGCTTACAAGGGCTACTCCTTCCATGCCCGTTGAGGTGCTCGGTTTTGAAGGCATCCCCAATGCAGGAGACCCTCTGCAGGTAGTATCTGACGAAAGGGTAGCGCGCGAATATTCTTCCAAGCGGCAGGAATTAAAACGTTTTGAAGACGCGAAGACAATCAAGAAGATCACCATGGATAACCTCCATGACATGATCACTGACGGCGCAATCCAGGAATTAAAGGTTATTATAAAAGCGGATGTTCAGGGTTCGGCGGAGGCTCTTAAATCAAGCCTTGAAAAACTCTCCACAAAGGAAATACGGCTTCATGTCATTCAGGCGCTTCCCGGCCCTGTCAACGAGGGAGACGTGGATCTCGCGATTGCGTCTAACGCTATTGTAATCAGCTTTAATGTCCGCCCTCTGCCAAAAGCGAAAATACTCGCCGAACAGGAAAAAGTGGATATAAGAAAATACAATATTATCTACAGGGCGGTTGACGAAATAAAACAGGCCATGGAGGGAATGTTAAAGCCGGACACAAAAGAAGAGGTTGCGGCGACTGTAGAAGTCCGCGATACGTTCAAGGTTCCCAAAATAGGAACTATCGCCGGCTGTTATGTGCTAACAGGCACTGTCAGGCGCAGCTGCACGGTTAACGTAATAAGGGATCAAATTGTCATTCACAGCGGAAAAATCGCGTCCCTTAAGCGCTTTAAGGACGATGTGCGCGAAGTGCAGGCTGGTTACGAATGCGGCATCGGCCTTGACGGTTTTGATGATATAAAAACAGGCGATTCTTTTGAGCTTATCGAAATTATCGAAGTCGCGCGCAAACTGAGTTCTTCCTGATATGTCCTTTTACCGGACTCAGCGGCTGGGGCAGGTCATTCAGGAAAAAATAAGCGCTCTTGTTCTTGAAGGCAGAATTAAAGACAAAAGGGTAAGCCCGTTCCTGTCAATTACAAAGGTTGATGTTTCCAAAGACCTTTCCTGCGCGGATGTTTATGTATCGGATATACGCGGCCTGAATATAAAAAAAGGAACAGAAGGCCTGCAGAGCGCCGCCGGTTTTATTCAGTCTCAGCTTGGTTCTTCCATGCGCATACGAAAAACACCTGTTCTGCGTTTTCATGCCGACACAAGCGTCGGCGACAGTTTCGATCTTATTAAAAAGATAGAGAAGCTGGTTGTTGATTGACAGGGCTTTTTTAAGTTATCATTTATCAGTATGAAAAAAAGACTTGTTACATCAGCATTACCCTATGTGAATAATGTCCCGCACCTGGGAAATTTAATTCAGGTGCTGTCCGCGGATGCCTTCGCGCGTTTTTGCAGACTCGCAGGCTACGAGACTCTCTACATTTGCGGCACTGACGAATACGGCACCGCTACAGAAACGAAAGCGGCGCAGGAAGGTTTAACTCCGCAGCAGTTGTGCGACCGCTACCACGCGATACATGCGGATATCTACAAATGGTTTGACATCGCCTTTGACAAATTCGGCAGAACCAGCACTCCGGTGCAAACGGCTGTAACCCAGGATATTTTTCAAAAACTGGATAAAGCCGGCTATATCAGTGAAAAGACAATAGAACAGTTCTTTTGTTCAAATTGTTCCAGATTTTTGGCGGATCGTTATATCCGAGGAACCTGTCCCCACTGCGGCAGCGCCGAAGCGCGCGGAGATCAGTGCGAAGCGTGCCAGAAGCTGCTGGACCCTACCGATTTAAAGGAACCTCAGTGTTCAGTGTGCGCAGGCACGCCTTCTCTTCAAAAAACAAATCATCTTTATATTAACCTTCCGGCCATAAGGGAGAAACTGGAAGACTGGATAAAAACCGCGTCTGTTAAAGGTTTCTGGGCGAATAACGCGATTCAGATGACAAACGCGTGGATTCGCGACGGCTTAAAAGAACGCGCAATAACGAGGGATTTAAAATGGGGAATACCAGTTCCGCGCCCCGGCTACGAGAATAAAGTCTTTTATGTCTGGTTTGACGCATGCATAGGGTACATTTCCATTACAGGAAATTTGGGCGAAGAAATTGTAAACGGCGGAAAGGCGGGAAATTGCGCGCAGTTTAAACACTGGCAGGATTTTGTAAATTACTGGTGGAAAAGCCCTGACGAAACAGACCTTTTTCAGTTTATCGGAAAAGACAATATTCCGTTTCACACTGTAATTTTTCCTTCCAGTCTTTTGGGCAGTTGCGATACAGGCGGCAGATGGACAATGCTTCACCATATGTCCAGCACTGAATACCTGAATTACGAAAACGGAAAATTTTCAAAATCCAGGGGAGTCGGCGTTTTTGGAACCGATGCGATGGAGACCGGAATCCCCGCGGATGTCTGGCGTTTTTATATTTTCTACAACCGTCCGGAAAAATCTGACGCGCAGTTTACCTGGAAAGATTTTCAGGAGAAGGTTAATTCCGAGCTCATCGGCAACCTTGGAAATCTTGTAAACCGCACGCTCACCTTTGTTACGCGCTATTATGACGGCAATATCCCGCAGGCGGAAAACAACGGCGCATCCGGCGGGTGCGATGCATCCTGCGGCGCTTTCTGGGAAGAAGCGGTCAAACGCGAAAAATCAATTGCCGAAAAACTTGATAAGGCGGAATTACGCGATGCCTTCAGGGAAGTGTTCGAGCTTTCTTCGTTCGCAAATAAATATTTTCAGGATAACGAACCGTGGCGGCTGCGAAATGACGATCCGCAAAAGGCGCAGGCTGTAATCCGCGGTCTTACGTTCCTTGTGCGCGATTTATCCGTATTAATAGAACCGTATATGCCCGCGGCGGCTTCAAGGATTGCCTCTTTCTTTGATCTTAAGCTCGGCAGTTCATTTAACTGGAACAGCATTGGCAAAGCCTCCGGTCCCGGCGAAAACGCTGTGATAAAAAGCGAAGTCCTCTTTACCAGGCTGGAAAATGAGCAGATAGACGCGCTGCGGGAGCGTTATTCGGGGAATCAGAAGGAAAGGGAAGAGGCGAAACCGTCTTTTTCGGCAGTAATGGATCTGCGCGCAGCGAAAATTGAAAAAATTGAACGGCACCCCAAAGCGGATAAACTCTATGTTATTAATCTGGAAACAGCAGAAGGCGTTTACGGAGTCCGCGAAGAGCGTCAAATTGTTTCGGGTCTTGTTCCTTTCTACACAGAAGAGCAACTGCTCGGAAAGAAAATAATTGTGGCCTATAACCTGAAACCGGCAAAGCTGCGCGGTATTGAGTCGCGGGGAATGCTTCTCGCGGCTGGCGATAAAGGCGGCGTTGACCCGGAAGGCACGGCGGCGGAGCGGGTAGAAGTGCTTGACGCTTCTTCCTTTCCCACGGGAACAAGGCTGCTGCCCGAAGGCGAAGAAGGCAGCGCCGCTCCCGTTGAAATTGATATTGACGCTTTCTTCTCTCACCCGATTACTGTTAAAAATTATGAGGTTTTATGCGCGGACGGGAAAAAACTCTGCCTTGACGGAAAACCTGTGCGCACAGCCGTAATTTCAGACGGAGAAGTACATTGAATTTTTTTTATGCAGGATAATATAAGTTTTATTAAGGAAATAAAAAAAGCGGATTTGGATGTCTGCCGGAACGCCGGAAATTTTCTGCAGTCGGCGATGTGGGGAGAATTTAAATCGTGTTTTGGCTGGAACGCGCTCTCCTTCCTTGTAGATTTGCGGTTTAATGACAAAAACGAAACAGCCGCGCTTTTGCTTCTGTCCAGAAGACTTGTCCGCGGTTTTACATTTGCGTATGTCCCCTGGGGTCCTCTGTTACCTGAAGATTTTCCCGCTGAAAGCAGGGCAGCCTGTCTTTCTGAACTTGCCGCCAAACTAAAGCCGTTTTTGGCACATAACACTGTGTTCATCCGTTTTGACCCGCCCTGGTATGCAATTGACAGTGACAAGAAAGAAGAGGGTGGTGAAAATGAAACGGCGCTTTTTTTTAGGTTTGGTTTTAAAAGAGCGGCGGCGACAGTTCAGCCGCCTGATACTGTGATTATTAATTTAGGCCCTTCCTGCGATGAAATTCTTTCTTCAATGAAACCAAAGTGGAGGTACAATATCAGCCTTGCCGGGAAGAAGGGCGTACAGGTTAAAGAGAGCGGAGCACAGGATATAAAAATTTTTTATAAACTTTTAAAAGAAACAGCACAAAGAGACGGTATTGCAGTGCACAAAATTGAGTACTACAAAAAACTGTTTGAAATTTGTGATGATCACGGCAATAACTGTAGAATACGGTTGTATACAGCAAGCCACGAAGGCGATGATCTCGCGGCAATTGTTGTTCTTTTTTTTGGGGAAACGGCGACTTATCTGTATGGAGCGTCTTCGAACATAAAACGAAATTTAATGCCGCCATACGCCCTTCAGTGGAGCGCAATGCGGGACGCCAGGGAAATGGGCTGTCATTATTATGATTTATTCGGCATACCTCCGGATGAGGATCCAAACCATCCAATGGCAGGTCTTTTCCGTTTTAAAACCGGTTTTGGAGGACTTATCATTCACCGTCCGGCAAGCATGGATTATATTTACAGAAAAACAATCTATAGCCTGTTTAATTTCGCCGAATCCCTGAGGAAAAAACTGCGGGATCGTAAAAAAGGACAAGCGGCAAAGTCCCGTTCAATTGGTTGAATTGACATGATAATGACATTGTGATAAATTTTTTATTGATTATGAAAAAAATATTTATTTTTGCAGTCATTGTTATGACCTGTTCCTGCGCGAATTCCGCAAAGAATGCAAGCGTGGATTCCGATTATGCCCAGATTAGTTCATCTTCTTCTCAACAGGATAATTCCTCATTTACGGCATACAGCATCGGGGAGACCGGTCCTGCCGGAGGTATAATTTTTTATGATAAAAGAAGCAATTCAAGCGGCTGGCGTTATCTGGAAGCCGCTCCAAAAGAAGCTGAGTTTGCGGCCGCATGGAGCATGAATAAAACAAAAGTTGATAAAACAAATATTTTAATAGGGAGCGGAAAACAGAATACGGAGATTATTTTTAATAAATTCCGCACAGCGGAGGAAGAAGCCGGTACTGCGGCAGTAAAAGCGTTCAATCTGGAATATAATGGATTTGACGACTGGTTTCTGCCCAGTCAGGCTGAACTGGATCAGATATACGGGAATTTAAAAAGAAGAGACATCGGCGATTTTGCGGACGATATGTACTGGGCATCCAATGACGCTGACAGCGAAGGTTTTAAAACAAGCGTGTTGAATTTTTCTAACGGTGAAATGGATTTCAGCGCGAAAGATAATATCCATTATGTTCGTCCAATACGGCAGATTCCTGGACCCAATCCTTCCGCGGCAGCCTCTGGGAAATCTTCAAGCGGATTAGGATCCGGTAATGCGGCCAGCGTTTTTAAAAACAGCGCGTTCAGTACCGTTATTATCGGCCTGGCGGCGGCGGCAGTTATTGTACTGATGATTTTTCTTCCCGGAAATTCACCTGTAGAAGAATAAAAAGATAAATTTTATTAAGGAGATATTATGGCATTTGCGTTAAACACATATCCTGTAACATACCGCGCGAAATATTCGGATGGCAAATGGGCAGATGAATATCTGGAAAAACCGCATAAAACGCCTGAGGATGAAGCGGCAATGGGCGATGAAGATCGCGCAAAGCTGGAAAATTCGCGCAATTATTACGATGATATGCCGCTTGTAAACTATACTACCCAGTACGGACTTGCCTGTTTTGAAGGGCTAAAAGCTCTGCCTCAGAAAAACGGAGGGCTGGCTGTTTTCAGGCCGGACAGAAACGCGGCCCGTTTTTACAGTTCAATGGAAGGCCTTTATATGCCGCCGTTTCCGGAAGAAATGTTTATTTCCTCCTGTCTGGAAACTGTTAAACGAAACGCCGCGCTTGGATTTAAACCGGTTTATAACAGCGACTGGGAAAAAGATTCATACATATCAGCGGACTCTGTTTATATAAGGCCCTTTACAATTTCAGAAAGCGGCATTGGGGTAAACCTTTCCCATGAACCTTATGTGATGGTGATCAATACTCCGGTAAGCGCGTATTTTTCTTCAGGCAATTCCGACGCGGTTGTAACGGAACGCATACGCGCGACGCCCTCCGGCACAGGCTGGATAAAAGCGTGTTCCAATTACGCGATATCAGCTCTCGCGAAATCCGAAGCTTTTAAAGCAGGATACATGGAATGTATTTTTCTTGACGCAGTGCACAGAAAATATATAGAAGAAGGATCATCGTGTAACATTTTTTTTTATTTAAAATCCGGTGAACTTGTAACGCCGGAGCTTGGAGATACAATACTGCCAGGAATTACAAGAGCCAGCATCATCGAACTTGCGCGTGATCGCGGCGTAAAGACAACTGAACGCAGGGTATCAATAGATGAGGCTCTGGAAGAAACAAAAGAATGTTTTGTAAGCGGAACCGCCGCAGGAGCCACGCCGCTGACGTCAATTACATATCAGGGCAGGAAAGTAATTTTTAATGACAGCCAAACGGGCGAGTTTACCCGCGAAATCCGTGATACCATAAAAGGCATCCAGTACGGAAAACTGCCCGACACCAAAAACTGGATGGTGCAGGTCATCTGAAAGATGACCAGTTAATAATTTCTCTACACCACGAGGCCGTAAGGTCTCATGGTGCAGGTCATCTGAAAGATGACCAGTAAATAATTTCCTGTTAATAATTTCCTTTCCACTTTGTCTTAATGTGCGCGTAACCCATTAATGTCATTAATGTCAGATAACAGGGCATAAAGAGCAGGGTTAAAAAATATCCGAAAATAAGCCTGATTCTTCCGGGCGCTCCCGAAACAGAGCGCGGCATTTTTTTTCTGAAAAGAGCGAAAACGGCGATTGTGTTTTCTATCATGACAATGAGAACTCCGGCAGGCATCGGCCACAGTTCGGGAAAGAACGGCAGGAACGGGATGGCGAGAATGCCGGTGCTTATTACCAGCATAAGAAGATTGTAATTAAAACGGGTAAGCGTCTCCGGGCTGTATATCCCGCCGTTGTTCCATCGCAGCGTCTGGTTAATGAAAGCGCTCCATGATTTTTCTTCCGCTGTTTCTACCGCCGCGTCCGGATGCGCGGCAGCGCGGACGCTGTATTTTCCCATGCTGCGAATCTGCGAAATAAGCGCGGCGTCTTCGGTAGGGGAGGGCGGTATCGCGTCATAACCGCCTGCCGCGTCAAGCGCTTCCCTGCTTATAATCAAATTATTTCCAAAACCGCCGCCTGCCGCTCCCAGCCCGATTGCTCCGGCAAGGTAATTGTACCGCACTGCGTGATCATAACATTGATAAAGGTAAAAAAACCCTTTACCCTGTTTCTTTTTAAAAACCGGTCCTATTACCGCTCCAACTCCTTTTTGCTGTATACGGTTTGACATTGATTTAACCCAGCCGGGAGGTATTTCGCAGTCTCCGTCGGTAAAAAGCAGATAATCCCCGCTGGATTCAGAGATTCCTCTGGAGAGGGCAAATTGCTTGCGGTTGGAACCTGGATTTTCCTTTAGCGTAATAACGCGGCAGTCAATACCGCGCATACCGGCATTAGCCGCAAAATGAGCAAGCATCGCGGAGCTTCCATCTGTGCTGCGATCATCAATGAATATTATCTGAGCCGGACAGGATTGGACAAGCAGAGTGCGCAGAAGGCCTTCCATGCGATCTTTTTCGTTATGGATGGGAATAATAATGGATACTTTTGCATCGTGCGGGTTTTTTTCCGCGGCGGTTGCGGCTTTTTTGTCCCGCAGCCATTCCATGAAAAACCCAAACATCAGCATTGTCTGCAAAGCGACAAAGAATATTCCATGTCCGCAGCGGATAATATCAAAAATACCCAAAAAACGCCCCTGTATCATTATACACCGAATCCCCCTTGACCAAACATATAAAATAATATCTAATTTTATCAGAAAGAGGGGATATAGCTCAGTTGGTAGAGCGATTGGTTCGCAATCAATAGGCCTGGGGTTCGAATCCCCATATCTCCAGAATCCCCCTATCTCCAGAATGAACAGTTAATATAGTGCAATTTCCAGTAACATTATTTTACAGGATGGATTGATCGAATTCTAACCGCAGAAGTCTGAATTTTATTGTTATTTATTTGAATAACTGCTATTATTATATTGGTAAATTTTAATTAGAAGCAAGTTACAGAAAAGGTGCGGCATATGGGAAATGAAATCTCTGAAAATAATACGTTTCTGCCTGTTTTGGAGCCGCAAAATTCTTTTTCCAACGCGTTAAATAAATCAATTGAAATACTCGCTTTCTATAACAAAGAAAATTTTAAAGAAGTAATGTTTAACGGTCTGGCGCCAATCGCGTCAGCCGCAGGACTGGATCGTATCGTTATTTTTGACTACATAAAAACCAGCGACGGCAAGCACAGGGGGCATGTATACCGCTGGAATAAAACCGAAGACAATGCGGTTGATTTTAAGGAAAATCAGGAAACCCTGTCTGACAGCATAGTAATTGAAGACTGGTTTTCCTGCCTTAAAAATAACGAGTCTGTTTTCAGGCGTTATAAAGACATGAATGATGAAGAAAAAAATTTTATCGGCCCGTCGGGCGCCCGTTCAATTTTTCTTTCGCCTGTTTTTTTAAATGAAAAATTCTGGGGAGCGGTTATTTTTGAGGATCATGTTAAAGGTTTTGAATATAGCAAAGACTGCGCCGGTTTTCTGCGCGCGGCGGCGTATATGGCCTCTGCCGCGATAATAAGACAGGAAAAGGCAAGGGATGAAGAACAGGCCGCTGACAAACTCAGCTACCGCGAAAAAATGCTTGTAACGCTGAACAAGGCTTCGATAATTTTTCTGTCGCAGCATAAAGAATCCTTTGAAGATATGATGACAGCCGGCGTTACGCTTATTGCCGATGTGTTTCATCTGGACAGAATCTCGGTCTGGAAGAATACCGAAAAGCCCGATGGTTTATATGTCTCCCAGATATACCGCTGGCATAAACAATCAGGCGGGACTACAATGCCCATGCCGGAATTTATAGATGTCTCATATGCCATATTTATGTCGAGCTGGGAAAGCATTTTATCAAACGGCGAGCCCATTAACAGTTTTGTAAATTCGCTTCCGGAAGCTGAGACTTTAAAATCTTTGGGGATTGTTTCATTGTTCGTCGCTCCGGTGTTTATAAGCAACAGTTTCTGGGGGTTTGTGATCTTTGAAGATCTGAACATGGTGCGCACATTTAACGAAGACAGCACGGAAATGATGAAATCAGCGGCGTTTTTATGCGCCAATACCGTTATAATGAATGAGAAAACCATCAGTATCAGGGAAAACACCTTAAAGCTCAAACGCCGCGAAATAATGCTGCAGGCCCTGAACAAGATGGCGATAACGCTTATTTCGCATAACGAAGAAAAATTTGACGACGTTATGAATTTGGGGCTGCAGCCTGTCGGCGAAGCGGCGGGGATAGACCGCATCGCCGTTTACAAGCTGCTGGACAATGACAAAAAGTTCGGTCAGATATATCTTTGGCAGGGCGAGTCGGCTCCTCTGGACGAGGAACTGCGCGAGGTTCCTCTTGATTCCGCCGTGCTCCGGTGGATGGAGATTGTCAACAGAGGGGAAAATATAAACGCGAATGTGAAAGATATGCCCAAAGACGAAGCGGACTGGCTCTCGCGCTTCGGAGTAAAGGCGATTTATTTTGTCCCCATTTTTACGCATGGCAATATCTGGGGCGTTATCACAATGGAAGACCATACCAACTACCGGGTTTTTGACGAAGAATGTATAGACCTTTTGCAGTCCGCGGCGCATCTTTGCGCGGATACTGTTTTGCACTTTGAAATGGAACTTGAAACGGAGCAGAAAAACAAACTGCTTTCGGCTCTTAACCATGTATCCGCCACAATGCTCCAGAAAGAAACAGGCAGTTTCGGCAAATCAATTTACGAAGGCATGCGTTTCCTCGCGGAGACTCTGAATTTTGACCGGATATGCATATGGAAGAACAGCAAAATAGAAGATGTAGTCTGCGGTACGCTTTTTTACGAATGGACCGACAATGAGAATCTGCGGCAGAGCAGGGATACTACCGTAGGCATACCGTTTGGAAAAATAATGCCGGGATGGGAGGAATTGCTGCTGCAGGGAAAAACAATCTTAAGTCTGGTAAACAATATGCCCGAACCAATCCGGCAGCAGCTGGTACCCAGGGGCATTCTTTCAATTATTGTCGTGCCGGTTTTTATCAACAATCAGTTTTGGGGGTTTGTTGGATTTGATGACTGTCAGCATGAAAGGATTTTTTCCCAAAACGAAGAAACCATTGTAAATTCCGCGGCAAAATTATGGGCAGGCGCCATGGTGCGCGCGGAAATGGAAAATGAGATTCAACTGCTTGGAATAGAAGCCGGAAAAGTATATTATGACGCTCTTACAAATATTTATAACAGGCGTTTTTTAAACGAGAACCTGAACTCCATTATGAGGACATTATCGCGTTCAAACGGATGGCTGAGCCTGATGATGATAGATATTGATTTCTTTAAATTGTATAACGATACATACGGACACGGCGAAGGGGATAAATGCCTTGTGACTATCGCGCAGACAATTGTAAAAAGTGTAACAAGGACAAGCGATTTTGTAGTCCGCTACGGAGGCGAAGAATTTATGGTTGTTCTGCCGAATACCGATGAAAACGGCGCGTGTATGCTTGCCGAAAAGATACTTGAAAGTGTCCGCGCATGCGGGATACCGCATAAAGAAAACAAAGTTGCCGACTGCGTTACCGTTTCAATCGGGGTAATGACAGGCAAAGTATCGCATTTGGATAATCCTGATGTCTTCATTAAAGTCGCGGATGAAATGCTTTATAAATCCAAAAATAACGGACGCAACATGTATACATTCAAAAACAAGGTCAGTTCTTAATTGCTCATAATTATTTGTCTGTGAGGCAGCGGTATATGCAAGCCGGCTTCTTCAATTTTTTCCTTGATCAATTTAGTCATTTGCCAGTATATATCCCAATATTGCCTATTTAAAACCCATGCGCGAATGGTGATTTTAACTGAACTGTCTTCAATTGACTGCATGATAACCTGCGCGGCAGGGTTTTTTAAGAACCGCTCCTCCGAGGCGATAATTTTCTGCATAACCTGAAAGGCGGCGTCAACCGAATCTGTATAGGATATGCCGATAGAAAGATCCATACGGCGTTTTTCGTTCCTGGTGTAGTTCTTTATCGGACTGCCCCAAATGCTTGAATAGGGCGCGGAAATATGTATGCCGTCCGGAGTTTCCAGAATCGCGGTAAACAGGTTTGTTTCTTTTACAGTTCCGCTGTAAGAACCGAATTCTATAAATTCCCCGGTGCGTATACTTCCAAGTATAAGCAGAATTATTCCTGAGGCGATATTTCCTAAAGTGTCTTTCAGAGCAAGCCCTACGGCAATACCTGCGGCTCCAAGGACTGCGAGCAGGCTTGCCGTATTAACTCCAAATATATTCAGGATCATTATGGCGCTTATTAAAAGAATCCCGTACCTGACGAACGCCTTTAATAAAGGACGCACTGTTCCGTTTGCTGGTAAACGTTCCGTGTTGGAATTCTTGATTAATCTCTGCGCCGTTCTGGACAGGAAAATGCCAACCGCCAGAATTATTACAGACAGCGCCAGATCTTTGATAAATTCCATGATAACCGCGGAATTAGCTGCCCAATAATTCAAAAACAATTGTTTCATCGGTTTTACTATATAATGTTTTTACCGGTTTAGCAACTTTCCGCGTTCACAACGGCCGCTTCACTTGCGCCCTATTGACAATTCTTGCCGTATTTGACATATTGGAGGTGTAAAGCCACCTTAGCTCAGTTGGTAGAGCAGCAGACTGAAAATCTGCGTGTCTGGAGTTCAATTCTCCGAGGTGGCATCACTTTCAGTGCAGTTAAGTCCTTATAAGGATTTAGCAAAAAAACTACCCTTTCAATGGGCGTTTGAAATGATTACTTATGCGAATTGGCACATAAACTGGCATATAACCGTTTTCAATGCTGGTTTCTTGAGGTGTACAATGAACAGTTACCGCTTTTCTGTTTTAGGGAGGAATGACTATCTGGTTTCCTTCAAAGACGTTGACAGGAATTATGGAAGAAATATTAATTAGGAGAGTTTAGTCATTTAAGCACGAAAACAAGGAGCATATATGGATATTGAAAAAATAAAAAAAACCATTGAAACTACCAAAACTGTAGAAAATTTATGGAAGATTGGTGAAAAAATATTTGTGAAAAATGATAATGCTGTTTGTGCTGTAACATATCTTATTGAACGTGCATATATGCTGGGAAAGCAAGATAATGAAAAAATCAATAATGCTAAAAATAAATCCCCGGCGCTTGAAAGAAAGCAGCTGTAAATAAAAAAGAAACTATTTCTCTTTAGCCTTTCTTCCTCTTGCCTTTTTTGAGCCTGGGATTTTTGCAGCTTTCTTGCGCTTTTCGGACAAGGTATTTATTTTTCTTTTACCTGTTTTAATCTTTGGTTCTTTCTTCGCCTTGCCTGTTGGTTTTTGGGCCTTGGTGATTTTATTCAGGCTTAATTGAAATTTCTTGTCTGCGGAAAGTTTGTCAAGGTCGGCTGATGTCTGAATGTCAAGCCAGTAATTGACTGAACTGCCGAAACGGGCGGATAAAAGCATTGCCATTTTCGGCGATATCCGGGCTTTTCCTTGCAGAATATGGGTTACTGATTGATAGGCTACGTTTAATGATTTGGATAATGCGAACGGGTTGGTCTGATAATCGTCAATGAATTTCTGTAATGCTTCGCCTGGGGTTTGGGATTTGGCTGTTTTGGGCATGGTTTGTCTCCTTTGTTATTTTTTTTATTGGAGTTGGGGCTGTCCGAGAAGTTGGTTACTTCACTGACAGCTTTTGTTTTTTCTCTTATTTCTGTGAAATAATACGAAAAAACAGTAATTAACGAAGGTGTCCGAAGAAGTTTTCCAACTTTTCGGACACCGCCAACTTTATTATACAAATGTTTAAAAACATTTACAACAGGATATACAACGAATAATTGCCGGACTTGTGAGACAACTAACCCGAACCAAAGGTTTGCAGTAGCCGAACAAGTCCAATATTGCCCGGCAGGTTTTCAATAAATCAAAAGGTTTCCGTATAAATTCAGATTATTCAGGCATTAAAAATTCATGCCTTTTGTTATAAGCTGCGCAATATTCGCTCCGCCTCCTGCAAACATTGTGCCGCCTGTGGCATACAGGGCGTATTTTACCCATGACGGCGCTTTATCTTCGACAAGTTTCGCAATGACCAGTGTCGCTATCGCGGTTCCTGTCGTTCCGCCGATACGGAAACCTGTTGCGCTGCCGAAAATATTCCCTATCTGGGAAAGGAGGCCGATGCCTTTGTTGATATACAGGGAAATATTTCCTCCTGAAACCGGCGGCATTGCGGGCGCGCTGGTGGCAACGCCGGGAGCCGCAGTTACATCCGGCGGCACTGTTCCCGCAGGCAGAACCTCTTCCACGGCTTCCTGCGCTTTGATTGCCAGAGGCAAAACAAATGTGATGAACAGGTTCATCATTAGCAGTTTGATTTTCATGTTTTACTCCTTATTTTTTTTAGGTAACAGAACTGAATGATTAAGAGCTGTTTACCTTTATAATTTAAAATCTTTAACATTTTAATGCGTTCCTTATTTAATACCTGTGAATATCTCATCAACATAATACGGCGGCGATATATTAGTCGAGATAAGCGTAAAGCGCGAACCGGTCACTCCGGTGAAAGTAAGGGTTCCGGGGGTTAAATTCGCGGCTTCGTTGCCCCTGTTGTTGTAAATTGGGTTTCCGCTGGTAATACGGGTTGGGTTATATATTTGCTGGCTGTCCATGTCCAGCAGCAGAATGTTCTGCGGATTATCTTTGAAGCAGGGATTGGCGTTTAAGTACATGATCATGGTTTTGTTGGTTATTTCTATCCGGGTCAGTTGAAGTTCAAGATCACCATTTGGTGAATAGCTTCTACTGGTACGTCCGGTCCAAAGGGGGATGACGCTGCCGTTTCGATGAGCGTTCAATTGGGAATGAAGTATAAGCGTCCTGCCCTTTTGCTCCATGCCGGGCAGGGTTTCTGTATAACCCGATACTGCCTTTCTTTTAGTCTGCCTTTGCATGGCCGATCTTATTGCCTCGTTTTTTACCGCCTCCATCCGTGCTGCTTCTATTCCCATTATTTTTGCCAGCGCCGCCTTTCGCTCCGTTTCCAGTTGGGCCGAATTTTCAGGCACTAATGCCGCAGGTTCAGGCCACGCCGTGACGCTTGAGTTTCCGCTGCGGTATGCCCAATAGTCAAACACCGGGCGCACAACGCGGAAACCGGGAGTAAATTCAACATTTGGTATTTTTATTTTATCCAGGCCAACGGGCATTATTTCGGTATATTCACGCATGGTCACAGAAGGCATCGAAGTGCCTACCACAAAACGCTGAATGTTAACAAGATAACTTCTTCTCGAGTCAAGGTCCGCCTGAGTCCTGTGGCCTAAGTTGTAATCCGTCCGGTAATCCCCGCCGCGAAGATAGGAAGTTGCTCCTACATAAGCCCGAATATTATTCCGCTTGTCTCCCTTTGTTTCAAAATCCTCTCCATAGAAAACATATTCCATTACATTACCGAGTAAATCGTAAAAACCGTTAATGGGTTTTTTCTGACCTACCGGCTGCACTCTTCCGCTGGAATTGGACTGGAACCATCCATAGTCTTCAATTTCTTTGCTTTCGGTTAAATCCCAGATTAACACTCCTCGGTTGATAGCGCCGTTGGTAAGGGCAAAATCCCATTCCGCCGGTGTAGGCAGGCGGTAGCCGTTGGCGTACCGGTCCGTTATCACTTTAGCCCTTTGCCCGGGATAATCGATTATTCTTTGCTCTCCGACATCTCCGCCGTATACAATACCTTTGACCATCATATCTCTTTTGATTCCCTCCCAAAAGAAAATATCATAGGCTGGCATGAGTCCGTCACGCAGGCTCAGGCGGTTACAGTATTCCATTGCCTCCAAAAGGTTTACATTATGCACGGGAAGGTTCGCTCCCTTTTGCCTGCTCGGGTTTGACCCCATAACCGCTTCCCATTCCCGCTGGGTTACCATGTTCCTGCTCATGTAAAAACCGCCTCCGGGGACTTCGCCCGGATTGACAGGCGGGCGCTTTACCTGAATAAAGGTGTTGGGAACGGCGACACTGGTTTTAAGCGCCGAAAGCGCGGCGGCATCGGTCGTCCATGTAGACCTGAATGCTTCATTGGCGCGGGCATATTCCAGAGGTTCTTTATACAGGGCGTTCATCAGGCCGAAGGAATTGACGCGAAGATTCCTTCTGAACTGTGCGGCTGATTCGAATTCGGTGATAAAAGAGCCGGTAGCGGCGTCAGATGTTTTACTATATCTTCTGATTACTTCAATACGGGTTCTTGAGCCCTGCCTTGTTACATTAAACAGCAATACAGGCCGATCACGAGGATAGCTTGAGGGGATTTTCCCGGTAATTGGTCTTACAAGGCTGTTAAAATCACTTTCAAGAGTATACTGATTATTATCGCCCACTATATAGAACGGGCCCGAAAGACCGGCATCCCAGGAAGTGGGCATTTTTTCCGGATCTTTTTTTTCAAGTCTCATGTTTTTAAAATATTGGATGTTTTCATCAATTACGGCCTGCCAGTCAGCGCTTTCTTTTTCCATTGCCGCAACAGCAGCTTCAAAACTGGCGGTCTGGTCGTCAATGTCTTTTAAGCCCTGCGCTCCCATTGAAACCAGATCGTTAAACCACAACTGCATCAGTTCTTCCGCCTCGGCGCGGTTTACGCCCTGCCGGTAAATGACCCAGACCGGCCCTCCCTCGCCTCTGCGGAAAGTTTCATCGGGCTGCTGTAACTTTATCCAGAATTCAAAGGGATCATTGTATTGAATATCAAATATTCTTGACAATTTCCCCTTGTCGTCAAAGCGGCGAACGGTCGCCATTTTTCCGGTTCCTGAGACTGCGATATTTACGCCGATTGCCTCTTTCGCGTTATGCTCTTTGATAAGATTTACCATGTTTGCAACAGCTCCTGGTCCTATACCCCAGGGTCTTCCCCCAGCCGGTACAAGAGCGGTATTGCCGCTTATGTCTTTTGGGTCTCCCGTCAGCGCGACAGAAACAAAGTTTGCAATGGTTCTGGCTTCATCAGGCGTCACGCCGGTAACCGGCAGGATTAACACCTGCGAAGCAGGTGACGTTTGCCCATACGCAAAAAATCCGGTGAAAAAAAGCAAAGCAAACAAAACAAATTTGCTTGTTATTGTTCGTGTTGATCCGTGTTGGTTCGTGGTATAATTTCTTGAATACTTGTTTTTCATTGTTCTCCTCCTATTGGAAATGGGATACAAAGGCTAAAGTGTTAAACCGCGCCACATCGACCGCGATAAGATCGATTGCATTTTCCCAGGCAGTTCCGAAGATGACCACATCCGCGCCGAGCAACTGCCCTATGGTGCGGACTCCCGCCATGCCCGACATCTGAAAGTCGTATTCGTCAAGCAGCGCCGCCAGCTTTTGTTTTTCGATAATGTTCATCTGACCGGAATTTGCCAGCTCTATGCTCATAACGTCAAAAAAGAAATTGCCGTCATCAGCGCCTATGCCCCTGTTGGTCAGCGGGAAAAACGCCGTTCCCGCGCGGGCAGGTATTTTGCCCTGAAGCTCATTTGCCAATTTCTGCGCCGCTTCCTTCGCAAAGGTTATGCGGCCAGCGGAAGCCTGCGCGGCGGCGTGAATGCTTTCGCGGCGCACTTCTTCTGCTGCGTCATAATCGCTGCGGCTGGGACGGTGGGCTTTCACATACAGGCGGGTATCTTCCATAAGATCAACTACGAGCGGGCTTGGTCTTTTTTGAGATGTAGGAGTGGAACTGAAATCGCAAGTCATTTCCCAGCGCCCGTTGGGAACCTTGAATATTGTTTCGCTGTCCTTAGCCAGACGAATAACTTCGGTTCGTATGGAATATTCGCGGCTTGTAAGACGAATATTTCTGTCGAATTGTTCAGCAGAAACCACAATTTCGGAAAAGCCGCGTTCCCTTTCAAACTGCTCCATGAACATGGCAAGAATCCTGCCGGTACTGACTTCCAGCGCCCGCATTACAATCCGCTGGTTCACCTCCCTGCCGTCAACCGTCCCGATTATAACAACATCCGCGCCAAGGATTTTTCCCAATTGAACCGCTGTATCGTTGTTGACATTTAACACCTGAAAATTTTGTTCCTGAATAGCCACATTAATATATTCCCGTGTAATCATGTTGTACTTGACAGGGTCAAATCTGGCATCCAGCAGATCGGTTATAAAAGCCGCGGTCGCCCTATCCGCCCCCGGACTTGGATACACCGGGATAAGCGCGATACTAAGCCCTTCCTTAAGATTCTTACTCAGATTATTATAGATACTGTTGATTGTTTCATCCGTTATATCTACTCCGCGAACCCGCAGGTCAACCGTTACATACGGACCATCCGTTCCGCTTTTTTTGGCAGATCCGCCCAAACTTGTGCAGGTTGTCAGCGTGATAATTGTAAAAATTGCCATCAACGCCAAAATAATATTGCCGGTTTTTATTTTCATTTTAAATTCCTCACTTTTCACTCCTCACTATCAGAACCTTTCCGTGGAAATGCCCAACATTCTGCCGGTTTCCACTTCCAGCGCCCTGAACACAATCCGCTGCCTGCCGATTGAACCGAGTTCCGGCATGTCGCCGAAAACGATTACCTGCGCTCCGAGCAAATGCCCAATACTTGCGGCGGTATCATCCGATACCATGCCTGTCATGCCGAATTCAATTTCAGCAATCGCTTTGTCAATATTCGCGCGGTCGGGCATGGTGTAAGAGGCGTTTATAAACTTTGCGTACAGTTCATCAAATACATAGTTTGCGGCGCCCTTATCACTGGAACCGGGAGGCAAAAGCGCGATACGCAGATCGCTGTTG
This sequence comes from Treponema sp., assembly GCA_031256445.1. Lineage (GTDB taxonomy): Bacteria > Spirochaetota > Spirochaetia > Treponematales > Breznakiellaceae > WQXQ01. The sequence goes on along the minus strand of JAIRQN010000012.1, from coordinate 4,196 downwards.
AGTCTTTGGGTGAGATTAATGAATGTTTTTTCTATCACCGGATCCAGCTGATCATAAAAACTTGCAGGGGCCCTGGCGGCGGTCTGTGAGGCCGCGGACTGCGGCGCGCTTGCGGCGGCGGTCGTTGCGCAGCCTGCTAGAGAAATGATTATTGCCGAAGCGAGAACGGCAAAACTGACAAGAATGTTGAATTTTTTCATTTTTATCTCCTTCCTTTAAACATTTTATCAAAAAATCATTATATTGTGAATATACTGCCGGTTTTTTAAATTTCCGTATATATCACCCTACGCATAAATAATCCTTAAGCATACCGGCATGATTACGCATTTTCGCAAGCGCGCGTTTTTCAATCTGACGGACTGTTTCGGGGGAAATATTAAACATGACTCCCAACTGCCTTAATGTCTGCAGTTCGCAGCCGTTTAATTGAAAACGGTAAGATAAAATATATTTTTCCTTAACTTTCAGTTTGTCCAGTATGCGTAAAGCGCCGTCCTGCGAGCATTGCCTTAATAAAGTCTGCTCAGGATTGTAGGTGTAGTCTTCGTGAACATCTATCACCGAAGCCTTTTTGTCATCTTTATTGCCATGTTCAAATGACAGGGAATCTGACGTTAAACTGACAATCGAATCCACTTCCTGAACGGACATGCCAAGCTCTTTGGCAATGTCAGTACTCGCCGGCAGATGCGTCAATCTCTGGCAAAGAACATTATATGCGCGCTGAATTTTTTTTATTGATTCTTCTTTCCGTAACGGTAAACGAATTATCCTGCGTTTGTTGGAAAGAAAACGGCTCATGAACTGGCGGATCCAAAAACCCGCGTATGTGCTGAAACGTACATTTTTATTATAGTCAAATTTTTCCGCGGCGTGAATTAAACCAATATTCCCCTCCTGAATGATGTCTAAAATGGGAACATCAGGCACATTATATGAACCGGCGATTTTTATTACCAAACGCAAATTTGAATTGATGAGCCTGTGCAGAGCCCTGGAGTTTCCTTTTTGTATTTGTTTTGATAATTCCAGCTCATCATCAAAGGATAACAGAGGGTAATCCCTTATTTGATTAATATATGTATTTAAAAGATCGTCACCGCGTCGTTTATTGTCTTTTTTTTGCAAAAACAGCCTCCTTGTTTTTGTTTTATTGATGTCATTCTATCTCATTATTTATGGCAGTCTTCCTACAAAATACTGTAAGACGGGAATTTCCGCGGATTTTTTGCCTACAAAATCTTGTAGTCTGTCCATAATGTGCCTGCATTATAGACAGATTAAAAATAAACCCAAAACTACGAAAAATTCTCATTTACAAAATTATTTTTTCCTGAAATAATTAAAATATGACAATACGCATGGATTCCCTTATTAAATCAATAACTACGGCCTTGGACACGGTGGAGCATGATATTCTGGGAGCCAGCACAAACCATGGCAAGCGAATTGCGGTACTTTGCGCGAAAATGGGGAAGATTCTGGGTAAAAACCAGAATGAAGTTCTTGCGCTGGCAAGCTGCGCCATGCTCCATGATAACGCCCTTACCGAGTATATTATCGCCGAGCTGCTTAAAGGCAATATTGAGCCTGAATTCAGTCTGCGGACAGCGAGTTATGAAGACGTTTCACTGGCTATGGACGATTCGCCTCTCGGTCAGGCGATGAAAAAACACTGCGAATTCGGTCAGCAAAATATTGACGCGCTTGATTTTAAAACCGGAATTAAAGGTTTTATTCTTTTTCATCATGAACGCGCCGACGGAAAAGGACCCTATGGAATGAAGGAAGGTCAGGGTCCTGTTGAGGCGGAGCTGATCGCGATTGCGGATTCTGTTGACGTGACATACTCTTTAAAGGATATAAAAGAAGATGATCTCCAGCCGATCAGGCGGTCTATAGAAAATGAAAGCGGAAAAAGACACAGCAAAGCGGCGGTGAAGGTTCTGCTGGAAATTCTCGACTGGCCAATGGCGCTCTCTCTCAAGGACAATGTAATTAATGAAACCGCCAATGAAATATTGGTTCCCTGGGTTCTTGATATTGGGGACGAGAGCATTTTTAATCTCGCCGGTTTTATAACAAAAATTATCGACTGCAAGTCAATTTTTACAATGCGTCATTCAACCCAGATTGCCAATAAAGCGTGGTTCATGGCCGGGTACTACAAATACAGCCGGGAAGAGCAGATAAAACTGTACCTTGCGGCTTCTCTGCACGACCTGGGAAAACTTGTCATTCCTGCGGCAATTCTGGAAAAACCCGGCAAGCTTACTGATGATGAATTCCATATTATTAAAGACCATGTTTATCAGACATGGGAATTACTTAAGGATATTGACGGCTTTCAGTTAATTTGCGACTGGGCTTCCAATCATCATGAAAAATTGGACGGCAAAGGTTACCCGTTTGGCAAAAAAGCTGACGAGCTGGACTTTAACTCAAGGCTTATGGCCTGCCTTGATATTTACCAGGCGGTAAGCGAAGAACGTCCGTATCATCCGGCGCGTGATCACAAAAGCACAATGCAGATATTAAATGAGATGGCCAATGCCGACGCTCTTGATAAAGCAATTGTTAATGATCTGTCAACAGCGCTTGCTCCGTTTGACGGTAAAGATCTGCCTGTGCCTGTTTTTACTTCCGCCTAATCAGGCTGCCACAGCGGTTACTGCTGAATTTTCTGATTTCCGGCATTCCAGTTCTCGATATGCTTTTTTATGGCGTGAAAACTCTTTTCGCTCATGGCGTGTTCCATTTTACATGCGTCATTGTCAGCTGTTTTTTTATCCACTCCCAGGAAAACCAGCCAATCGGAAATCGCGACATGTCTTTCGTACATCGAATCGGCGATTTTACGCCCTTTTGCGGTCAGCGTAATATAACCATCGGCGTCTGTCAGAATATACCCCTGTTCGCGCAGGTTTTTCATCGCGACGCTTACGCTGGGTTTGCTGAAATCAAGTTCGGTCGCGATATCAATTGAGCGGACATTATTACCCCTTTGACTCAAAATAAGGATAGTTTCTAGGTAATTTTCCGCCGATTCATGCACTTTCAGCATATTTTTATTTTAAAGCCTTATATGTTTTCTGTACAGTTTCTGTTGACAAATAAATTAATAAGTAATATATTTATAATGGTTGAGCAACTGTTCAACTATTATAAACAGAGGGTAAAAAAATGAGTGAAAAGTTTAATATTATCAGGTTATTCCTTGGAGCTGCAATTTTCGGGGCCGGGTTTTTAATAAAAAATATACAACTCTCAGATATTGCCTCTTTTACGGTGTTTCTGGCCGCCTACCTTGTTCTTGGCGGTGATATTCTATGGCGTGCGCTTAAAAATCTTGTCCGCGGGCAGGTTTTTGATGAAAATTTCCTTATGAGTCTTGCTACAATCGGGGCGTTTATTATCGGAGAGACGCCTGAAGCTGTTGGAGTCATGCTGTTTTATCAGATTGGAGAATATTTTCAGGATACGGCGGTTAAAAAATCCAAAAAATCAATCTCGGATTTAATGGATATAAGGCCCGATTACGCCAATTTGATTAAAGATGGGGAAATAAAGAAAGTCGCGCCGGATACTGTGGGCATTGGAGAAACAATTATACTTAAACCGGGTGAAAAAATCCCCCTTGACGGAACAGTAATTGAGGGGACTTCAATGATCGACACCTCCGCGTTAACAGGCGAATCCGTTCCAAGAAAAGCGGTAATATCTTCAGCCATTTTATCAGGCTGCGTGAATATGACAGGCGTGTTAACTGTAAAGGTAACAAAGGTTTTCGGAGAATCTACAGTATCAAAAATAATCAGCCTTGTGGAAAACGCGGCAGGCAAAAAAGCCAAAACTGAAAACTTTATCACCAGGTTCGCGCGTGTATATACGCCTGTTGTCGTAATTCTTGCCGCGCTGCTTGCCGTTATTCCTGCGCTGTTATTTGGCGGCGAATGGAAAGAATGGATACACCGCGCATTGGTTTTTCTTGTGATCTCTTGTCCATGCGCCCTGGTACTTTCCATTCCATTGGGATTTTTTGCCGGTATCGGCAGGGCGGCAAGAAACGGAATTCTTGTAAAGGGCGGCAACTATCTTGAGGCTTTCAGCAAACTTGACACGGTGGTTTTTGATAAAACCGGAACTTTAACAAAGGGCGTGTTCAGGGTTACATCCACGCAAAGCGCGGCCGG
>JAIRQN010000052.1 GCA_031256445.1 Treponema sp. | reverse complement strand
AAATACAGGGAAGTTCTCGCGTCAGCGAAAACAATCGTATGGAACGGCCCTGTCGGCGTATTTGAATTTGACGCCTTTGCGAAAGGCACTGAAGAAGTCGCCAAAATGGTCGCGGAAGCGACAGGCAGGGGCGCAATCACCGTAGTAGGCGGCGGCGATTCAGTGGCGGCAGTCAACAAATTCGGACTGGCAGCCAAAATGAGCCATGTCTCAACAGGCGGCGGAGCGTCGCTGGAACTGCTGGAAGGAAAAAAACTCCCCGGCATCGAGGTCTGCAGAGGATAATTTATGAGTAGAAATTATTATATGGCGGGAAACTGGAAAATGCACATGACCCGCAGCGAAGCCGCTCTTCTTGCCCAAGAACTGGTAAACAAACTTAAAGACGGCAAGCATAAGTACCTTGTTGCTCCTTCATTCACGTTACTGGAAACTGTCTCGGCAATTGTCGAAGGCACGAACATCCGTCTTGGAGCGCAGAATTGCGCCTGCGAGGAACAGGGAGCGCACACAGGGGAAGTTTCTGTTTTACAGTTGAAGGATTTGGGCGTACAGACAATTATTCTGGGACACAGCGAAAGGCGGCATTTGTATAAGGAAGATGACGCGCTAATCAACAAAAAGGTTAAACTTGCGCTTAAACACGGATTCGAAGTAATACTGTGTATCGGCGAACTTCTTGAAGAGCGGGAAGCCGGCAAGGTGGAAGAAGTCTGCGAAAGGCAGACGGTTAAGGGGCTGGAAGGAGTAAGCGCAGGCGATCTTGCCAATATTGTTATAGCTTATGAGCCTGTTTGGGCAATTGGCACCGGAAAGACCGCAACGCCTGATGACGCCGAAGCGGTTCACGCTTTTGTGCGCAAGGTGATAAAGCGGCTTTACGGCGAAGAAGCCGCCGCGAAGATCATCATCCAGTACGGAGGCTCTGTTAAACCGGATAACGCCGCGCAGCTTATGGCAAAGGAAAACATAGACGGAGCCCTTGTAGGCGGCGCGTCCCTTAAGACAGACACCTTTGTTCCCATAGCCAAATTTTCCTAGCTAATGATGATTCTATTTTTACCACGAACAATCAATTCGTTTGGTTCGTGGTAAAAAACTTTGGAGTGTTATATTGTCGTTTTTCTGTCTTTTGTGGGTTCCGCTTTTTTACTTTTTGCGCCGCGCCATCCGGCATTCAAGCAGTTCAGGCGGCGTATGGGCGCTGCTGCTGGGAAGCATAATGGCGATTGTTCAATTCTTCCTGGGCTATTTAATCAGCCCCGGAGGTTTTGGATTTTCACGCCTGTATTTTGGTTTTATCGAAATTGTCAGTTTTCCGGTGTTAGTTCCGCTTTTTATTTACACATTTGTCGCCATTCGCAGGCGTTTTAAGGGAGACATTGATTTTACAAATTTCGCCCTGCTGTGGATTATTCCGGTGGGCGCTCTGCGCGCGATAAGCTGGAGTTCAACCAACGATCCAATTCTTCTTGTAATAGTTCCCCTTCTGTGGACTTCCATAGCGGCTGGTATTCCGTTTTTTATCAGGTGGATGACTGGCGGTTTCAGATGGTTTAAGGCGGTTGTGTCCATTCCCTGCATTCTGATTATTCCCGTTTTGGGAGCCTCGGTTTATTGGGCGTTCTTTTCCCAGCGCACCATAACCGGCATTATCCTGCTGGTTGCAGCTAACATCCCCATTGCTTTCTCTTTTGCGCGGGACATAAGATTGAAAGTGAGTAGTGAAAAGTATTTACGCTTCATACTGCGCAACGCATAGTTCGTAATAACGCCCTTTCTTTGCCATCAGCTGTTCGTGAGAGCCGCTTTCCACAATTTGCCCGTCTTTAATGAACATAATGCAGGTACAGTTGCGGATTGTAGAAAGGCGGTGGGCGATGATAAAAGAAGTGCGCCCTTTCATTAAAGTGTGGATGCCCTCCTGCACCAGTTGTTCAGTGCCGGTATCGATACTGCTTGTGGCTTCGTCAAGAATTAAAATCCTCGGGTTGGAAATCAGGGTGCGGGTAAAAGCCAGAAGCTGCCTCTCTCCCGAAGATATGCCGCCGCCGCGCTCGGTGACTGTGGTGTCATAACCCTGCGGCAGTTTCTCGATAAAGTGATTCGCGCCTATTAACTGAGCCGCGGCGCGGATTTCATCGTCTGTTGCGTCCAGTTTCCCGTAACGGATGTTGTCGGCGATGGTGCCTGTAAATAAAAAACTGTCCTGCAGCATGATGCCAAGCTGGCTTCGAAGGGAATGCAATGTCACCTTCATAATATCCTGGCTGTCAATTAAAACCTGCCCTTCTTCGATATTGTAAAAACGCGAGAGCAGGTTCACAATGGTGGTTTTCCCCGCTCCCGTGGGACCTACAATGGCAATGCTCTGTCCCGGATGGCTGTCGAAACTGATATTGTTCAGTACCCTGCGGACTCCGTCATAGCTGAAACTGACATTCCTGAATTCAACATGCCCTCTTACGAACGGGAATTCCACCGCGTTGGGAACGTCCTTAATCGGAACAGGTTCGGCTATTGTGTCAAAAATCCTGTCCAGATACGCCATCGCGGTAATAAAAGTGTTGTAAATATTAGCAAGGTTAATTATTGGCTGCCAGAAACGCCACGCGTAATTCCCCATTACAAGGAGCATTCCGAAACTCGCCATCGGGTTCATCCAGTACGCGCCCATAATGTAAACGAATGAAAACACAAGCTGGCTGATAAATTCTGTAGAGAACCATACTGTATTGGAGATGTAAATCGCCTTCATCCATGCGTAATTGCGCTCATCAGTCAGTTCGTTCATTATGTCCATGTTCTTTTTCTGCCTGTCAAAAGCCTGCGTTACCTTAACCCCGTCGATTGACTCCTGTACATAAGCGTTGAGGTTAGCGCCCTTGTTTGACACCATCTGCCATGCCCGCCTTTGAGCGGGTTTAATAGTCCATATGAATACGGCGAACAGCGGAAGTCCCAAAAGGGTAATTGTCGCAAGCTGCGGGCTTACCTTGTACATAAAGAAAATTATAAAAAAAATGTTTAACACTTCGATTACAAAGTTGATTATGCCGTTGGACAGCGCGTCCGATACGCTGTTCACATAGGGCACAACGCGCACGAAAATTTTTCCATGCGGCCGGCTGTCGTAAAAACTGAAAGACAGTTTCTGAAGGTGCGAGAACAGATCGTAGCGGATATCGTGAATTATCTCCGCGCCCGCCCTGGCGACAAGGATGTTGCGGATGGTGCCAAGCGCCACGCTGATGACAATGGAAGCCGTAAGGTAGAGCGCCATTAACAGCAGCAGCCGTACGTCCTTGTTCGGGACTGCCTCGTCCAGGGCTCTTTGCACAAAGAGCGGGCCGACAAGGGACGCCAAAGACGCGAATATGCTGAATATAAGGGAAAGTTTTAAATGCCCCTGCGCTTTCATAAGGTAAGTGAGAACGCGCTTTACATTAAACAGGCTTACCTTTTCGTCAAGATACTCGTCAGCATCGTAACGGTTCCTCTCTTTCGCCGTCTGCTGGGATCTTTTTTTATGCCAAAACATTGTATATTTCCTCCGAAGTCAATTCACTATTCACTATTCGCCGCCCATCGCGTCCAGTCCCGCGTTGTACTGCAAAGTCCAGATATGATGATAAAAACCTTTCGCGGCAAGAAGCTCGCTGTGCGTTCCCCTTTCTATTATGCGCCCCTTGTCCATAACAAGGATCATATCCGCTTTCCTGAACGATGAAATCCTCTGCGCGATAATTATCTTTGTGCATGGAAAGTCCAGCCGGTCCAGCCGCTGCTGGATGTACTGCTCCGTTTCGCTGTCCACCGCCGACGTTGTGTCGTCTAACACAAGAACTGACGGCTGTACGGACAGGGCGCGCGCAAGGGCTATCCGCTGCCTCTGTCCGCCTGAAATCCCTACGCCGCGCTCCCCGACAAGCGTGTCATACCCGCCGCTCATCATGGAGATAAAACTGTCAGCGTCCGCATCCTGCGCGCGGGCGCGGATGCTTTCATCGTTCATGTCCGGTTTGCCGTAGGAGATATTCCCCTTTACAGAATCGGAAAACAAAAAAACATCCTGCATCGCAAGCCCGATATTTTTCCGCAGCGAGGATAGCGTATAACGCCTGATGTCTTCGCCGTCAAGAAGAACCGCGCCCCAGTCCGGCTCGTAAAAGCGCGTTAAAAGATTAACCAAAGAAGTTTTACCGGCTCCTGTGCTGCCCAGAATTCCTGTTGTGGTACCCGCTTCGGCGGTAAAATTAATATCCTCCAGAATAACGGCTCCGTTTATTGAAAGTTTTATATCCCTGAACTCCAGTTTTCCTTTGGGTTTTTCTGTAAGCTCAACCGCTCCGGAAATATCGCCTATTCCCTTTGGAGCTTCTATCACTTCGCGGATCATTTCGCCGGAAGCGGTATAGCGTTCAAGGTCAGCCAGAAGGGGACCGAGCATCCACATGGGCATGGACAGCGCCCATGTCAGCGAAGAGAAAGCCATATATTCGCCCGGCGTCATCCACCCCTTAATAAGGAAGAAACCGCCTGCCACAAGCATTATTACCATGAGCAACTGGCTCACGGTTTCCAGAAAAGGCTGGTATTTGGCAACGATCAGCGCGTTTTCGCAGCTAATATCGCGAAAATCGGCGTTGTGTTTCTCCATTTTATCCTTTTCGTGCTCTTCGCGTGCGAATGCCTTTACCACCCTGTTGCCGCCGATATTCTCGGTTACGGCGGTTCCCAAATCTGTCAGTTTTTGCCGCAGAAGCGCAAAACGGGGACGAAGGCGCAGTTTGAACCTGTGGCTGATAAAGAGAATAAAAGGCGTCACCGCGACAAGGCACAGCGCCAGCCGCCAGTTGATCAGCATGTAGAAAACAAATGTCGCTGTAAAAAGCGCGATTGCGCCTATGAACTGGTAGGATACCCAGGCTACTGTATGCCTTAAACGGTCCAGATCCTGCGTCATGCGCGTCATCAGGTTTCCTGTCGGGAAGCGGCCCAAAAACTTAAAATCCTGCCATTGCACTGTTTCGTACATATCGCGCCTTATGCGCGTCATTACGTCGGTGCTGGCGATTTCCATCATGATTATCATAAGGTAGTAAAGCAGAAGACGCGCAAGCTGAACCGCCATCATGGCGATTAACAGCGGAATAAGCGGCGCCGTGTTTTGCGCCATTATTACATCGTCAATAATTCTCTGGCCCAGCATCGGATTTATAACGCGCATCGCCGCCGTGACAACGCTTAATATCAGCCCGCCCATAAAAACGGCGCGCCGTCCTTTCATGTAGTTCCATACCCAGGTTATTTGTTCCATGTGTTACTTCCCAATTTCTGTCCATAATAACAGAAAATATATTAAAAAAGTTTTCCTGAATTAAATCAACATTAATAAATGATCCCTGTTACAGCAGAGTATTTGTTATTCGCTGTTTAAAACAATTATTTTTAAAGTAAAAACCTCATTTAAACCGGTATTCGCATTTAAAAGCAGTCTCCAAAAAAGATTTTCAGAGACTGCATTTAAAATTTTTTTCTCAATTTTTCGCCGGCTCCTGTATTATGCTTAACAAGTCAAAAGTTACGCCTGATTTGCCGATCCTAACACGTTCTGGTTTTTGTGCGCGTAGAGTTTTTTCAGTTCGTCTCTTGCCGGGCCCAGGTATTTGCGGGGATCGAACTCATCCGGTTTTTCCATGAATACTTTGCGGATAAGCGCGGTCATCGCAAGGCGGCCGTCGGAGTCGATGTTGATTTTGCAGACTGCGCTTTTTGCCGCTTTGCGAAGCTGCTCTTCGGGGATACCGACTGAGTCGCTTAATTTTCCGCCGAATTTTTCGATCATGTGTACATATTCAATGGGTACAGATGAAGAGCCGTGCAGCACAATCGGGAAACCGGGAATTTGTTTTTCGATTTCTTCAAGAATGTCGAAACGGAGCGGAGGAGGTATAAGGATGCCGTTGGCGTCTCTGGTGCACTGTTCGGGCTTGAATTTCGCCCTTCCGTGGCTTGTGCCGATAGAGATCGCAAGCGAATCAACTTTTGTCTTGCTTACAAAATCGACTACTTCGGACGGCTGTGTGTAGTGGCTGTGCTCAGAAGATACATCATCTTCAACTCCGGCCAATACTCCAAGTTCGCCTTCTACTGTAACATAGTCTTTTTGGGAATGAGCGTACTCGCAGACTTTTTTTGTAAGCGCGACATTTTCATCATAACTGAAGTGGGAGCCGTCTATCATTACAGAAGAAAAACCTGTTTCGATGCAGTCCTTGCAAATCTCGAAACTGTCGCCGTGATCCAGGTGCAGAACAACCGGAATGTCATACCCAAGCTCATGCGCGTACTCAACCGCGCCTCTGGCCATGTTTTTCAGAATGTTCTGGTTGGCGTATTTACGCGCTCCTGCGGAAACCTGTAAAATTACAGGGGATTTTGTTTCAACACATGCCTGGATTATCGCCTGCATCTGTTCCATATTGTTAAAATTGTAAGCCGGAATTGCGTATCCGCCGGAAACCGCTTTCTTAAAAAGGTCAATTGTATTTACAAGACCCAGTTCTTTATAACTAATCATTTTCCCTCTCCTTAGAGTAATCTTATTGTTATTGTAAGGTTCTTTTTATTGTTTGGTCAAGGCGGCATTTAAATTCACACTTATAATCGGAATTCCCTGACAATCCATAATAGTCAGGGAATAAATCGCTTTGCGTTACATCAAGGGCGCACAACACGGAAGCCGATGTAGTCGCGTCCGATGCTAAGGTCCTCCCTACCCCGAGACGCAGACCGAAGGCCCTGCCTAAAGTTGTACCAACTACCGCCGCGTACCACTCGGTCGTTGCCATCGACCACTCCCGTGGGATTTGTCTGCGCTCCGGTTTCATAAGGTCCATACCAGTCCCAGCACCGTTCCAATACATTCCCGTGCATGTCATATAACCCCCAGGCATTGGGAGCGAAACTACCAACAGGCGTTGTTTTTTCTGCTCCTTTAAGACGGGTTACAATGCCAAATTCATTTATTGTTTCTTCCTGCCAATCAAAATTTGCCTGAGCTTTTGTAATATTATTACCTGTATTATAAGCGGTTGTTGTACCAGCCCTGCATGCGTACTCCCATTCCGCTTCTGTAGGAAGCCTGTAACCTGCAGCACCGCGGTTCCATGTAACATATTCTCCGTCTATTCTGTACGCTAGAGTCAACCCTTCCTTGTGGCTGCGCCTGTTACAGTATTCTACAGCTTCATACCATGTAACACCTTCTACAGGTAAATTATTACCTCTAAACCAACTGGGATTCTCCCCCATTATTTCCCGGTATTCCCTCTGCGTTACAGGGTACATGCTCATGGAAAACGGGCTTACAGTTACTCTGTGCTGTACTTCATCATCTCTTCGTCCTGCTTCATTGGCAGGGCTTCCCATTGTAAAAGTGCCGCCGTTAATGCGCACCATGTCATTCTGCTGCGCGTTAATGCCGGATGCAATGAAGCATACCAATATTAAAAAAATAGCCAATTTTTTCATAAAACCTCCATAAATTAAACGGCTGTTTTTAAAAAGCAGTCATTTTTCAAATTTATACCATTAAATCAATCTATTAGTCAATATAAAATACAACTATTGGTTTTTAGAGGTTTTTAGGAAGAGATATTTGTTCTGGTATGATACCATTCATTCTTTTTGGAGAATGTGCTACACTTGAAAAACGCTGTAACAATGAAGAAAAAGATCATAAAACTGGCAATTCTGGTTTCCCTTGCCCTGGCTTTCGCTATTCCTTTTGTTGTTTTTATGGTAAGGGCCCCTGTCCTGATTGTTTCGGATCAGTCTTTTATCATGTTTTATGGAACGCCGAGAATCAGGCGGCAGTCAATCCAGTCTTCGCTTTCTTTTTTCAGGCAGTTTAAAACAGTCGCTATTGCCGATGACGCGGGCGATGATATTCTTCAATATGCTATCGCTGAAGTATCCCAAAGGCCGTATTGTGTGCTTTTTCCGCTGCGGTACGCGCGCGGCGCCAGGATTTACCGGGAGCAAAACCCCCAAATTCCCGTGATTTTGCTTGAAGGCAGGTTTACAGAAACCGCAAACCGGATTTCCGCTGCAATAAATAACAATCCTGATGACTATTTTATTTATAAAACGGATATAGAATCCGATTTTCATATTATGGGCCTTACTGCGGCAATTCTGGACGGGGAAAAAAACGGAAGAATACTTGTTTATTTGGAATCTCATATTCAGGCGAAAGCAAGAGAATCTATTTCGCGGGCTTTGAACGAAGCGGAAAAACCGCTCAGGACTACATATTATACCTCTTATTCGCAGACTCAAAGGATTTCAAATCTTTCAAGTGTAATTCTGGCCGGAGTTGGAGCGGAATATTTTGACAGGAACGCCGGAATCCCGATAATATGCCAGACCTGGGTTGATCCGGCGCTTCTGCCGGTTGAGGTTGTCCTTGTTTTTGACGATTCTCCCTGGAATCAGGCGGCCGAGGCGGTCAGAATGGCGGCTGCCGGGATAAAAACCGGGGTAATCCCTTCCAACTGCGTTATTTTGCCCGGTAAAGATATTGATAATGAAACATTACAAAAAATAAAAAACTTATGTAAAATAAAGAAAATGAAGCGCAGGGATTTGACAAATATAGAACAAACAAATATAATAAAAAGCAAGGAACTATTAAGGAGCTAAGGATGAAACAAGTAAGTTTCAAAATTACCTGCCTGTTATTGTGGGCATGCATAACGGTTTTTTCGGGTTTTGGTGATGAGGTTACCTACGACTATGAAACTAAAATTCTGGAATCTTTTAACGGAGATTCCAATTACACATGGAAAACAGTAGCCAGTAAATTCGCCACTAAAACAGATGATGTTACTTATCCAAAGTTAACTTATGTACAGGCCTGGCCGGTTGCCGCGTTCGGATATAACCGCGGCGATGACGCTCAGGATATTAAGAGCCTTGGAATTAACGGCCGTTTTAATCGCAAAGGGTATAACTGGCTGGATCTTTACCCTGTCGGAGCTGATGATGAAGAAAAACCGGCAGAGATACCAATTCCGGGCAGAGTACGCAGCATGGATTTGTGGGTATGGGGGTCCAACCTGAATTATTACATCGAAGTTTTTGTCAGGGATTATCAGGGCGTTGTTCATACTTTAAATTTAGGCAGTATCGCGCATACCGGCTGGAAAAATATGCGGGTCAGCGTTCCCACCACTATCCCGCAGTCAAAAAGAATATTACCCGCTTATGCTGGTTTACATTTGGTTAAATTCAGAATCTGGACGCAGCCCGGTGAAAAAGTTGATAATTTCTACATATATTTTAAGCAGCTTAAAGTCTTAACAGATATTTTTGAAAGCTTGTTTGACGGCAATGAACTAGCGGATCCAAAATTGGTTGATAAGATATGGGCAGAGGAATAGGGAGAAGTAAAATGAGAAAATTCTTGATTATTGCGTTATTTCTTTTTATAGCCGGTTTTGCGTTCGCGCAAAATCAGGGTCAGAACGAAATTGGCACTCCTGACGCGGAGCAGTTGGGTACGGATTCTGCTCAGCGGAAAATAAAAGAAGTGTCCGTTGATAAATTTGAGCATGACGGTTTCTGGCGTTCAAGAATGTCCAGTGACGAAGGATATGTAACAAGCAGGTTATTCGGCGGTGATTTAGACAATCCGGCAGGCCCCAAAGGTAAAAAACCTATAGAAGAAGAAGCGGATTTGGGTATTTCCGATAATTATGTAATGGGTACTAGGGTAGATTTTCTGCGCAGAGGGCATAACAACTTTTTTATATATCCGACCCGTCCCATTCCGATTGAAGGCATAGCAAAATACCTTACAGTATGGGTCGCAGGCCGTAATTTTAAGCACGACCTGTTTCTCCAGATTCAGGATTTCTTTGGCAAAAACTACGAGCTTTATGTAGGCAAGATGAACTTTATGGGCTGGAAACAGATGACTGTTGTAGTGCCGGAATCAATTGTTCAGCGGAACTACCACTATAATAACCATATGGGAATTAAAGTAATGGGTTTCCGTATTGAATGCGATCCTCTGGAATCATTTGGCAGTTATTATTTATATTTTGACGATCTCCGCGCGGTTACCGATCTTTTTGCCGAAGAAGAACGCGATGAAGATGACATGGCCGATGGCTGGTAATATAAAAAGCTGCCGTTTCCGGCAGCTTTTTTGTTAATTAACCATGATACTAAAAGGAAACGGTGCTGCCGGCGGGCTTGCGGTAGGTAAGGTATTTGTATATTTAAATGACAATAAAGTTCCCGTTGAAAGTTTTATAATAGAAGACGGCGAACAGCGCGAAATAGATCGTTACATTTATGTTAAAAAACAGGCTTTTGATTTTATAGAAAAAATAAAGTATTTAATGCAGAATCATGATCCGCAGAAAGCCGCCATATTTTCCGCTCAGCAGGAAATAATTGAAGATATTGTAATTAACGAAGAAATTCCCGCGAAAATCTCCAATGATCGCTGGACAGGTGATTGGGCTATTTACCATGTATATGAGACTGTTCTGACCGTGCTGCGCCAGACCGGCGATCCTTTAATATCCGAACGCGCCGCGGATTTTAACGATGTGCGTTCATTGCTGCTGCGTATCTGGAACGGAAACGAAGGAAACCACTTGGGAGCCTTATCCGCGCTTAAAGAACCCGTAATAATCGCGGCCGGCGATCTTATGCCTTCCGATACCGCGTCCTTTGACAGAAATAAAGTAATCGCCATATTATGCGAGAGGGGAGGATCAACTTCTCATACGGCGATAATCGCAAAAAGTTATGGAATACCTGCGGTTATGGGCATTCACGATCTTCTTGATTATGTAAAGCCGGGCCAGCTTGCGGCGGTTAACGCCGATGAAGGAACAGTGATACTGGAGCCGGATGAAGGTGTTATACTGGAGTATAACAAAAGAATAGGCGAGTTTTACCATGAAAAACAGGTGTCTGAGACATTCCTTACAAAAGAAGCCTGTACCAGTGACGGAATAAAAATTGATATAGGCCTTAATATCTCGGACGCTTCTTTGGATGGAGCGCAATATGCCGATTTCGCAGGGCTTTTCAGAACCGAATTCCTTTACATGGGCCGCAGTTCTTTACCCTGCGAAGAAGAACAGTTTTCCATATACCGCAGTGTTCTGGAATGTTTTACCCCGCAGCCTGTAATTTTGCGTACATTGGATGTTGGCGGCGATAAAAAGCCTGAATGCATTGAATTTCCGCCCGAGGAAAATCCGTTTTTGGGAAACCGGGCGCTGAGGTTTTGCTTCAATAATCCGGAAATATTTAAAACGCAGGTTCGGGCGGCACTAAGAGCTTCGGTATTCGGTAATCTTTACCTTATGCTGCCTATGGTTGAATCTCTTGAAAGCTTCCGCAAAGCAAAGAAAATTATCATTTCTGTAAAAGAAGAACTTGCCGCGGAAGGCATTTCATCAGGAGATGTAAAAATCGGCATTATGGTAGAAATTCCCTCTATCGCTGTCACAGCGCGTCTTGCAGCCAAAGAAGCGGATTTTGCCAGTATTGGTTCCAATGATCTGTGCCAGTACCTGTGCGCCGCCGACAGAATGAACAGCGAAATGGAACCGTATTATCAGAGCTACCATCCGGCAATGTTCACTTTGATTAACGAAACAGTATCCGCTTTCAGGAAGGAAGGGAAACCGGTTTCAATCTGCGGAGAAATCGGCGCGGATGTTCATGCGCTGCCTGTTCTGATTGGACTGGGTTTAAGGAGATTCAGCATGAACGCGTCCTCTGTCGCTTCTGTAAAACGCGCAATTGCCTCTCTCAGCATGGAGAAAGCGGCTGAAATAACAGAAAATGTTTTACAGTTGGCTACAGCCGGGGAAATAAAGCAATATTTGGCGGATAATTTTGCCCGGACATCCCGGCAGTTTTATTTCAACTTTTAACGCGCGTATACCCAGGCGAGGCCTTTTTTTCGTATTTTTTTTATTACTTTCATCCTTGACAATGTATAAAGAGCCTTGCCGGCCATTGCTTTGTTAATTCCGGCCTTTATCGCCAGAGAACTGACTGTAAATTCTTCTTTTTTTGCAAATGGAACAAAACACAGGAAATCGTTTGGTTTTTTAAAGGCAAAACATTCTTCCCATTCAAAGAGTT
Organism: Treponema sp.; assembly: GCA_031256445.1. GTDB lineage: Bacteria > Spirochaetota > Spirochaetia > Treponematales > Breznakiellaceae > WQXQ01. The sequence continues at coordinate 12,224 of JAIRQN010000052.1, read as the reverse complement.
CTCTGTCTTTAATGCTTATTCCCTTCCGCCGCCACGCGCCCTTGCCGTCTTTGACGCGTTTTTCGGTTACTGCCACCAGTGCGACTTCGATTGTTACGCCGCGGATTAGCGGCAGTTCCGGAGCGTATACAAGAGCGTCAAATATGTTCCATAAGGAGCCTTTCGCCGGACTTTTCCGCCTGTAAAGAAACCCGCCCATTGGATCATATACTTCGATTATTTTACTGACCGCGACAGGGTGAATGATACGCACTTTCCCTGCGGCGGCGAATTCTTCCACCTTTTTTTTTAATGGAGCGAAACTGCCTGTCTGCACTTCGATATACTCGCCGTCTTTTCTGATGCCATCCGCGACAAAAGAGCCTGCCTGCGCTTCTGTTTTACCGCCAGGGCCCGCATACTGGAATTTTAATGTCTTGTGCAGGGAACTTTCATTCTTTGTTCCGATTGATTTTCGCAGCCTTGCGGCTTCTTCCATGAGCGGCTTTTTTTTCACAGTTAAAATTTTAAAGGTATTCCTTTAGTTCTTCGGCGCTTAATAAATCCAGGAAGTGATATGTTCCGCTTACGCCTGTTTTTTCTTCTGTTTTTATCCCGCTAACCTTAAAAACAATCATTTTATTTGTCGGCAGCGGCGGGCGGAGAACATTACCGTTCATATCAACAAGGCTGTTAAAAGGCAGCTTTCCCCGTATTTCCTGAATATCGCCTTCGGGAAAAACGATGAAAAATTCTTTTATGAACATTCACAGATTTTATATTAAAATTCCTTAAAATACCATGCCAAAAGCGCCAATTTTAAGGAATTTTGCCATTAATTTTTTCACTATATAAATGTATAGTTATTTTCATAAAAAAAAAATTTTTTTTCATAAAAAAAATCTATTCTGCTTGACTAGAATTTTTGTATTTGAGATACTGTCAGTGTCATTTCGTGTCATCTATTAGAATAATGAGGTAATTTGTGGAATCGCTAAGGCCGACTGGGACAGTTCCAAGTACTCTGGACGATAAAGGGCGTGTTGTAATACCAGCTCAGTTCAGGGATATTTATACCGGCTCATTGATAATTCTAAGGGGCGCCGAACGCTGCGCATGGCTTATGACTATAGACACCTACAATGATTATCTGGAAAATTTCTATAAAAAAAGCAAAAAAAAGGGTTTCAGCCCCAAACAGATTAAATATTTTAAATACCAGCATGAAAGCACCGCCCATGAGGTAGCGGTTGATCCCAAAACCGGGCGTATTCAGATACCGCCCGTATTACGCTCTTACGCCAATTTGACAAAAGAGTGCCTTGTTGTAAATATCGACGGGCATCTGGAAATATGGAATTCCGATTACCACGAATCGTTCATGAATGAAGTTCAGTCATTTACAAAGGACATTCATGAAATAATTGACTGTTTTTCCAGTGAGGATGACGCATGAAAGCCTATATTCATACATCAGTTCTTCTGGAAGAAACTGTCAGATTGCTTGCCCCGCGCGCGCAAAATGAACTTATGATTGACGCGAATATCGGAGAAGGCGGACACAGCTTTGAATTCCTTTCACGCTTCGAATCGTCCGCGCTGAAAGTCGTAGGTATTGACGCCGACAGCGAGATTCTTGATATAGCGAAGAAAAGACTTCTTCAGTTTGGAGACAGAATTCACTTTTACTCCGGCTGGTCGCATGATTTTTTTGCCGGGTATCCTTCCGAACTTAAAAGGCCGGATATAATTCTTTTCGATCTTGGAGTAAGCCTGTTTCATTATAACAACAGCGGCAGGGGATTTAGCTTTAATAAAGATGAATTTCTTGACATGCGCCTTGATGTTTCAGGCGGCGTAACGGCGGCTGACCTTTTGGCAAGACTTCCCGAGCGTGAATTGGCCGATCTTCTGTACAATAACGCCGGAGAGCGCTATTCCCGCCGTATAGCGTCTCTTATAGTAAACGAACGTCAAACGCATACAATAACAACCACTTCGGCGCTTGCCGGTTTGGTACAAAAGGCTGTGCCGGCTTCTTACAGGCACGGACCGATACATCCCGCGACCAGAACCTTTCAGGCGCTGCGTATCGCGGTAAATGGGGAGCTTTCACGACTTCCCGCACTCCTTGAGGGGGCGCTGCGTGTTCTCGAGCCTGGGGGAAGGCTTGGAGTAATCAGTTTTCATTCATTGGAAGACAGAATCGTAAAGAATTTCTTCAAAGCAATGAATAAAAACTGTACATGCCCGGAAAATGCGCCGATCTGTAAATGTGAAGGGCGCCGCTCAGTTAATCTGCTTATCAAAAAAGGCATTACCGCGGGGAAAGACGAGATTGAGCGAAACCCTCCATCCCGAAGCGCCAGGCTGCGCGTAGCGGAAAAAGTACTTGATGAGGACGGACAATGAAAAGACACCATTTTTTCCTATACATTTTAGTTTTAAGCATTCCGTTTTTTCTTGGCCTGGTTGTCTGGCAGTCCAACAGGTATCAAAACCTTGAGAATGAATTAAAACGCCTGGAACAGACGCAGGCTGAATGGGTGGAGAGCAATAAACGGCTTATCGCCGGCATTACGGAATATTCATCTCCAAAAAGAATCGAAGATATTGCGGTTAATCAGCTCAGCCTGATTAAGATTAAGCCGGAAAGCCTGCTGCAGGTAAGAATTACAGAGGGAAAGGAATGAAAAAAGACCTTTTGGGTTTTAAGGAACTGTCCCGTTTAATCGGCGCCCGGCATATCTCTTTCGGCGCCGGAACAGGTTTTTCGTCTGTTTCGATTGACTCCCGCAGCGCGTGCAAAGGCTGCCTGTTTTTCGCGATTGAAGGCGATAAGACAGACGGACACCGCTTTGTGGAAGATGTTTTTTCCAAAGGAGCGGGCGCGGCTGTAGTGGAAGAAAGCAAACTGGAAAGTTTTAATCTCTCTGATATCGCGAAAAAAGCGGGAAAAGATTTAATTGTAGTAGAAAATACTTTAAAAGGTCTTCAGGATTCGGCAAGGGCGTATCTGTTAAAATTCCCGAAACTGATAAAAATCGGGATCACGGGCTCCAGCGGCAAATCGACTACAAAAGAAATCGCGGCCGCGATTATCGGCGAAGAGAAAAATACAGTAATGAACAGGGGGAACCTTAATTCTGAAACAGGGCTTCCGCTTTCCATATTTGAAATCAGGGAAAATCATGAAGTTGGAATTTTTGAACTGGGAATGAACAAAAAAGGAGAGATTTCTTCAACCGCCTCTGTACTTAAACCAAACATCGCGGTCATTACAAATATAGGTCATGCCCATATCGGACATATCGGCAGTATTGATGAAATTGTTAATGAGAAAAAATGCATTTTTAAATATATGAACAGGGACGATACCGCGCTTATTCCCAAAAATGAAAAATACAGGGACGCTCTTGCGGACGGCGTAAACGGAAAAGTTAAATTCTACGGAAGCGATTCTTTTGAAGAGCTGGAACAGATAAACAATCTTGGCCTTAACGGAACGGAAATCTCGTGGGCCGGAGAGAAGATTCACTTTTCGCTGCCGGGGAAACACAGTCTCAATGACGTGTTTGCCGCCCTCGCCGCCGCGAAGGAAATTAATGTGTCAAATAACGCGATAAAGCGCGGGCTGGAATCCGTAAAGCCTCTTTTCGGCAGGCTTGAGGTTCTGTGGGGCCGCACGACAGTAGTCCGCGATTGTTACAACGCGAATCCCGAATCGACCGCGAAAAGCATTGAGTTCTGCAATTCCCTTGACTGGAAAAGCAAAAAAATCTATATAATCGGCGACATGCTTGAATTGGGAGACGCATCGCGGTCTGCGCACACGGAACTGGGCGCGGTTCTCTGTGAATCGGGCGCGCAGATGGTTTTTCTTTTCGGAGAAGAAACAAAAGCCGCCGCGGAGTTCCTGCGCGGGAAAGACAAACCGTTCTTTCATACCGACAACATGGAAAAGCTCTCGAATGCCGTTGACAGTTATGTGCAATCTGGCGATCTTGTTCTTTTAAAAGGCTCCCGCATGTGCGCGCTGGAAAGGTTAAGCGAAATGCTTGTTATTCCGCAGGAAAAAACGGAGGCGAACAGTGTTTCTTGAGTTCATCTATCCGTTATTCAAATATTTTACTCCGCTGAATGTTTTTGTTTATCTTACATCCCGCAGCGCATTTGCCGCGCTTACAACTTTTCTTGTGTGTTTTATTTTCGGCAATAAAATTATTGAGCTTTTGCACAGATTAAAAGTCGGACAGTCCATACGGGAGGACGGCCCGCAGACGCATCTTAATAAAACGGGAACGCCGACAATGGGCGGAATATTCATAATACTGTCCGTGGTTATTGCCATGCTTTTCTGGGGAGATCTTAAAAATACGGCAATCTGGATTACATTGGGGGCTTTTACCGCTTTCGGCGCAATCGGCTTTATTGACGATTATTTAAAGGTGACCCGGCACAATTCCGCAGGGCTTCCGGCATGGGCAAAACTGGCGGGGCAGTTTACAATCGCCATAACTGTGGTTCTTGTCATTTACTTTAGCGGCGATGAAAATGTTACCCTTCTTTATATCCCGTTTTTCAAAAATCCGGTAATTGACATGGGGTGGCTGTGGATACCTTTCGCGGTTCTGCTTGTAGTAGGCGAATCAAACGCGGTCAATTTCTCGGACGGTCTTGACGGGCTTCTGGCAGGACTGCTGATACTGGTTTTTATTACACTGGCGATTATTACCTATATTACAGGCCGTATAGATTATTCGGCATATCTGGGAATACCGTATGTTCCGCAGGCCGGAGAACTTACAGTGTTCTGCCTTGCAGCCGCGGGCGCATGCGTCGGATTTCTTTGGTTTAACGCTTATCCGGCGGAAGTATTTATGGGCGATGTCGGCAGCCTGTCCCTTGGCGGCGTTATTGCCGTTATTTCGCTTATTATCAAAAAGGAAATTTTAATCCTTGTCATAGGCGGCGTTTTTGTGCTGGAAATAGCGTCTGTTATTATTCAGGTTGTTTCGTTCAAACTGCGAAAAAAACGCGTATTTAAGATGGCTCCGCTTCATCATCATTATGAAATGATTGGATGGCCGGAAACAAAAACAGTTATCCGGTTCTGGATATTGGGCGGACTCTTCGCGATCATCGCCCTTTCAACGCTTAAAATACAATAGGGAAGCTGATGTATCATTTTGACGCTGAACGCGCGCAAAGCCAAAAAACAGTTCACCTCTTTTATTTTTGCGTGATACTTCTTTTGGGCGCCGGTCTTGTTACGCTGTATTCGGCTTCTTACTCATTCGCGCTGAGGTTTTTCAATAACGGAAATTACTTCTTTTACAGGCAGCTTGTTTTTTCCGCGGTAGGCCTGTTTTTGTTTATTGTTTTATCGCGGGTTAATCTGGGCATTATGCGAAAATTGGTGCTGTTTTTTTTAATTCTTTCGGCGGTAATGTGCGCTTTAACCCATGTCCGGGGCGTTGGCGTTGAAAGATACGGAGCTTCCCGCTGGATAGAAATCGGGCCTTTTTCTTACCAGCCTTCAGAGATGGTCAAGTTTGCGCTTCCGCTGTACCTTGCGCATCTTCTTGATAAAAAAACAGGCAACATTGATAATTTTTACTCAAGCGTTCTGCCGCCTGTGCTGGTTACGGGGCTTTTCTTCAGCCTGATATACGTGCAGAACAATTTTTCCACGGCGGTTTTTATTGTGTTTAACGCGCTTGTCATTTTCTTCCTTGCCGGAATGCGTTACCGTTATTTCCTTGCCGCTATCGCAATGATAATCCCGGTATCAGCGCTTTTGGTTTTTACCAAGGAACACCGCGTACGCCGGCTTGTCAGTTTTCTTAAGCCCGACTGGGATCCTCTTGGGGCGGGCTTTCAGGTTTTCGCAAGCAGGGAAGCGATTATTTCCGGCGGATTTCTGGGGAAAGGCATCGGAGAGGGCACAAGGAAAATCTCCAGTATTCCCGAAATTCATTCGGATTTTATTTTCAGCGCGTACGCGGAAGAAACGGGTTTTATCGGCATTCTTTTATTCTTTATACTTTTCGCGGCATTTGCCGTTTTGGGATACAGGGCGGCCTGGACAAGTTCTTCCGTTTTCGGACGGCTCCTTGCCGCTTCGCTTACGACGATGATCGTGTCACAGGCGCTTTTGAACGTAGCGGTGGTTTCCGGAGCGCTTCCGGCAACCGGCATTCCGCTTCCGTTTTTCTCCGCCGGCGGATCTTCCCTTATAACAACTTTGGCCTGCTGCGGACTGATTGCGAATGTCGCAAGAACGGCGGGCGCCAAGGCAGGCGCGGAGGATAATAATGAGTACTGATTATACATACGCCGCCTGCAATGATGTTAAACGCTCCGGATCCGCCGGCGTTTCTTCAGATAACAAAATTCTTAAATCGGCCGGAAAAACAGAGAAGAACCTTAAAAGGCTGCTGCTGATTGCGGCGGCGCTTCTTGCCGCGGAATTGATTTGGCTCTTTGGAATAAGTCCTTTTATTCCCTTTTCCAATGTGGAAATACACAGCTTTGACGGCTTTGGCCGCGCCGATGTTCTTATGGCTGCCGGCATACAGGAAAGCTCGTCTTTCATTTCCATAAACGCGAAAGAAGCGGAAGCGAAACTTGCCGGGAATTTGCTTGTGGAATCGGCGAAAGTAATTAAAAGATTTCCTGATAAACTGTCCATTTACCTAAGTCCGCGCAAAGCGGCCGCTGTCGCGCTGACAACAACAGGCATGGGACAGCAGCTCATTTTTATTGACAGAAACGGAATTTTTTTTAAAATATGCGAAGAAGACGGAACGCCGGCGCTGCCTGTAATTTCCGGACTCGAACTTGCTCAGCTTAACATGCGGCTTCCCGCCGGGCTTGTGCCGCTGACAGAAAGCCTTTACACAATCGCGCAGACATCTCCTGAGCTTCTTGCCGCGGTTTCAGAAATACGCATTGAAAGAAAAGCATGGGATGGATTCGAGCTTGTTGTTTTTCCGGTTCACAGCAGCTCCAGAGTGCGGCTGGAAAACAGTTTAACAGAAGATATTTTAAGGTATATGCTGCTGATGCTTAATGTTTTTGAAAACGGCTCTCATCCGCAGGAAATTGATTTCCGCTCCGGTATGGGTTCGTATAAAATAAAGGAGCAGTCCTAAAATGGTGAATAACGGAATTGTAGTTGCCTTGGATATCGGTTCGACATGCGTGCGCGCCGTAATCTGCGAGCGTGATGATGACGGTATATTAAAGATAATGGGAGTAGGTTCTCGTCCTTCCAGCGGATTAAGAAAGGGAGTTGTCGTGAACATCGAAGCGACTTTGCGCGCGGTAGCCGCCGCGATAGAAGACGCGGAAATGATGAGCGGTCTTGAAGCTCATGACTGCTGGATGGGTATAGGCGGAAATCATATTAACGGACTTAATTCGCGCGGCGTTGTCGGCGTTTCAGGAAAGAAAAGGGACAGCAGAGAAAGGGAAATAGGACAGGATGATATTGACAGGGTGATAGAAGCGGCAAAAGCCGTAGTTATCCCGACCGACAAGCAGATACTGGAAGTAATTCCACAGAATTTTAAAGTAGACGATCAGAAAGGCATCCGCAATCCTCTGGATATGATAGGAGTGCGCCTTGAATCGGAAGTTCATATTATCACATGCACAGTAACGGGCGCGCAGAATCTGATTAAATGCGTTAACCGCGCCGGTTTTAGGGTTAATGAATTGATTTTACAGACTCTTGCTGCCGGAAGATCGGTTTTAACGCAGGAAGAAATGGATTTGGGAGTTCTTCTTGTGGATTTGGGAGGCGGGACAACAGACGCGCTTGTGTACGTTGACGGCACTCCTTACTCGACATATACCATACCCGCAGGCGGATCGCAGGTGACAAGCGATATTTCAATAATTAAAAGCATTTCGCTTGAAAACGCGGAAAAGATAAAAATTAACGCCGGCTGCTGCTGGGATGATCTTCTGGAAGATGACGAAGTCGTTATTGTTCCGGGAGTCGGAGGCAGAGCGCCGATGACCATTCCGCGTTCCCTGATTCTGACAATAATAAAACCCAGGATGGAAGAGATCTTCAAGATGATAAAGCAGCACATTGAATCTTTAAATCTTCCGCGCTTTCTTGGAGGCGGAGTGGTGCTGACAGGGGGAGGCGCGCAGTTATCCGGCGTGCTGGAGCTTGCGACCGATATGCTCAGGCTGCCGGCGAGGCTTGGAAGCCCAATGCCCGTGCCTGAACTTGGCGGATTGGTTGATGAGTACAGAAATCCTTCATACGCCACAGTGATAGGACTTGCGCTTGAAGGAGACAGAAGATCAAATCAAGACATATCGCAGAATACTACCGATTTGCGAAAGAGAGAAAAACAGAACACCGCCCTTATTGATAAATTAAGGACATGGCTGAAGGAAGAATTTTTATGACAGTTAATCATATAAGTTTTATATGACAGATTAGTTATTTAAATTAAAATATTTTTTTTGGGAGGGGAAGTAAAAATGAATGTATTAGCGGTACGTGAAAAACCACAGATGAGTCAATTCATTCAACAGGAAGAGGCGCATTCGGCAAGTGCGGCGCCAGAAATGAGAATGCGTGAAAAACCGCAGGTGCTTCAATTCAGGCAGCCCGAAGATTCAACTACCGAATCGGGGGGCAGATCCATGGTGCAGCAAAGGAACGAAGATGAACCTGTGCCTGCCGTGATCAAGGTTATTTCCGCCGGAGGCGGAGGAGCGAACGCGCTTAACCGGATGATCGGCACAATGAGCGGCGTCCAGTTTATCGCGGTAAACACCGACATTCAGGATCTGTGCAAAAAGAGCAAAGCGGATGTTAAGGTGCAAATCGGTTCCAAGATAACGGGCGGCTGGGGAGCCGGAGGGAATCCTGAAATCGGAGAGAAAGCGGCAATTGAAGATCAGGATGCGATAGCGGACGCGATAAAAGACGCGCACATGGTTTTTATCACGGCCGGAATGGGCGGAGGGACAGGCACCGGTTCAGCTCCTGTCATCGCCAAAATTGCAAGAGAAAAAGGAGCTCTTACAGTAGCGGTTGTTACAACCCCGTTTGAATTCGAAGCGAATTTCAGAATGAAGCAGGCGCAGGCGGGAATCGCGAAACTGCGCGAATGCGTGGACACGCTGATCATTATTCCGAACCAGCATTTGTTTAAACTTGTTGATAACAAAACCACTTATGACAAGGCGTATCAGCTGGCGGACGAAGTATTATGCCGCGGCGTTCGCGGTATTTCGGAACTTATCACAAAAACCGGGTTTAAAAACACCGATTTCGCCGATGTTAAAACAGTTATGAAAAATAAGGGAGACGCGTTAATGGGCATTGGCTTCGGCAGCGGAGATAACCGCGCACTGGACGCGGTGAAAAACGCCATTGACAATCCGCTTCTGGAAGACACCAGCATAGACGGCGCCATGGGAGTTTTAATTAACATAACGGGCCCGGAAGACATTACGCTTGTTGAAATTCAGGATATAATCAAAACCATTAAAGATAAATGCGATCCGGACGTTAACCTGATTCACGGACTTAATATTGACAATGATTTTGATAACAGTATTCAGATAACGGTAGTCGCGACAGGCTTTAACTCTCCGCGTTATATGGGCGTAAACCAGGAAGGCAAAAAATCCAAAAATTCCGATTATATCGATTACGGAGATTTTGTAAAAATGAGAGAACGCACCAAACGGCCGGAGTACCTCGGATTCCTGCCTCCCCGTGAATACCAGGATGATCTTGATGTGCCCTCTCTTATAAGGAATCATAATTACCACGCTGAAGACATGATGGATAAGGCGGAGAGCGTCTGATTTGGACAACAATAGCCTGATTAAAAGATACTGTTCCCGGCTTGTCGCGATCGAGCGGAAATCCGTACTGACAAAGGAATGTTACAGGTTTGAGATTCTTAAATTTCTGGATTATCTGGAAGAAAGGAACATAGAGCCTGCCAATGCCGGCACAACAGTACTGTCGGAATACCTGGTCTACAGAAAAAATACCGGCGGCCTTGATTCCCGCTCAACAGCCAAGGCAATCTCGGCGCTTAGATCTTTTTTTAATTTTGCGATGGACGAAAGGCTTACGGATGACAACCCGGCCGCTGTTCTTGAAAGTCCGAAGCGCAGATTGACCCTTCCGGAAGTGATGGATAAAAAAACTGTCGAAGCGCTGCTTGAAACGGTAAAAACGGACACTCCTGCGGGCTGCCGTGACAGGTGTCTTTTTGAGCTTGTATATTCGTCCGGAATAAGGATTTCTGAAGTATCGGGATTAAACATCAAGGACATTGATCTTAAAAGCGGAATTGCGAAAGTAAGGGGGAAAGGCGGCAAGGAGCGTCTTGCTCTTTTCGGAGAGGAAGCGTCTTTGCGGCTGAGGCAGTACCTGAGCGAAGCTCGTCCCAAACTCGCAGGCAGCGTAAACAAAAGCGAGGCTCTCTTTATCGGGAGAAACGGGAATCGGCTTTCCAGAAAAGGCATATGGAAAAATTATGCGAAATACGCAAATCTTGCTGGCGTATCATCGCGTATGCATACCCTGCGCCACAGTTTTGCCACATCCCTTCTTGCCGGAGGCGCCGATTTAAGAGCCGTACAGGAGCTTCTGGGTCACGCGGATCTTTCCACTACGCAGATTTATACTCATATAGACGCCGTCTCCCTGAAGGAAAATCACCGGCGTTATCTGCCCCGTCTGGAGCGGCGCAACTGCGAGTCTGCGCAATGAAAAAATTCAGGGAAATCGCCGCAGCCTTCCTGCTGATTATCGCTGTGTCTTCGCTTATTTATTTCATGTACCGCAGCGGAAGCACAAAAACCAACAGGGATTTGGCGAAACGCATATCTGAATTAAGCCCGCGCGGGGGCCCTCCCGAAACGATAGAAGGCTTAAGGAAAGCGATTGCGTTATATGAAGATCAAATTGAAAGGAATGTAAGGGAAGGCGCGCAGACAGGAGCGTACTGGAAAATACTGGCCATAAGGCTCGCGGATCGCGGAATGCACAGGGACGCGCTTGACGCTTTTGAAAGGGCGATTTTTTACAATGCCGATGACGCGGCCATTTATAATCTTACCGCGGTGTCGGCGGCGACTGTCGCAAAATCCATTGTCGGATTTTCAGCTAACGCCGAAAGCGAAAGGGAGCGTTTTTATAAACTTGCCGAAAACTCCTATCTGCGCGCCCTGCAGATTGATGAAACATACGCAAGGCCGATGTACGGTATCGCGGTTCTTTACGCGTTTGAGCTTGAAAGGCCCGCTGAGGCGGTTAAGTATCTGGAAAGGTATTTAAAAATTCAAACGAATGATATTCAGGCTCTGTTTGTGCTTGCAAGGGCGTATGTAATGACAGGCGATTATGGCATGGCGATTGAGCAGTATGACAGAATTATTGCCCGTACAAAAGATCAGAACATCAAAAACGAAGCCCAGAATAATAAAAATATTATCCAGGATATGCGCTATGAGTGAACGCGGCTTTACGGATATTGTCATTTCCCTTTTACCCGGCATAAAACCGGCGGAGAAAATTTCTCTTTTAAGGGCATTTGACCGTGAAGATGATTTTATCGTACAATCAAAAAGCGGCATAGAAGAACATCTTGGCCGCCGGGTTAATAAACATTGGGATATTAATAAAATACGCGAAAAAGCTGTCCGCGTTTCGGAAATCTGCCGCGCGCGCTCCATTGAATGGGTGTCGTGGAAAGAAGCGGCTTATCCGCCTCTTTTAAGGGAAATTTACGATCCGCCGGCTGTTGTCTTTTTCAGGGGAAATCTTCCAAATCCGGAAAAGCCGCTTTTGGGGATGGTCGGGACGCGCCGTCCAAGTCCTGAAGGAGCGAAACAGGCATATACGATCGCAAATGAAATCGCGCGGTCGGGAATTTCTGTTGTATCAGGACTTGCTCTGGGAATTGACGCGATGTCCCACAGGGGAAATCTTTTTGGCGGCGTTCCAGGATACGCGGTTTTGGGATCGGGTGCTGATGTCATTTACCCCATGACCAACAGGACAATCGCGAAGAGGATTCTTGATTCCGGCGGAGCGGTAATCAGCGAATATCCTCCTGGAACCCGTGCGGCAAAGTGGAATTTTCCCGCAAGGAACAGGATTATTTCGGCGCTGTCACGCGGCGTTTTGATTGTAGAAGCGCCTTTAAAATCGGGCGCTTTAATCACAGCCGGTTTCGCGCTTGAAC
>JAIRQN010000021.1 GCA_031256445.1 Treponema sp. | reverse complement strand
GAAAAAGCGCAAACAGCCGTCAAGCGGCAGGATGAAGAAATAACCTCGCTGCTCAGCGGAATAAAAGACAAAGCGCAGACAGCGGTCAGTAAAAATGACGAAGAGATAACATCTCTGCTTGGCGGAATAAAAGACAAAGCGGAAACCGCAGTCAAGCGGCAGGATGAAGAACTAACATCGCTGCTTGGCGGGATAAAAGAAAGATCAGAAACCGCAGTCAGGAATCATGATGAAGAAATCACAGCGCTGCTCGGCGGAATAAAAGACAAAGCGGAAACCGCGGTCGAACGGCAGGATGAAGAACTAACATCGCTGCTTGGCGGGATAAAAGAAAGATCAGAAACCGCAGTCAGGAATCATGATGAAGAAATCACAGCGCTGCTCGGCGGAATAAGGGAAAAAGCGGAAACCGCTGTTGAACTGCAGCAGGTGGAACTTGATACCGTTCTTGACGGGATAAAGGAAAAACTGGACGCCTCTGTTAAGTATCAGGAAGACGAACTTACCAGGGTACTCGGAGGACTAAAGGAAAAACTGGATACCTCTGTTAACTATCAGGAAGAAGACCTTGCCGCGGTACTTGGCGCGTTAAAGGAAAGAACAAAGACCGCGATTAAACAGCAGCAGCAGGAACTAAGCTCGGTTCTGGGCGAAATAAAGGAAGAATCGGATACCGCTGTCAGGCAGCAGCAGGAAGAGCTAAGCACAGCCCTGGGCGGAATGAAAGAGAAACTGGATAACTCCGTGGAACTACAGCAGGTAGAACTTGATACAGTTCTCGGCGGATTAAAGGAAAAACTGGACGCCGCCGTTAAAAACCAGGAAATTGAATTGGGCGCGGTACTCGACGGACTTAAAGAAAAATCAGATACAGCAATAAAAGATCAGCAGGAAGAACTAAGCGAAGCGCTCGGAGAGGTAAGGGAAAAATCCGAAGCCGCCGTCAAACAGCAGCGCGATGAACTGAGCGCGGATATCAATGAAGCCAGAGATAAACTGGAGACGGCGGTCAAACGGCAGAAGGAAGAACTCGGCGGAGCCATTAACAGCCAGCAAAAGGAATTCAGCGGGCTCATTTCCGAACTCACCGTTTCCATCGCCGCGTTACGCACAAAATCCGAAACTGATATCAGGCAGCAGCAGCAGGATACGCTTTCCGCAATTAAAGAGCTTAAGGAAATTTCCTCATCCGCGATTAAAGATCAGCAGGATGAACTGAGTTCCTCCATAAATGAAATGAACAAGAAAACAGAGGCAGCCGTAAACCTTCAGCAGAGTGAACTAAAACTGACCCTCGGTGAATTGAACAGCAGCTCCGGAGCGGCAATCAAGAAACAGAATGAAGAACTGGCCGCGGCTCTCAGCGAGCTTAAGGAAAAATCAGAGAAAGCGGTAAGCCAGCAGCATAAGGAACTTATACAGACACTTGGCAATCTGAAAATTAAATCCGAAAGCGAAGTTAACCAGCAGCAGAGCGATATTACTGCCGCCCTGGAAAAACAGATTGCCGCGTGGAAGGTCATGTGCAGAGACGCGGAACATGACATCATTCAGGCAACAGAAAAACGCCTGGACGATTACGGCAAACTTCATACTGAATCCATCAACCAGCTTGGCAAACTGGCCAAAGACACATCAGACCTTGATACGGAGCTTCGCAGAATAATGGAAGAAGCGGTATCAGGAATCAGGGATGATTTTTCGGCCTTTGAAAAAGAATCGAACACATCAATGGAATCAACCACGGCGGCGTTTAACGCGCAATCGCAGGCGCTCCGGAAAGAACTTGAAGACATGAACAATGAGCTTAACGGCATCAGAAAACAGGCATTTGATAACGTATCAGAGCAGTTAGCGAATTTTGAAGAAAATTTTTCTGCGGAACTTGGCAAACGATCCGCCGATATCGGGAAACATATTGCAGTCTGGCAGGAAGACATGGAGGGAAAATTCAGCAAGAGCGCCGAAGAAATTGATTCGGTGTGGCATCAGGCGGAAGAACGCATTTTAACGGATCAGCGCAAAGATATCGCCTCGCTCGGCGAGCGTTTAATATCGGAAATGGACAGCCTTAAAAAGGAAGCGGCGGCGTTTGAAGAAGGCATCAGGAACGACATGAGCAATGTCGAGGAAATGCGCGCGAATTTCACCGAACAGATAAAACAGGATCTTGATGAAATACGCTTTACTTCGGAAAGCGAAGTAAAGTCCCAGGTCGGCCAGTATCAACTGACAATACAGGATACCCTGCGCCAGAAACAAAGGGAGCTGGACAAGGAACTTGAAGAAATGACAGCCCGTTCGCAAACCGCTACAGAATCGCTGGATAACGATCTTCAGAAATCAAAACAGGATTTCGGCGAATGGCAAATTCTGTACAATACGCGAATACGCGAAACGGACACTTCGCTGGAAGATCTGCGCCGGCGCAGCAGGGAAATCGCCGCTGAAAACGACGAGCGTATTTCCCAGTTCCGTTCAAATCTGGAAGAAATACGCAAGGAACTCGGCGTTCAGAAAAAAATCTTCGAGCAGACAGGCATACTTAAACAGGAACTGGAACACAGGATAGAGGAAATCAACGGGGATCTTGACCGGCTGGATCAGCGCAAAAACGAAATTACGCAGTTGGAAACCCAGTTTACGCGCCTAAAGCGACAGGAAGACGAAGTAAACAACAAGATGACGCGCTTCCTGAATGAGAAAGTCCGAATTGAAACAATGGAAATGAATTTCAATAACCTTCTGAAAATTTCACAATCGGTAAAAGAAAAACTGGAGCATGTCACAACATCTGACGATCTTCTCCAGGCCGTGGAAATGCGCATACGCAAACTTGAAACGGCGATGAAAGACACCGAAGACAAATATCAGCGCATCGAAAAGAAAAATGAAATCCTGGAAGAAACCAAAGAAGGCATTGATCATAACTTCAAGGCGCTTCAGAAAACAGAATCCGCGATTAAAAACGCAGAGGCTGTTATTACAGTTCTCTCTGACCGGTTCGAAAATCTCCGCTCTTCAATAGAGGCAATCGCCGCTGAAAACGAAAAAGCATCCGACGCGGTGGAAAAAATCAGCACGTTGGACGACACCCTTACCCAGATAGAAAAGCGCATAACAGAGATGAATGTCGCCCGCGAATGGCTTGCGCGCACGGAAACAGAACTTAAAGCGCTGGATAATGACGCGCGCACCCAGTTCAAGCTGACAAAAGGACTGCTGGAGAAAGATAGCGGCAAACCTTCCGCTTCAAACGTCAAAGGCGCTCTTACTCCCCAAAGCCGCGACAATGTAAAAAGACTGAAAGCCAAAGGCTGGACAGACGAGGAAATCGCCACCGCAATGGGCCTTTCCAGGAACGAAGTTGAACTGATACTGGAGATTGCTTCAAGAGATTAGGGCTGTTCAGGTTTTACACCGGAGACCTGCCAATAAAGTAACGCGGCTCTTTACAAGCAGAAACTATAAGTGTAGAATGTGAAAATATGAAAAGACTGCCTGACGCGGAATTTGAAGTAATGAAGATCATTTGGGACTCTACGCCTCCTGTAACCACATTGGAGATAATGGAAAAATTAAAGGATGATAAAAAATGGAAGTCTCAAACCGTATTAACAATGCTGGTGCGGCTGATTGAAAAAGGTTTTCTGCAAAGCGAGCGCGTAGGCAGAGAACGGAACTATACGCCGAAAATGCCGGAACAGGATTATATGCGCATTGAAACCGGGGATTTCATGAAACGGTATATCGGAAACACCGGCAGATATTCCGTGGGAGTTCTTGTAAAAACAATGTTCGAAGATCAAAATCTTTCCAAAGAAGATTTACAGGAACTGAAAGATTGGCTTGCCAAAAAGAAGAAATAAAATGGAATTGTATTTTTTATCCTTTCTGTTTAAATCCATTGCCATAAGCGCGATCATTCTGGTAATTTTTCTGTTCAATGCGCTGTTTGGCAGGGCGTTTTCCGCAAAGCTGCGTTATACAGTATGGCTGGTTGTTCTTATAGGCTTAATTTTACCTTTGCCTCCCGTAATCAACGGCGGTATTTTTACTGTTTCGCTGCCGGATCTTACGGCAAAATTTTCAGCGCCGGCCAAAGCGCAGTATTCAGTTTCCGAGGACAGCGCAGCGGGCAATGTTTTAAACAGCAATCCGGCTATCGGGAAAATAAATTTCCCGCATGGCCTGTTTTTCGGCAGGTCATTTTCGCCTTTCATGGTTTGCATGTTCCTTTGGGGCGTTACCGCGCTTGCGGTTTTCACCTATCACATCCGGCGGCATATCAATTTTATGCGGGCAATCCGGCGCTGGGGCGCAGCAGTCAATGACGAAAAAATCCTGTCAATATTCAAAACCATTCAGGCGGAGAAAAGACTGGAACATAAAAACATCAGCCTCCTGGTCTGCGGTTTTGTGTCAAGTTCAATGCTTACGGGATTTTTGCACCCCAGTATACTTCTGCCGGAAAAGAATTTTAACGCTGACGAGCTGGAACTCATTTTCAGGCATGAGTTTACTCATTATATGCGCCGCGATCTTTTGGTAAAATTCCTGTTCGTTGTCACCATATCAATATATTGGTTTAATCCCCTTATATTCTGGATGTACGAACTAATGCAGGCTGACGGGGAAGCGTCCTGTGACGAAGCGGTTCTGCATAATTCCGGTAAAGAAAACCGGCATTTTTACGCCGAAACAATTATTGGCATGATTGAACGAAAAAAAACAGCCTCTACAATATTGTCTACCTGTTTTATCTACAAAGGAAAATTGAGTTTAAAAAAACGCCTGGATTCAATCCTGGAACCAACTTTAAAAATGAAATGGCTTGCCATACCGGTCTTATCAATTGTGTTGGCGCTTACTTTGCTTTCCGGCTCGGTTTTTGCCGTTCAGGAACTGTCTG
This sequence comes from Treponema sp., assembly GCA_031256445.1. Classification (GTDB taxonomy): domain Bacteria; phylum Spirochaetota; class Spirochaetia; order Treponematales; family Breznakiellaceae; genus WQXQ01. Next base: position 48,108 of record JAIRQN010000021.1, on the reverse strand, counting down.
CATCTGCGGTTTCGCCCGCTTTTTCAGCATTGCCGGAATCCGCTCTTTCGCTTAAGGGAATCATGGAAATTGCCCTGGAAAAATCCGGCGGCGGCGCGGTGGAAGAGGTTCATCTTGAGCAAATAAACGGAAAATCATTTTACGAGTTAATTATAAGAACCAATGACAAGGCATACGAAATAGAAATTAACCCAGAAACATGAGAGATTATAGAGTTCAAAGAAATAATACCTTTGACCGAACTTATTAACTCCGCGAAAGTATCGTTTGAAAAAGCCATGGAAATAGCTGTCTCAAGGGCCGGAGGCGGCGCAGTAGAGGAGATTGAGCTTGAATATGAGAATGACTTGCTGATTTACGATGTAATAATCAAATCCAATAACCGGCGGTATGAAATTACAATTGACGCGGTAACCGGAGCGGTTATTGAGATGGAGCGGCTGTAACTGTAAATACGGACATATCAGGCAGCCCGGTTGTTTGTTTCAAAAATTCCGTATTTTCTTAAAAAATTGTTGACATATATATACTACATATGTAGTATATTAATTACGACACTTGTAGAACCTTGTGGGTTATACCCGCCGCCTTACCGCAGACGATTTTATTAAGGCTTTCGTATGAAGGTTTAACAAAGCGATAGGAGTATGCTATATGAAAAAATCCGTGTTTTGGAGCGTTATTTTTATTACGGCTGTTTTTTCGGTTAATGCCGTATATGGACAGGGATTTACCGGAATTGGACCCGGTTCCGGAACGAACGCGCAGATACAAACCGTTACCGCCAGTCAGGTGAAAAATCTGCGGGAAGGTTCTTTGGTAATATTAACAGGAAATATTGTAAACTCGCTTGGACGTGAAAAATTCACATTCCGCGATTCAACAGGCGATGTAACCATAGAAATTGACAGAAATCTTTGGGTATTGCTTGATCTGTCTGTCAGCGCAAACGACAGCGTGGAAATCAGGGGGGAAATTGAAATTCAAAACAGGAACGCGGTAGTTGATGTATTGTACCTTAAAAAATTACAGTCAAAATGACAACACAGCCCTAAAGGGCGGGGTATAAAACCCTCGCCGCGAATAAAAGGTGAAATATGCAGAGCATTTTTAACCGGCGCGAAAATAAATACCTTGTCACAATGGAACAAGGAGCCGTATTGCAGAGGAAATTAACGCAATATATGACAATAGACCGGCATGGCGAGTATCTGGTGCAGAATCTATATTTTGATACGGATGATTGGGAAATTATCCGTGAATCCATAGAAAGACCCATGTACAAGGAAAAATTGCGCTTGCGGTTTTATGGTCAAAAAACCCGGGAGTCTCACGGCTTTCTGGAACTAAAGAAAAAATTTCACGGCATTACATACAAGCGCAGAATAGATTTTCCCTTATGCGAACTGGAAAGCCGCAGCATCCGTGAAATTGTTTCATCTCTGGATTCTCAAATTTCCAGGGAAATAATTTTTTTTATGCAAAGGAAAGAAATCTCTGAAAAAATATACATTGCCTATGCCCGAATCGCCTATAACGGCATTGGAGACGGGGATCTGCGCATCACTTTTGATAAAGACGTTTTTTTTCGCTTAATCAGTTTTAATAATTATGATTCCGGTGAAAACCGCCAAATCCTTAAGCCCAATCAGATGATAATGGAAATAAAGACAACGGGCGCTATGCCTTTATGGCTTGCCAAAACGCTCAGCGAAAACAGCATATTCCCGGTGCCATTTTCAAAATTTGGCGTTTGTTATACCGGATATATAGGAGGAATGAGTAATGTCGCTTGATGTTTTATCAACCAGTTTTATGGGAGAATTTCCTACGCTGCATGGCATGATTATCTGCACTGTAGGCTCACTGGTATTTGGATTTGCTTCGGCGGGAATTTATATGTATAAAAACAAATACAGCCGGAGTATGGCCGTGACATTGGTGCTATTACCTGCTATAGTACAGATAATAATAATGCTGGTTAACGGCAATATCGGCGTAGGTATAGCGGTTGCAGGGGCTTTTTCCCTGATACGCTTTCGCTCAATTCCGGGAACCGCAAGGGAAATCAGCGCCATATTTTTCGCAATGGCAATAGGATTTATAATGGGAATGGGTTTTATGTTCTACGCTTTCATGTTCCTTCTGATTGTGGGCGCGGTATCACTGCTGTTAACCAGATTTTCTTTTGGCGAAGACGCGAGTGTCCGTTTTCTCAAGGTAAAAATTCCGGAAAATCTGGATTATGAAGGGGTCTTTGATGATATTTTCTCAAAATATACCAAAAGCGCCGAATTGAAAACTGTTACAACCACCAACATGGGCAGTCTTTATGAACTGACCTATGCCGTTCAGTTAAAAACATCAAATGCAACAAAGGAATTTATAGACGAATTGCGCTGCCGCAACGGTAATCTGACTATTATGCTAAGCGGTAATTATGAAATTGAAAGATTGTAAATCAATATTGGAGGATTATATGAAAAAGGTTTTTATTTTATTGCTTGTTTTTACACAGATTGTAAGTTTTGCCGCGGCGGCGGATAAAACGGCGGATTTTTCGGCGGGACTGGAGTTCGGCATTGAAAATGTTAACAAGGCGGACAATGAGGACATGATCCCGTATCTTATGCCCATATTTACATACGAAGCGTCTTTTCTGAATGACGCTCTGGATCTGTCCGCAGAACTTAACTATACTTTCGGTTTTGCCAATAAATTGAGGCAGTCGCTGTATGCGGATATAATGCTGGGCTACAATCTGGAATTCGGCCGCGGTTCTACCTTATCTTTTATTTTACAGAATGAGTTTGATGAAATTTTAATTTCTCCCAAAACAAACGGAACGAATATTTTGGAAGGAATTTTTACTCCGGCAGTAAGATTTGAACAGGAATTTAATTTTGGAGACGCTTTTGTCAATATTGGTGCGCCAATCACATATGTTCAATACGATAAAGACGCCGGCGCAGAATTTGGGCTTGATGTTTCAATTGGCCTGGAAAGCGCCTTCGGCCTTGTTCTGGATTTTAAATTACTTACCCTGCTTGCTCCAGGAGAAGATGCCGGTTATCAGGGTCTTGAATTGATCGCCGGATACGAAATCCGTCCGGCTTATCTGGAAGTTGAGGTAATTGTCCCCGAAGACATCGGCGATGAAGGCGTAATTATCACTCCATTGTTTGAGTATGGCTTCAGAAACTGGAATTTCTATCTGACGTGCGAATTTGCCGGCGTTGGCGCAGGCGGTAAAGTGACTGTATCTCCCGCGATTGGAGTTAAGTTCAATTTTTAATTATCTTTAAAGATATATTATGAAAGATAAAAACTTTCCGGAGCCTGGAAAAAAATTTAAGAATGTTTTATCCGGAATAATAGACTCAAAAAATGAAATAGCGCCTTTTTTTTCTTCCGAAAATGCGGTTGTTTTCAACAATGATTGCCTTGAGATACTGGATCGAATGCCGGAAAATTCCATAAATATGATTTTCGCCGATCCTCCCTATATGTTATCAAACAATGGATTTACATGCAGGAATGGAAGAATGGCAAAAGTAAATAAAGGCAAGTGGGACGAAAGCAAAGGGTTTGAAGAGGATATAAAATTTCATGATGCCTGGATAACTGCATGCCGCCGGGTATTAAAACCTGAAGGAACAATCTGGATTTCCGGCACATATCACAGCATTTATCAATGCGGTTATATATTACAGAAAAATAATTTTCATATATTAAATGATATTACATGGTTTAAACCAAACGCTTCTTCCAATTTAAGCTGCCGTTTTTTTACAGCTTCACACGAAACGGTAATTTGGGCGCGCAAAGATAAAAAAGCCAAACATACGTTTAACTATGAAAAAATGAAAAATGGAAAATTTCCGGAAGATAAAATAAAAAAAGAAAATACCCAGATGCGATCAGTATGGTCAATACCTGCGCCAAAAAACAGCGGGAAAGAATTCGGCAAACACCCAACTCAAAAGCCGTTGGATTTATTATTAAGAATTATAACGGCCTCTACCAATGAAGGAGACATAATTTTGGACCCGTTTAACGGAGGGGGTACTACGGGAGCTGCTTCTTTAACAGCGGGAAACAGATTTTATGTGGGAACAGAAATTGATATTGAATATTGCGGTTTAACAAAAAACAGGCTTTTGAAATTAAAGAAAGAAACATCGCCCATTACATAGCTCTGGCGTATCTGGCAAAAAGTTCCTGTATACTCTGAATGCCCAATTTCCGGTATAAATTCTTTTGGTGATGATGAACCGTTTCATAGCTTATCTTCAGGGTATAGCCTATTTCTTTGGGCGGCGTTCCTTTGAGCAGCAAGGTAAAAATTTCCTGCTCTCTCGGCGTTAAATTCAATTTTTCTTTTTTATTGATTTCTTCCGTTTTTACAAACGGCCTGGAATACTCTTCCATGTCCCGCAGATAAAGGCCGTCTGTCCAGTCCGCGTCAAACAGTTTTTTTTGAATAAGCGGCATGAATAACAGACATAGGCTGACAAGAACCAGAACAACGGCAAACGCGAGAAATTTATTTGGCTCGTCAAAATAATTAAAGTAAAATGAAAAAATACCGGAAATGATAAAATACTGGATAAAAAAAACAAAACAATAAAACCTGAACATCCGTAGCGACTTGCTTCTTTTAATGGCTCCGGCGCACATATAACAGATAATTATATAACCCAGGCTGTCGCCTAAACCATAAATGAAAGAACCGGAAGAAATTGCCGCCGGCGTATTAAACAGAAGAACGCCCAATCCAAGCAGGGTAAAAGCAAGAAACATGAGCCAGATATACAGCGCGTTTCTGCCTTTAAATAATTGAATAATTATAACGAGCCCGACGGATATAACGGTTCCAAGGCCGAATGCAAGACTGGAAACGCTGTTTTCTGACCATTCGATGTAATTGCTCATACACATAATCATGTAATGAACAACACCTAGGCCAATAACAAAATATACTCCCGATCCTTTGCCGTCGCCGTCAGTATTTAACGCGGCGCCGGATTTAAGCCTTACGCCGTTTCCTGCGGCGAAGTTTCCCGCACAGTTAAATACGACGACAAGAAAAACTGCCATTGAAACGGCTCCTGCCCATGTATTTCCCGCTGTATGAAAATCAGGAAGCATTCTCCATGAAGTATAATAAAACCCGTAGTAAACCTGAATAACTGCCATGCCGGCAAGCCGCTCGACATTATTTAACACAAAGCAGAACAGGAAAAACGCGCAGGCGGCGCATAAGCCATTGCAGAATTTAAAAGCCATATAAAGCATGAACTGACCTGAACCCATCGGCAGGAAAATCAGAAATGACAGCGAGACAGCGGAAAAAACCGCCGATATTTTCAGCAAAGGAAGAATAAAGCGTTCAGGCGCAAAGCCCAGGATTAGCCAGCCAAAAGCCAGCATAAAAAACATTATTTCGTTAGTTGCAAAACCGCCCAGCGCGATGCTGTGACCGTAATAACGCAGATTTCCCAGAATAACGGAAGTCGGGAAAACCAGCAGAACAGACAGCAAATTAACCCTGATATTGCGGAATGACAGCTCATCGCGCGTTTGAAAAAAACTCCTGATTATCGCGCGCCAGCCGGATGCGCCGCCTGTTCTGTTATGCAAAACTTTACGCTCCCGTCCTGATTGCATGAACTTTAATATATATCAGCCCGCGGTGCGATTTAACCTCTCCGTAAATCTCAACAATGTCAGATACGCCGACAGACAGCCCGCGCCATTCTTTCATGCCAATATCAACCATAATTTCTCCCGAAGCGTCACGGAACGTATAATTATGCCTTCCTGCGGACAAAATGTTTACAATATTTCCTTTTAATACAACCCATGAATCATGGGGAAGATTTTTCGCTTCGTTAATTGTAACAGGCGCAGTTTCAGTAACCGCCTGCCATGGCCTGTTGTTTACCTTTCCAGCCCCTGAAATCGCATGGACTTTAATATGAAACAGTCCGCGGTGCGATTTAACCTCTCCGTAAATCTCAACCCTGTCTGTTACGTCAACGCTCAATCCCCGCCATTCTTTGGGCCCGATATCAACTGCGACATCTCCCGTTATATCGCGGAATGTATACTGCCTGCCGCCCGGCAGCATATTGATGATATTCCCGGATAAAACAACCCATGAATCATGGGGAAGATTCCTCGCTTCAATGACAGTAACAGGCTGATTGATCATGACAGCCTGTCCCGGCAAAAAATTATCAGGACCCGCAGGGCCCGTGAATCCAAATCCGGATTGACCTCTAAACCCCTGCCGCCCTGTAAACCCAGCCTGGGCAAAAATATTTCCTGTTGATATTAAGATAACCAAACAGCCGGCAATGATATACTTTTTCATAAGTATACCTCCTAAAATAGTTTAGCATATTTTAAATACGCGTTTATTAAAAAATACAGCCGGAAAATGCAAAAGTAACTCACCAAATCAGGTGATATAAAATGTTTTAAGCTGTTTTTTGCTGAATTTTACCCGCCAAAACAGGTGATGGAGCGGGTGATAATAGCGGTTAAAAAAAAAATTTGATATACTCCTTGTAAATGAAAGAAGAAAGTCCGCGCCTGCTTTCGGCGGCGTTTAAATACTCAATTCCGGTACTGCTGGGTTATCTGGCTATCGGCTTCGCTTTTGGCCTGCTCATGGCGGACGCGGGATACCCCTGGTGGCTGACCGTGTTAATGAGCGCGGCAATGTTTGCCGGAGCGGGACAGTACATCGCCGTGGGGCTGTTCGCCGCCGGAACAAGCATATGGGAAGCGGCTCTGGTGCAATTGGTAGTGAATGCCAGGCATATCGCATACGGACTGTCAATGATCAAACGTATGCCGTCTTCAGGTTTCTATAGGGCGTATTGCATCTTTGGCATGACCGATGAAACATTCGCGCTGCTTTCATCGCTGCCGGAAAATACAGAAGAAAATATCCATATTCCCGGATTAAGCCATCCGATTCCAGCAAGCGGCAGAAGCAGATTCATGTTTCTGGTAACTCTGCTGGATCACAGCTATTGGATATCAGGTTCGCTCATCGGCACAATTACAGGATCGCTGATTCCGTTTAATATTGAAGGCGTTAGTTTCGCCCTGACCGCCCTGTTCATTGTGCTCATGCTTGAACAAATTTTCAGGATACGAAAACCCGGCGTATTTATTGTCTCCGCTGTGCCCGCGGCGCTGGCGGTATTGCTGCCTTCGCGCATATCGCTGCTGGCGGCAATTACGCTGGCGCTGGCGGCCAGTTCTGTAATTTATAAGAAGGAGCGCGCGTGATGAAAACCGGCATTGGCGAAGCGGTTCTGCTTACGGCAGTCATGGCTCTTGTGATATTTTTTTGCCGGGTATGCCCATTCCTGTTATTCCGCGGGAAGAGTCCGGGGGATAAAAACGCGGGCCGCCGCGCGGAAGCCTTTATAGATTTTATCGGGAAAATCGTGCCTCCGCTTGCGATGACTGTACTGACATTCAACGCTGTCAGCGCTTCTGTATACGAAAGCGTTAAAAACGGCAGCCCCGGACAGGGCGGAGCCGCGTTTATTGCCGCCGCTGTCACCGTCATTGTTCACCTGTGGCGGAGAAACGCGCTATTCAGCATTTTCGGCGGCACAGCGGCGTTTATGGCTCTGGAAAGACTGATTAACTTTTAAATTACAGTTATACGGGAAAATTATCTGTCAAGAAAATATTTTCTTAATAAGTTGTAAAATTCATCAACAACAATCGGTTTGCCAAGATGATCATTCATTCCGGCTTCAAGGCATTTTTCGATATTTTCCTTGAATACGTTAGCTGTCAACGCTACAATCGGCACGTCACGCGGACGCGCGGTCGGTTCTGTTTTTCTCCAGGCAACCTCAATTTCCCTTATCCTGCGGGTCGCTTCGTAACCGTCCATTTCCGGCATCTGCACATCCATAAGAATCAAATCGTAATCATCAGGCGATTTCCTGAACATGGCTACCGCTTCCGCGCCGTTCATGGCGCAGTCCATTTTCAGCAGCGTAGGTTCAATTAAGGTATCTATTATCTCCTGGTTAATATCCACGTCCTCGGCAAGAAGAATTTTAAATCCTTCAAAAACGCCGCTGTAGTCGTCTTTCTTTTCCTGCTCCAGATACTGCACTCCCGCCGCGTCCGCAATTGACTCCGCTACCGCGGACGGGAATATCGGTTTGGACAGGAACATGCTAATGCCTGATTTCTTCGCTTCGTCAACTACGCCGCTCCATTCTGCCGCTGAGATCATAATTATCATCGCGTCATCAGAAGATGAATTTCCGTCAGACACGGCGGCGGATTTTGCCGCCAGTTTTTTCGCGAGCGCAATTCCGTCGATATCCGGCATTTTCCAGTCTATAAAATAAATATGTTTCTTTCCGTCATTTTCAACACATGACAGCGCCTCTTCTTCGTTTAAAGCGGTGCTGCAGCTTGTTCCCAAACCGCGCATAATATCTTTGAAGTAAAGCAGAATTTCCATGTCATCATCTACGGCGATTACTTTAATATTGTCCCAGTTTATTCCGGCTTTGGACAGATTTATTATCCTTTTTGTGCCGCGTCTGGCCTTGAATGTGAATGAGAATGATGATCCTTTTCCAAGTTTGGAGACAAGCTCAATATTTCCGCCCATTAATTCCACGATGTTTTTGGATATCGCAAGCCCCAGCCCTGTGCCGCCGAACTTGCGCGAAATCCTGGCGTTAGCCTGCCGGAATGAATGGAACAGCTGATTTTGCTGCGCTTCGCTTATTCCGATTCCGCTGTCTTTTACAGTAATCCGTATCGTGTTCATTCTGTCTTCTTCTGCGATAAAGCGCGTGTCCAGTTTTATCAAGCCTCCTTCTGGAGTAAACTTGACCGCGTTACCCAAAAGATTGGTAATCACCTGCGCCAGACGCTGTTCGTCTCCTATTAATGTGCGCGGTATGGACTTGTCAACATAAACGGATATTTTTTGTTTTTTTTCTTCGGCGCGGAAACCTACAATGCTGATAACGCGCTGGAGCATTTTCTCAAAGCTGAACTCATCGTAGGAAAGTTCAAACATGTTCGCTTCTATTTTTGACATATCAAGAACGTCATTTATTACGCCCAAAAGATGCTGCGAAGCGTTTTCTATTTTTTCCAGACAGTAATCCTTGCGCGGCGCGTCGTTAGCTGATTTTCCGACATAAGTCATGCCGATGATGGCGTTCATGGGGGTGCGAATTTCATGACTCATATTCGCGAGAAACGCGCTTTTTTGCTTGCTTTCTTCGCCGGCTTTTTCTTTCGCCCTGTCAATTCGTATCAGGAAGACTATAAGCGCGGCTGCCATAATTCCGCCTATAAAGCAGAGCGCCATCAGCATCCGGTTGGTGCCAGAATAGTACTGTTCTTTCGGAGATAAAATAGCCAAATGCCAGCCGTTGGGAAGAACGCGGGAAAAGACAATAACATTTTCGCCTTTCCAGTTTTTCATGGGCTCTTCATAAAGAATTTTGCCCTGTTGAATTTTCTCCAAAAACCCCGCGGGTATTATTCCGGGCTCATTAATGCGTCTCTTTATAAAGTCATGGTTAGCGTAAGAAATAATTGTGTAATCCTGAGAGACAAGCAAACCGTACCCGCCTTCGTTAAGAGCCGCGTCCGTAACAATCTCCCCGATTTTATCCAGCGGCACATCAATGCAAACAACCCCGACGCGGTCTCCATTATTATCATGTATGCAGCGCGCGTATGTAATGATATATGTATCGCTCGGATAATCCAAATGAGGCTGCGTTTCGGCAATCGTGCCGCAGTTTGTTATGGCGGCTTTATACCATTCTCTTTCGGCCGGAACATAATCATCCTCAGGAACCCAGTCAATGCCGTTTATAAAAACATCTTTCTCAAAAACATTCTCAAAATAGCCGTAAAGGCCGTTCATATTGTTCAGCCCTGACTCTTCTGATATAACATATTTGCTTGAGATATCTATATAATACTGTAGTTCGTCAGCGCGGCCGTCCAGTATCATCAGACGCACAGTCTCGGAAAAGCCGCCCAGCATCATTTTTGAGGCGATAAGCTCTGATTCTATCTGTTCCTGGGTGAAAGAGAGCATACATTCGGCGTTCCTTGACAGATTCCTGTGAACTGTTCTGCTGTTTAATATGTAACTTAATACTACCATCAGGGTAAAGGCAAGCGCTGTAAAGATAATTTGACTATGTAACGATCTGAATTTTCTTGTTCCCATCAGAATTCCTCATTTACATTACGGTTATTATGTAATTATTATAGGGTTTATTCAAGCATTTGTCCGAATATACAGGTAAAGTTTTATTATTATGGCTTTATTTTATTATAAAAGTAAATTAAAATATTATTTATGAAAAAGTCTACGCTATTGCTGTTGTTTACCGTCTTTATGGCGTGCTTTCTCGGTCTTGGAATTCTGTGCTTTCTGAATTCGGATGTTTTTCGCAGTAAGCCTTTTCAACAGACCACATCAATTACCGCCCCAACCACGGCAAAATATGAAAAAGACGGTAATATGTATATCATTGATAACGGCTCATTCCGCCTTATATGCATGGATATAAAAGGAAACATCCGCTATACAATTGAGATTGATAAATTTGAAGAATATATCCGCATGGCGGACTGCGTTATTGACGAATCCGGAAATCTTTACGTTTACGCGATAGAAGCGGAATATAACGCGCTGCTGACAAAACGCGACATAATCAGAAAATATGATAATCAGGGAAATTACATTAAAGACATCCTGAGCATCAGTTATGACGATCCTTACAGTAATCCCAGGCTTTTTTATCAGTTCGGCTCATTCTACTGCGAAAACGGAATGCTGACTTTTTCCCAGACAGAAAAGGACAGAGTTACAATGTATTATTATGATACATTCCGCGATCAAATTGTTAAAACGCCAATAAACGAATACTTGCCGGGAAAACCGATAGAAAATTTTATGGTTGCCCAGCTTATACTCAAAAATATGCGTAATTACGCTTTTGTCCTGCGGGACGGCGATATTTATGAAGTAACGGAAGGCGGCAAACCCGAGCTTCGCGCTTCGTGCAACTGGAGCATAGATGAAGGCGGCATGATTCCCTGGTATATCTTTTATGACTCAGGCGATAATCTGGTTTTCTTTGATATGGCTTCCAATGCCATTTTTCGCATAAAAGATTCACAGATACAGCATATTATTCCCGAAGGATACTTCAGGCAGTTAAAACTGCAGGGAGAAGAAACCGCGCTGAAAGGCTTCGGCTTTTACAGGGATAAATACGCCGGCGTATACGGAGAAACAGTCTGGCTGTACGACGGCATGGATTTTTTCACATATGACGGCGAAATACTTCTTCCGTTACGCGAAAGGCTGCATATCGCGGCTGTGCAAATATCGCTTTTGCTGGGCGTTCTGTTCTTTATCGCGGGGTTATGCATTCTTTTTATAGGGGTACTTAAAGGCTATATTTCGCTTTTTATAAAACTGACAGTCGTTATAATTCCTCTGCTGATAGTCGCGTTTATAATCGTATTTACGCTGACATTTAACATAATGACAGAGCAGCTTAACGGCGCCCTGTATAACGAAATGACCGGACTTGCGGTGCTTTCCGCGAAACTGATAGACGGAGACGATCTTGATAAAATCAATACCATTAAGGACGTTCATAGCGATGAATATAAAAAACTGTCCAGACAGATCAAGGAGATCGTCGGATACAACGCGAATCCATGGAACAGGGCCTATTACGCGGCGTTATATAAAGGCCCGAATTTTGAATATGTAGTCGTGATTTCGGAAGAGGAATGGAATCTTTTCCGCACAGACGAGCCGGTTACGGAAGAAGATTACAACATTCTGGCGAGCGGTCAGCCCATTGTCGATACTTCTGAGCTGTTTAACGGCAAATGGACTTTCGCCAGTTCGCCCGTATACAACAGCAAAGGAGACATAGCCGGAAAGTTTGAAATCGGACTTGACATGACAGGTCATGAAGTTGGCAGCGCAATGCTTAAAAGGTATGTCGCGCTTATAGTAGCTGCAATCTGCGTGATAATTCTAGCGGCTTTGTGTATATTAATCTCCGTTATAGTAAAACGGCTTTCGGCAGTCGGCAATGTTTTACACAACATCGCGAGCGGGGATCGCTCGGCGCGGGTATCATATATGGCGCGTGACGAACTCGGCAAGGTAAGCCACGGCCTTAACCATATGGCGGAAGAGCTCCAGTTTCAGTTTGACCGCATAACCAGGCTTAATGAATCTACCATCAGGTTTGTGCCGATACAGTTTATGGAGCAGCTTGGCGTATCCGACATTACCAAAATGAAACTGGGCGATAACGTGCAGCGCGACATTAATATACTGTTTTTTGACATACGCTACTTTTCCGTCAATTCAGAGATGATGACAGCTCGTGAGAATTTTGAGTTCATCAATAAACTACTGGGCATTTCCGGCCCCATTATCCGCAAACACAACGGCTTTGTCGATAAATATATCGGAGACGCGGCAATGGCCCTTTTCAATAACGGCATGGACGCGGTTCGCGCCGGCATTGAACTGTACAGGACGCTGGTGGTTGACAGGAGCACAAAAGTAACAATCGGCGTGGACGGCATAAATATCGGAATAGGCATACATACGGGGTCTGTGATGATGGGCATTGTAGGCGAAAACGAAAGGCTTTCCAGCACGGTTATTTCAGCTAACGTAAATCTGGCTTCCCGCGTGGAAGGCTTGACCAAACATACAGGATCGGGCCTGCTTATTACAAGAGATACTCTGAACCAGCTTACCGGCCATGAATCTGAATTCTCATACAGGTTCGTCGGCATGGTGCGGGCGGCCGGCGTTAATGTAGTAATCGGCCTGTTTGACATGCTGGACGCTCTTTCCCCGAAAGACAAAAAGAACAGGCTGCGAACCAAAAAAATATTTGAATCCGGGGTGCGGAAATATCACATGAAAGATTATGCCGCCGCTGTTCAGCGTTTTCATAAGGTAATAACCGCGGATCCAAATGATAAATGCGCCCTTCATCATCTTGCGGAAGCGAAGGAGCATCTTGAAAACCCGGCGCTGCCCAGCGTGTTTATTTTTGACAAGAAATGATACTTTTACAAATACTGCCGCGGTTCGCTGTTATTCACAATCGCGAATAATTCAACATGCTCTTTAATTGTGCTGGCTGAGATTTTGCTTAACAGTACTTCTTCTATCTGAAACAATCCAACCTCGCCTGACATATGGACTTCTATGCGTATTGGTTTTTTATCGCCTGCCTGTATGCGTACAACCTCTATGGAATTGGCGGAAGTCTTGTGAATATCTCCCACCTTGGGGCCTGATGAAAGCGCGATTGGTATCCGGGCGCGGCCTTTTTCCATGTCGCAGCCGTCCGCAGCAAGAATAACGCCCGCTTCCAGAGACTTGATATGGCGGGTGCCCATATGCCCGGAGATGCCTTCCAGAGCAAGCGAGCGGATAATAATGCGTCTGTTCAGTTTGTCGGGAATCGCGTTTAACAGGAGCCGTTCGATAACAGGACTCGCAAGATACGCGCTGTGCAGTTCATGATCCTGCCTGCCTATGCTCATTCCGATATCGTGCAGGCTCGCCGCAAGAAGCACGGCTGTCAGGCTGTCATCAAAATTCCCGCATTCTTCAATTTCCAGACTGGTGGAAATGCCCGCTTTCCGCAAAAGCCCCATCATAATTACAGAGTTCAGCGCTACGGAACGCATGTGAACGGGACCGTGATCATTAAAACTGAGCCGTTTAATCGATACGGTGTTGGCATATTCCTGTAAAGCCTGAATTTCATCGTCAGAGGCAAGCAGCCGGGAAACAGTGACTGCCGCTGAACCCGCCGGATTCGCGCCTTCAGGCAAAAGCTGCCTGACTGCTTCGATAATTTTATTATCAAGCGAAATTTCTTTTTGAGATCTCATAGTATAAATATAATACAAACAGGTTATTTATTAAAGTAAACCGCTGCTTTTTTATGGTAAACTGTAAACAACCGGAGAGGTATTTTGAACAGAAACGCATGGAATGATTTTACCAGAGCCAGAGAGAGTTTCCGGCAGACAACGGAAGAACTGGCTTTATCGCTGCCTGAACTGAAAAAAATCCAGCAGAAATTCGCGGATAGCCGAGGCGAAGGAAAAAATTCCGCCCCGCAAAACGGCGCATCCGCGCGGGGCGCCTATATTGTGGAAACGCCTGTTGTTTTCAACAGCGCGCTTGACAGCATAACGATTGACGATGAAATTAAACTGATACTTGTTGCAGATAACCCCGGACGGCGCGAACAGGCCGCAGAAAACAGGCGTTATCTTGCGGGTCCGTCCGGGAAAATAGCGGATAAATTTTTCCGCGATAATTCTGCGCTTGGAATAGACTTTCGCAAAAATGTAATCATTCTTAATAAAACTCCAATTCATTCCCCGCGCACGGTTGAACTGCGGGAACTGTGCCGTATGTATAAAGGCAGCCGCCTCTCCCTTTCAGAAGCATTGGAAGAATCCCAAAAAAAAATGGCTGCCCTTCTGCTGGAATTTCAAACTGCTCTTGACTGTCCTGTCTGGATTGTCGGCTATTCAGAAATGAAAAAAGGCGGCCTATTTGAAACCTATACCGGAAGCCTGAATAACCTTTACTCCGGCAATGAGCGGTTATTAAAGCAAATTTTTTTTTACCGCCATTTTTCCATGAACCAGTTTACAATTGATTTGAAACAACAGTCCCTCCCCGGCGAAACCGCGGCTAAAACCCTTAAACGAATCGGATCGGCTTACAGAAAACGCATATTGGGTTAACGAAGGTTCCAAAATTCAGCTTACCGGGTTATACTTTTTTTAACATGAATTCAGTTGAAACAGTCCTGTTTAACAACATTGATAAACCAAATTCCCGTTTTATTTTTCCGACTGACATAGCCGTATCCGGGTGGGCGGATCATATTCTGCGCATGAAAGGCGGCACAATACCGATGAACAAATTCATGGCATGGGACAAGTTCAAACAGAATTCAATTAAATCCAAAGTGCAGAACAGGAAGAGCATACCCGCCGTTCTGCGTAAAATTTTCGTGCGCCGGCTTATTGAGGAAAACGCAAAAGCGGCTGAACAGGGAAAAGAGCCGCTTTTTACATCGCTGATAAGGGAACAGTGGGCGCTTCAGGCGGCGCGTTTCGCGCCCTGGCTGACGGGGATCCTGCCGCAGCTTGGCTCATGGTTTAAAAAAACAACTGGAATTTCAATTGACGCTGTTTCAGGTAAGGGCGCGCAGGAGGCGGCTCTTGTCTTTAAAGACGACGAAAAGGATTTATTCACGCTGGCGCGGCATTATGCGCAATTTCTGGAAGAGCAGAAACTTTTTGAGCCCGCGTGGGAAACGCCGCCTTTTGACAATGACGGAACCGATTGTTACATATTTTTTCCGGAATCTCTTTCCGACTACAGCGAGTACCGCGGCTTACTGGCGGAAAGCGAACATGTAAAAACAGTGGAAGCGGCAGCCGCGCCTGATGCCAAAAGCAGCACGTTTTTTTACGCCAACTCGCGCAGTGAAATTGCAGAGGCGGCGCTTTACATACGCGCCCTGCATGAAAAAGAAGGCGTCAGATGGGAATCAATCGCGGTTTGCATTCCCAACCCGGAAAATTACGAGCCTTATGTGCTGAGGGAATTTAAGCTCAGGAACATTCCTTTTGTAAGGCGCGGCAGCAAACCGCTTACCGAATACCCTGCGGGAGGATTTTTCCGCGGCGTAATTGATTGCACATCACGGGATTTCGCCTTTTCATCATTCGCCGGCCTTGTCCTTAATAAAAACCTTCCGTGGAAAGATACGCAGGAGATTGACAGCCTTATTGACTTTGGAATAAAGAACAACTGCATCAGCTCATGGACAGAAATAACAGACGGAAAAGAAAAATTAATAAATGTCTGGGAAGACGCTTTCAGCAAACCGCTTGGCTGGCCGGGAGAGCGGGCATATCAATTTTTTCATGATCTGAAAAAACGTTTGAACGCTTTCAGGGGAGCGTCTTCATTTTCCGAACTTCGCAGGCAGTACTTTATCTTCCGTGAACGGTTTTTTGATATGGAAAAATGTTCAGATGATACGGATCTTATTCTGTCCCGCTGCATTTCAGAACTGGTATATCTTGCGGAAATTGAAAAAGATTATCCCGGCGTAAAAACGTCAGATCCTTTCATGTTCTTTACAGAATATCTGGATGAGGTAAAATACCTGGCGCAGACAAAAGCGGCGGGCGTCAGCATTTTACCGTATACAACCGCCGCGGCGGCGCCGTTTGACTGTCATATTGTACTGGGCGCGGGACAGGACAGTCTTTCCGTTGTCTATCCGGGGCTTGATTTTTTACCGCAAAAAAAACGCGAAAAGCTGGGTATCGCGGATGAAGACGCGTCCCTCTCCTTTATTAATATGCATAAATACAACTCTCTTAAACACTCAGCCTTTTTTTGCAGTGAGCAGACTTTTTCCGGCTTTGCGATTCCCCACTCAAAGACAGGCGCCCCTTCGGAACCCAGAACGCGCTACGCGGCCGATCCCGCGTTCAGCGAAAGGTTTTCTCCCGATTATTACGCGGCGGAAAGCGCATTTTACGCTTCTGTTACGGGAAATCCTTTCCCGGAAAAATTACACGAAAACCAGGCAAAAGGTTTCAGAGAATGGAAAATCCGGAGAAAGCAGACAGACAGCGGAGACGGGAAATGGCAGACAGACAGGGCGGCGCTTGATTTAATCCGGAAAAAGTTTGCAGCTAACGCGCAATTTCCCGGCAAATACAGCGTTTCCGCTTCTTCTTTAAAAACATATTTTCAATGTTCGCTTAAATGGTTTTTTGAACGCGTTCTTTCCCTGGAAAACACGCAGATTGAAGCAAGCCTTATGGCGGAAAATACCGCCGGCCTTGTATACCACGGGATATTAAATCTATTTTTTTCAAAACTTAAGGAAACAAATGAAATACTTTTAAAACCCGCTGAAACGGAAGACGGACCTGCCCTTCCCGCTGTATATAAAAAACTTTTAAAAACATGCACAGACTCGGTTTTTGGATATTTCCCCGCTCTTCAAAAAGACGGCAAGCCGCAGATAAGTTCGCTCACCTCCCGGCTGCTTTACGCCGGGAAAAGATACTTTTATTTAAACCTTGAAAACTGCCTTGCGGGTTTTCTTTTACTGTTCGCAGGATACCGCGCGGCCGGAAGCGAAGCGTCCTATCAGTCAGATCGCGGTTCATTTTTTCTGAACGGAAAAGCTGACTGCATACTTGAACTACCCGGCGAAGGAGAAGAAAAAAAATACGCGATTATAGATTTTAAACTGAAAAATACCCCTGACCGCCGCGATTGTACGGCAGAAGGAGAAAAAGGCCTTTGTGATTTTCAATTGCCGATGTACATGACTCTTGCGGAAGAAAACGCGGAAATAAATGTTTATACCGCTCTCTTTTACAGCATCCTTGACAAAAAACCTGAGGTGATAATCGGCGCTGTTCATGATGTTTTTACAGGCGCGGTAATTCCAAAAAAAGAAGATCAGCGCATTTACCGCGGCAGCGAAACATGCAATTTTATCTTTGAAGAATTTGAAAAAAAGACGCTGCAATTCACACAAGAAATCTCATCAGGAAATTTTTCCGTTTTTGAATCGGAATACAGCGGGTGTAAAAACTGCGGTTATAACCGGATATGCAGGACTGTTTACGTTATTGAACGTGAAAATAATATTTTAAATAAAAATATTATAGCAGGAAGGACAAATGAGCGTTGAAAATTACAGCGTGCTTAACGAAGAGCAGAAGACGGCCGCGTTCTGCGAAGAAAACGCCGTCGTAGCGGCGGGCGCCGGATCGGGAAAAACCATGGTTCTGGCAAACCGTTTCGCGTGGCTTCTTACGGAAAAAGGCCATAAAGTGGATGAAATACTCACCCTGACATTTACAAGGAAAGCCGCGGCTCAGATGTTCAGGAGAATTTATACGCTTGTTTCGCAAATCGCGGAAACAGAAAACGGAATAAAAGCGCAAAGAGCACGTAACGCTATTGATGATTTTATTCACGCCAGAATACAGACCCTTGATTCCTACAGCGCCGCTCTTGTAAAAAAGTGCGCTCCGCGTTACGGGCTAAGTCCGGATTTTAAAATCGATCAGGAGCGCTGCCGCGGACTGGCGCACGATGAATCGCTTCCTTTTTTAATTTCGCACCGCAGTCATCCGGCTGTTGAAAGGCTTTATTTAAACAGCCGCCCGAAGGATATAGCCGCTGTTTTCGCGGATATTCTGATAAATTACGGCAATATTGACAGACCAGGAGATTTTACCGCCGATGTAATAACGCAATTTAACATTATCTGCGCAAAATGGGCCGAATACAGCGAAGAAATTACATCTGCGTTAAATGAAATGAAAAATGATATTTTTAATGACAACAGCCTTCTTCCCGATCTTGTCCCGCTTATGGAGAAATACGGAAAGGGGGAAATAAAAATCCCCGATGATGCGGATATAAGAAAATATTTTAACCTTCTTCTTGAGACGCAGGGAGAAGAATGCGTGGAAAAAGCTGAAGCTCATCCATTGCAGGAATCGCTTGTTAAGATATTGGGATTTATTGCTTCCGTATGCGGCCTTGGTTTACAAAGGGGAAAACGTTCCGGCAATACGGTAAAGGAAAAAATCAAAAATCTTCGCGAAAACAACGGAAAATTCACATCATTGGCGGTTTCATGCATGCAGGCAGGCCTTGTTCTTTCGATAATGACGCTGCTCGCGGAACTGCAAAACCGCTACATTGAGAAAAAACGCGCTCAAGGCGTACTGACATTCGCGGACGCCGCCGGCCTCGCAAGAACAATACTGCTTGAACAGGAAGATGTCAGACAGGGCGAAAAGGAATCCTGTAAAGCGATCATGATCGACGAGTTTCAGGATAACAACGAACTGCAGAAAGAGCTGCTATTTTTACTGGCGGAAAAACCTGAAATTACAGGCAAGGGGATTCCGCGCGCGCAGGATCTGGTAAAGGGAAAACTTTTTTTTGTGGGAGATGAAAAGCAGTCTATATATCTTTTCAGGGGCGCTGACGTTTCAGTATTCCGCAGGTTAAAGGAAGAGCTGAAAAGCGCGGATATTCCGCTTAAGATCAATTACAGATCGTCTCCTGCGCTGATAAATGCGTTTAACGCTATTTTCGGAGGAGAGAATCCAAACCGGGAAACCGGTTTTAAAAGCGTGTTTGCCGGATCGCAGGCGCTGTCGTTATACGAAGCCTCGTATACGCCGCTTAAAGCCGGCAAAACGGGCGAAGGCAAATTAACAATCTGCGTATTTGATAAAAACAGCGAAACATATAAAGAAAGCGAAAATGAGACGCGCCTTTCCGCAGATGAGAATGAAGCGCGTTTTACAGCCGAAAAGATAAGCCAATTATTAAAAGAAAAAGATATAAACGGCAATGCAAAGCGCCAGGCGAAAGATATAGCCGTCCTTTTCCGCGCGCGCAGCGCCCAATATCTTTTTGAAAAATACCTGCGAATTTTCGGCATTCCCTACGCTTGCGAAGATATAAACGATTTTTTCTACGGCGGGCTTGTTAACGATATAATGTCAGTTCTCCGCATTGTATCCCATCCGCTGGACAGCGCGGCTTACGCGGATATGCTTCGCTCCCCTTTCGCGGGTCTTTCGCTCTCAGGAACGGCGCTGTGCCTTTCAGTTTTTAACGCCGCTGAAAAACCGGCTCCTTTCAGCGGTGAGCCGCTCAAACTGCTCAACGCCGCGGATAAAATAAAATATGAGAACGGTCAAAAAATTTATAATTGCATTCGCGGCAAAGCCAAAAGCGAAAGCGTCAGTTCTCTTGTAAGCTGTTTGTGGCATAATGAAGGTTACCGTTATGAAACGGAATGGCATCCGCAGACGGCGGTTTACAGCGGATTATTTGACTATCTTTTTCATCTTGCGGTAAAAGCGGATGAAAACAATCAGGGGCTTGCCGCGTTTACAGATTCAATGAACTCATTCAGGGATTCGGGAGGCCGTCTATCCGATATCGAAATTCCCCTGGAGCGACCCGGCGCGGTTCATCTGATGACAATACACAAAAGCAAAGGGCTGGAGTTTCCGGTTGTTTTCCTCTGCGGGTGCGGAAAGAAAAGCCTTTCTGACACATGCGAAGAATTTTATTATTCAGACGAAGCTGGTATTGTTTTCAGTCCGCCCGTGCCCCCTTCCTGCCGCGCGGCAGCCGGTAAAAAAAAGAATTTTTTCTGGGAACAGGCCGCTGATGAAACAAGGCGGAAAAGAACCGCCGAACTGCGCCGTCTTCTTTATGTGGGAATGACAAGAGCGGAAAAGGAACTTTACCTTACGGGCAGCCTGGAAATTAATGAAGAAATTCCCGCTGAAAATTTTCCAGTTAAAATAAAAAATTATATCGAAAAAAAATGTAATGATAATGAAAACCCTGTTGAAGGCGATTCGATTCTTGATAACGATACATTTTTCGGCCTTTTTCTGCCTGCGGTTGTTTCGCATATTTCCGCAGACGGTCAAGCGCCGTCTTCATTATTCAATATTGAGGAAATCATCGCGTACAGCGGAGATACAGACCCTGCGGCTGCAATTTCGAATACAGAAAACTTTAAGTACGCAAATGATCATAAAGGGTTGAATGAATTTCTAAAAACCGCTGAGCCTTTTTATGAAAAAGCGGAAATTATAACAACGCCGGCGCTTTATGATAATCACATAACGCCGGTATCTTTAAAACGCATATATCAGGAATCTGGCGAAACGCCGCGCAATGCGGATTATTCAGATGAAAATTTCAGCGGAGGATTTTCGGTTAACAGGGAATTCTCCGGCGAAAACCAGGATGATATTTTTGAAAAAGTAGACGCGGTAATCTTTCGCCTGCAGAAATCCGGCGGCAATAACCCGGAAAAATTTAATCCGGCAAGTTTCGGGACAATAGCGCATGCCTGCGTGGAGGCCTGCCTTAAGGGCGAAGAGCCCGTTATACCGCAGAATATCCGCGGGATACTGAATTTATCAGAGACTGAAGCGTTTTTATCAGCCGGAAAGGAACTCGCGCTCAGGTTTTTACGTTCCCCGCTGGGAAAAATCGCCGGGAACGCGGAGTTACGCGAAAGCGAGTTTCCTTTCAGGAGCATAATAAAAAACGCGGCGGGCGAAGATGTTTTTATAAACGGCTCCATTGACCTTTTTTTTAAAGACATGGAAACGTTTCATATAGTTGATTTTAAAACTGACAGTTGTGAAATTCCGGAAGAACATACCGCGCAAATGGCGTGTTATTATCACGCCGTCAGAAATCTGTATGCGTTATCTGCAAATTTTAAATGCCGCGTCTGGATCTGCTATCTGCGCACGGGCCACGCCGTTGAAATGACGCCCTTTCTGCCGGATTTGACGCGCCTGCCGGATATTTTAGGAACGTGAACACAGGCGGGAATGCCTCATAAAAATACTTGCAAATTCAGTATTTTCTGTTAAACTAAAAGAATGATAACATTCGGAATTTACTGTCTTGCCGCAGTCATTAATCTGGCAAGCGCCTTTTTATTTAAGGAAAGCCTGCGAAAAATATCAAAAGGCTGCCTTATGCCGGCGCTGCTTGTTTTTTACATTTTTAACGCAGATCAAATTATTTATATGATCATTGCCGCTCTTGTTTTCAGCTGCGCCGGCGATATCCTCCTTATTTATAAAGAAAAACAGATCTTTTTTAAATTGGGACTGGCGGCTTTTCTTGTAAGCCATATCTGCTACATTGCCGCTTTTGCTGTTATGACGCAAAATTTTAATATACCGGCGCTGATAATTTCCGCGGCAGCCGCGATTCCCATAGTTCTGATTATACTAAAATGGCTGAACGCCAGCCCGCAAATGAAAATCCCTGTCGCCGTCTATGCCGCTGTTATCATGCTGATGAGTCTGTCCGCTCTTCAGCTAATGCTTTCCAGAATGGAACTGGCGGGAATCCTTATCTTTGCGGGCAGCGTGGTATATCTTTTCTCCGATTCCTATATGTCATACCTGCTTTTTAACGGTAAACCAAAATATTTTAATTTTACTACCATGATTCCATACATAATCGCCCAGGGAAGCATTGTCATGGGACTGGCGCAGGGGTTTAACGGATAATTTTCATTCAGCGCAGTATCAAAAAAAATAATAGTACAGTATAATAAAAAATATGAACGATAACCTTATGGATGAACTAAATTCCACAGATAAAAAGAACCGCGGATTAATATTGGACATTGGCGCGATTGAAGGACTAAAGAAAATGCCGGTTGACGTGTTCGAGGGCGCATATCTGGGTAAAGTCCATAAAAACGCGCTTGTATTATGCGTTGATATACGCAATTTCAGCGATTTTTTATGCAACAATGACGAAAATGTCGTATTTAAACTTATCAAGGAATTTACATCGAACCTTTTATCGTGCATTAATCAATTCGGTTACGGCTGCTCCTATTATAAACTGATGGGAGACGGCGTGTTTATAATAT
Organism: Treponema sp.; assembly: GCA_031256445.1. Lineage (GTDB taxonomy): Bacteria > Spirochaetota > Spirochaetia > Treponematales > Breznakiellaceae > WQXQ01. Next base: position 25,483 of record JAIRQN010000021.1, on the reverse strand, counting down.
GGGACGAAACTACAGAAGGATCAATAAAAGAAGCGCTTACAATATTCAATTTATATACAGATTTTTTAAATGAAGAATTATTCAAACCTTACGATAATTTAAGCCTTGCCGGCGCTCTTGTATCAGAAAAAGTGTATAAGTTTGAAATTTCCGCGGAGTTATCAGAATTAAAATACCGCGATTATGTCGGATACGGAATTAACCTCGCGTGCAGATTACAGACATTGGCCAATGCTGACGAATTGATACTGAACGAGATACTTATCAATACAGGATCAGTTTCGTACACGGTTAATGAAACGCCGGAAATGAAAAAAGATCTATCGCTTCTTAAAGGCCTTAAAGACGAGGATCGCATCCGCGCGATTTTCTATAAAAAATAATGTTCCGCTGGTTTACGTTACCGCCGCAAAAAGATATAATAATAAAATGAAAAAGGTAGCGGTGGTCGGGGCCGGAGTTGCGGGGCTTTCTGCGGCGATTTACGCGCTGAAAAGCGGTTTTGAAGTAACGCTGTGCGAACAGAATAAAACAGCCGGCGGTTTTTGCACAAGCTGGAGGCGCGGCGGCTATCTGTTTGAAGGAGCAATACATTGGATGACCGGCACGCATCCCGAAACGCCGATTTACGGGATGTGGAAGGATACAGGCGCGTTAAATGAAAGCGTTAAAATTCATTTGAATGAGCCGTTTAAGTCGGCGGAATGGGAAGGACAGGTCGCCAGTTTTTACCGGGATGTAAATAAAACAAAGGAAAATCTTCTGTCGATTTCGCCGGAGGATGAAAAGCGCATTCTCAGGCTGGTGAACGACATAAAAATGCTTTCCCGTTTTAACCGGCCGCTTTCTGACATAAAAGGCGTAAAAACGCAAAATCCAAAGCGCCGCTTCAGAATAACGCCCGATCTGCTGCCCGCGTTTTTTACCGCGCTGAGGTTATACAAAACAACAAACGCGAAATATATGGAGAAATTCAAACACCCGGCAATTAAATGGCTGTTCAGCACCATCTCCGGAAAATTTTCAGCCATTAACCGGCTTTTTACCCTGGGCATTTTGAGCACAGGAGACGGCGGTTATCCCGAAGGCGGCTCGCTGGGGATGATCGCCAGAATGACGGAAACTTTTGAGACTCTGGGCGGTAAGCTGCTGTTAAACACAAAAGTAAAAAAAGTAAACATACAAAACAAAGAGGTAACAGGAGTTACTCTGGAAAACGGGTTTCTGCCGGCCGACGCGGTTATTGTAACGCAGGAAACGACCGCCGCGATGGATCAGTTATTTGATCCGCCTTTGCGTGAACCGTGGATGAAACGTCTCCGTAAAACAATAAGGCCGACTGTAACGACTTTTATAGGCGTGGGCATCCGGGATGTGTTACCTGAAACGCAGATACCGGTCTGGAAGCTGGAAAAACCGATAACATACGCCGGAATGACGGAAACATCATTGGGGTTTTATAATTATGCAGGGTATGAAGGATACGCGCCACAGGGCTGTTCTTCCCTGACTACCTGGTTCACCGGCGACACCTACGAATTCTGGAAACAGGCAAAAGAAGAAGGCCGCTACAAACGGGAAAAAGACGCCCTGGCCGATCAGGTTAAAGAAGCTCTCTGCCGCAAATTTCCGAGGCTGGAAGGAAAGATCGATGTAATAGATATCGCCACGCCGCTGACATTTGAACGCTACACAGGTTCGCATCACGGCTCATGGATGACCATGTTTTATAAAGGCGATAAATTAAAAGCCTTCCCCGGATACTGCAAAAACATCAAAGGCCTGTATTTCGCGGGTCACCGCATCATGCCTCCTGGCGGCCTGCCCATTGCGTTAGACACCGGACGCCGCGCGGCGCAGATGGTTTGCAGGCAGTTTGACGCGGTGTTCAAAACGCGCTAAGAGCGGCAATAAACCTTATGTTCACTATTCACAATTCCTGTGTTACAATAAATTAATATAGGAGAAAATGATGAGTAATAAATTCAACGCAAAAGAATTGTCTGAATTTGCCCGGTATTACGGGTTTCATTATGACAGCCTTAACCCGCAGGCTCTGGTGGAAGAAGTCCTTATAGAAATGGATCGGGGTCTAAGCGGCAGGAGTTCCAGCCTTCAGATGATTCCGTCATATATTACGCCTGTTACGCGAATTCCCTCCGAAAAAACAGTTCTCGCTCTGGACGCCGGCGGAACAAATCTGCGCGCAAGTCTTGTGTATTTTAACGATAACGGCGAAGCGGTCGCACAGGGAACCAGCAAGACGCCGATGCCGGGAACCAGCGGACAGGTAAGCGCGCAGGAATTCTTTGATATTATTGCCGATGTTACAATTCCGCTTTTAAAAGATACAAAGATAGAAGGCATCGGCTTCACATTCTCTTACCCTATGGAAATAACTTCCGAATCGGACGGAATTCTTCTTTCGTTCAGCAAGGAAGTCGACGCTCCGGATGTGATTGGAAAAGGAATAGGTTCCGGACTGCGGAACGCTCTTGCGGCAAAAGGCTGCAAATATTCAGGGCCGATAGTGATGCTCAATGACACAGTGGCTACCCTGCTTTCCGGCGTCGCGGCAATTTCACCTGACGGGGAAACTGTGCGCACCAAAAACGATTTCGGCGCGGACGCTGGCCCGGTAATAGGCTTTATTCTGGGAACAGGTTTTAACACAGCGTATCCTGAAATGTCAATTCCTAAAATAAAATTCAGTTCGCGTTCATCGCCGCAGATTGTAGTCTGCGAAACCGGCAATTTTAACGTGCGTTACAGGGGAATGCTCGATGTTGAATTTGACAATACAACCAAAAACCCCGGCGTTTATTATCTGGAAAAAGCGTCAGCGGGCGCGTACCTTGGCCCGTTAACGCTGCATATTTTAAAGCAGGCTGTAAAAGATAAAATTATACAGTTTAAAAAATCGGACGAACTCCTTGCGATGCAGCATCTTGAGACAAGGTATTTGAATGAATTTACCCACGCGCCTCTTGTCGCGCAGGGACTGCTTGGCTCGCTTTTCGGACCGGGCGAAAGCGACGCTCTTGCCTCGGTTCAGTACCTTACGTCTATAGTGACAGAGCGCGGCGCACTTCTCTCCGCCGCTGTGCTTGCGGCGACAGTAAAGCGGCTGGACGCAGGCTGCGAGCCGTTCGCGCCGGTTCGAATCGCCGTAGAGGGAACAACTTACCTGATTTACAAAGGCATGCGCCGCTCGCTTGAATCGTATCTGCATCAGATGCTGTATAAAAAAAAGCCGCGCCCCTATATTATATCTCCCGTGGAACAGGCAAGTCTCTTCGGCGCCGCGGTAGCCGCTCTCAGCAAAAAGAACTAGCGAACCGTTAAGGAGTAAAAAATGTCAAATAACGAACTTCCCCAGAGGAAAGAAACAGCCGTATGCGACACATGGGATTTATCGGGGCTTTTTAAAAATGATGAAGAATGGAAAAAGGCGCTTGATGATTTTGAAAAAATGGCGGAAAAAATTCCGTCTTTCCGGGGAACGCTGGGAAAATCCGCGGATCATCTTGCGGATTATCTGGATTTTTCCCGCGACCTTAACATTCTGGGCGAGAGGCTGATTTACTACTCGGAACTGCGGCAGTCCGAAGATGAAGGAGACAGCGCCGCGCGGACAATGACGGGAAAAATTACGATGGCAGCGGCAAAAGCGAGAGCCGCCGCCGCGTGGGAGAATCCTGAATTACTGGATATAAACGAAAAAGACATGGAAACGTTTATGACTCACCAGAGGATTGCCGATTACAGAATCTATCTGCAAAAGACGCTGCGCTACAGGCCGTATATTTTAAGCGATAAGGAAGAGCGGATAATAGCGATGCACTCCGAAAGCGAAGGGGCGGTCAGCGATACTTTCTCTGTGCTTACAAATGTGGACATTAATTTCGGATACATTGACACTCGCGAAGGCAGAAAAGCGCTTTCGCAGTCCACGTTTTCAGTTTTTATGGAAGACGGCGACCGCAATTTGCGGCGGCGCGCGTACGAAGCCTTTTACGGCTGTTACAACGCGCACAAGACCACAATCGCAAGCCTTTATTCAGGCTCTGTAAAACAGGACGCCGTCAACGCCCGCATCAGGGGGTATTCCTCGGCGCGCGCCGCCGCGCTTTTTCCTGATAATGTAAACGAGACTGTCTATGATAACCTTATCAGCGCGGTAAGCGGCAAACTTGATATTCTGCACCGTTATTACAGCGTCCGCAAACGCGCCCTTAAACTTGAAAAACTCCGCCACTACGACGTATACGCGCCCCTTGTCCCAACCGCCAAAAAAACAACAAGCTGGGACGAAGCCGTAGAGCTTGTCAGCGGCGCGCTTTCCCCGTTAGGTGACGAGTATGTTTCCGTTTTAAGAAACGGGCTTTTGGGGCGATGGGCGGACCGTTATGAAAACAAGGGCAAAAGATCGGGCGCGTTCTCCGCCGGAAGTTTCACAGGAGACCCCTACATTCTCATGAACTACAAGGAAGATTCAATCCGCGATGTTTTTACCCTCGCGCATGAAGGCGGACACTCCATGCATTCATGGTACTCCGCGCGCAGCAATCCCTTTATGCACTACAGTTACACGATCTTCGAAGCAGAAGTGGCCAGCACCTTTAACGAAGAGCTGCTTTTCCGCTATCTTGTAAATAAATCAGATAACGACAGACTCCGCCTTTACCTTGTAAGCAAACACGCCGATGATCTTCTGGCTACGCTTTACCGCCAGACAATGTTCGCTGAATTTGAAAAGGTAACGCATGAGCTTGAAGAGGGCGGCACTCCGTTAACCGCGGAACTTCTGCGCGCCGAATACCGCAGACTGCTGGAAAAATACTTCGGTCCGGAAATGGAGTTTGAAGAAACAAGCGATCTTGAAGGATTGCGGATTCCTCATTTTTACCGCGCGTTCTACGTTTACAAATACGCGACCGGCGTTTCAGCCGCCCTTGCCCTGGCGGATCGGGTTCTTTCCGGCGGTTCACAGGAGAGGCAGGATTACTTCACTTTCCTGAAATCGGGCGGTTCGCGCTTCCCAATTGACGCGCTGAAAGCCGCCGGCGTTGACATGAGTTCCCCGCAGCCAGTGAACGCCGCATGCGAAGCGTTCGGGAGGCTGGTTGATGAACTGGAAAGGCTTTTATAACGCTGGTTTTCAGCTTTTGGTTTTGAAGTCTTCAAATGTCCCGCAATTGAGAAAATCACCGCTGAAACAGCGGGAGCATCCTGAAGCGCAGTTTCCCGCGCATTTGCTTTTTTTTCTGCCGCGGTAAATTGAATAAACAGCAGCAGCCGTAATCGCAAGTAATATTAATGCTGTTAAAAATGTTCCCGCGCTGATCATGCCTTGTACGCTCCCTTTTTTTCAGGACGGAACAGCATGTATAAAAACCCGGCCGCCAAAAGGAAGGCCGCGATTGTTGACGCTGTGAACCTGCCTGAAAACAGCGACCCGAACTGATAGATACACAGCGACACGGCATAAGCGAAACCGCACTGATAACCTATGGCTCCCCAGAACCATTTTCTGTTGTTCATTTCACGCCTGATGGCGGCTATCGCCGCAAAACATGGAGCGCATAACAGATTGAATATCAAAAACGAATACGCGCTTAAAGCGGTAAAATGAGCAGCTAACGCGCTCCATATACTGCCGGCGTTAACGGAGTCCGAACCTTCGGCGAAAAGGATGCCAAAAGTCCCTACAATATTTTCTTTCGCGATTAAACCTGTAAGCGCGGCTACTGAAGACTGCCAGTTTCCCCAGCCAAGCGGCGCGAAAACAGGCGCGATAAACCCGCCGAAAGCGGACAAAATACTCGCCTCCATATCAACCATCGCAAAACCGCCGGCCGCGCCGCTCTTCCATCCGGTGTTGGAAGCAAACCAGATCACTATGGACGCGATCAAAATGATTGTTCCGGCTTTTTTAATGAATTCCCAGCCGCGATCCCACATGCTTCGCAGCACATTTAATAATGTCGGCATATGATAAGCCGGAAGCTCCATGACAAAGGGCGCGGCGTCTCCGGCGAACATTTTTGTTTTTTTCAGTATTATGCCCGAACAGACAATCGCGGCAATTCCGGCAAAATACGCGCCTGGCGCAACCCACCACGCTCCGTTAAACAGCGCGCCGGAAATAAGCGCGATGATTGGCAATTTTGCCGCGCAGGGAATAAAAGTTGTTGTTATAACCGTCATTCTGCGATCGCGGGCGTTTTCTATTGTCCGTGATGCCATAATGCCCGGAACGCCGCACCCTGTGCCTATCAAAATCGGAATGAACGATTTGCCTGACAATCCAAAACGCCGGAAAATTTTATCCATAATGAAAGCGATGCGCGACATGTAACCGCAGGCTTCCAGAAAAGCGAGAAACATAAAAAGGATAAACATCTGCGGCACAAAACCCAGAATCGAGCCAACGCCCGCGACAATACCGTCCAGAATTAAACTCCGCAGCCAATCAGCGCAATTAACTGCTTCAAGAAAAACACCCAGCGCTGTAGGCACGCCCGGTATCCATATACCGAACAGTCTCCAGCCTTCGCCGAATACTCCGTCATTGGCCCAGTCTGTTACAAGCGCGCCTACGGTCGTAACAGAAACAAAGTAAACAATAAACATTACAGCCGCGAAAACCGGAAGCGCCAGAATACGGTTGGTAACAATCCTGTCAATTTTATCCGAAACGGAAAGCCGTCCCCTGTTTTTAATTTTTGCGCAGTCATTAATAATCGAGTCGATATACTTATAACGCTCGGTGGTGATAATGCTTTCGCTGTCATCGTCAAGTTCAGTCTCTCTTCTTTTGATGTCTTCTTCGATATGCGCAGTCTGCTGCGGAGCAAGTTTCAGTTTTTCGGTGATTTTTTTATCGCGTTCAAACAATTTAATGGCGAAAAAACGCTGCCGTTCCTGCGGCATATCATGGAGAACGGCTTCTTCGATATGCGCCAATGTATGCTCCACGCCGCCGGAAAAAATGTGCCGCGGCACGGTTTTCGCTCCGCTCGCCGCGTTCACCGCGGTTTCGGCCGCTTCAAAAACGCCATCGCCTTTAAGAGCGGATACTTCCATAACCTTGCAGGAGAGCTCTTTGGCAAGCCTTTCAGTGTCAATTTTATCGCCGTTTTTTCTGACAATATCCATCATGTTAATCGTCGCCACAACCGGAATCCCAATCTCCACAAGCTGAGTTGTAAGGAATAAATTGCGCTCCAGATTTGTGCCGTCGATAATATTCAAAATTACATCGGGGCGTTCCTCTATTAAATAATTACGTGCAACCACTTCCTCCAGCGTGTAAGGTGAAAGCGAATAAATGCCGGGCAGGTCTGTAATGGTTACATCATTGAAATTTTTTAATTTTCCTTCCGATTTTTCAACTGTTACGCCGGGCCAGTTTCCAACATACTGGTTTGAACCTGTAAGAGTGTTAAACAGAGTCGTTTTGCCGCTGTTCGGATTCCCGGCAAGAGCGATTTTTACAGACATTTTGAAATCCTTTTAATACCTGAGGTTTAAAGCGGCGCTCAGCCGGTTATACCGCGCAAAGGACAGCTTCTTCAACTTCAATCATTTCCGCGTCATCTTTTCGCAGCGATAGTTCATATCCCCGGATTGAAACTTCGACAGGATCGCCTAAAGGAGCGACTTTACGCACATGAATTTCAACTCCTTTTGTGACGCCCATTTCCATAATGCGCCGTTTTAAAGGACCTTCGCCGTTTATTCTGACAACCCGTACATGTTCGCCCGGTTTTACTACTTTCAGCGTTTTTATGCCATGTTTAAGCATTTTTTCCTCCGGGCAAATAAAGATGTTAGTCATTCCTAACTACTATATAAGTTAGTATAAACTAACCCCTGTGTCAAGAGCTTTTTGAAAATTTTTTAATTTTTTTTCAAATGAGGCTGTTCCAAAACTTTCGAACCGAAGGTTCGCGTTTTTTGGAACAGCAACCATAGATTTATATGAAAAAGTGGACTTTAGACCGCTTTTTCAAGAGGTTGTGACAAAACTAACCGAGTTTTGAAACAACCTCAAATATATTATGAGACTTCAGTTTCTGAATCAAACGAAGCCTGAAAATTCCAAAAAAACCGCATTCGGCGGTGTCCGTGAAGCAACCAACTTCTCGGACAGCCATGACTTTCACTTAGCATGTCGCTTGTCAATCAACTTTAAACCGCGACACTTCTTCCATCAGGTTATCAATGCCTTCGCGATTTTGCCCGGAAATCTGATTGACAAGCTCTACAGCGACATTTATCTGTTCAGCGCCGGCTGCCATTTCATTAATTCCATGGGAAATCTCCTGCGTTACCTTTTCAAGACTGGCAGTTTCCAGAATTACTTCTTTCGCTCCGTCAAGCATTTCACTAGAGCTGCCCTTTACCTGCCGCGTAGTCTCGGTTACCCGTTCAATACCTATAAGAATCTGCTTGCTCCCATGACCCTGTTCTTCCATTGCGTTGCGGATGTTTTCTTCCTGTCCTGCCACAATTCCCACATGCGTTTCAATTGCCTCAAATTTATCAAGCACGTAATCGGTAGATTTGGTGATCTTGTCGATAGATTCCTTAATCTTTTTTAACACAATACCGATGGTCTTTGACTGCACGCTGGAACTTTCCGCCAGTTTCCGGATTTCATCTGCGACTACGGCAAAACCTCTGCCCGCCTCGCCAGCGTGAGCCGCCTCTATCGCAGCATTCATGCTTAATAAATTGGTTTGGCTCGCGATATTTTCCATTACAAGGTTGATCTCCATTAAACCTTCCGACTCGCGCGCTATTTCCTTTATATCTGTCGCTACATCCTGCAGTCCGGATCTTCCCACATCGGACGCTTCCTTTAAGGAATTGACATTGCCTGTGTTTTTAACCAGCGTATCCGTAACTGAATTAATATTTGCTACCATTTGCTCTATGGCCGAAGAAGCCTGCGATATGTGATTGCTCTGATTTTCCACATGGCTGTTAAGTTTATTGATGTTTATTGTAACCTGTTCCATAGTGGCGTTGGTTTCTGTCACGCTTGCGCTCTGGTTTATAATTCTTCCCTTTATGCTTTGAATATTCGCGGTAATCTGATTTATCGCGGCCGCTGTTTCATTCATTTTCTTTACAAGAATATTTCCGATTTCAGATAACACTATCGATTCTTTTTTAATAATTATAACAAGGTTTTTTATCTTATCCAGCGTCTGATCAAAGAAACGCGACAGTTCTCCCATCTCATCTTTTGAACTGTTCTTAATCCTTTTGGTCAAATCCCCTTCGCCTTCGGAAATATCCTTTAGGGTAAGGGTTATTTTCCTAATCGGCCTGACTATGCTGACTGTAATAAATAACGCCAGAACAATGCTTACGGCGACCGCGCAAATTACAATTAAAACAATAATAAATTCGAAAGTTTTTCCCGCCCCGTATATTTCCCTTACTTTTTTATGAAGTAAAACGCCATAACGGTCATTCATCTTCTGCAAATCTGAAATTACTTCCTGCGTTTTGGGCAAAACTTCATCTTTAAAAAGCGCCGTCGCGTCATCAAATTTTTCCTTATCCATGTAATTGATAATAACGCTCGCTTTGGCATGAATCAAATCATGAGGTTCCGTAATATTGCGCAGCAATGAAAGAATCTCCGGATCTGTTATGCGTTTTATTTCTTCACTGCTCAGCCAGCTTCCCATAGAGCAGCTTGAAGAATCAAGCGACCCGGTGAATACCGCTCCGTTATACACCGTCTCGGTTAAAATGTGCCTCCAGTTATAATGCGAATTCAATATTGACGATACCTTTGATTCCGTTTCTGTTATTTCAAGCATCTCTTCGGATAAGTCCGTAAGCTTTTGATTGTTATAAAGACCCATAATTCCGAGAAATACTCCAATTACGGCTATTATACTGAAACCGCCTGTTAATTTAGTCCTGATTTTCATATTTTATTTTAAGACCTCCGCTCTTTAATATTTCATCTAACAATAAAATAATCACAATAGTTACATTATAATAATTATGAAGCAGATAATCCAAGAAATTACGCGATTTTTTTATCGAAAATTAAAAGAATAACATTCAAACCTTATTTTTATACAAGAAGAAATTCCCGCCGGGACGCAGGGACGCGGACGGCGCGGCGTTTATATCAGAAACCTTTTAAAATATTATGTGAAATATATAAAAATGATTTTAAAAATCCAAAGATTAAAATTAAATTTTAAATCCGGTAAAATTTTCTTCTTCCCATTCAGCTTCGGGAGAAAAAATATTTACCGCGTTTATTCTTTTTTTGGCGATGGCAATATAATCAGGTTCTTTTTCAATGCCTATATAATTTCTCCCGAGTTTCTTTGCGACAGCTCCGGTTGTGCCTGTGCCAAAAAAAGGATCAAGCACAATGTCGCCTTTTTTTGATGTTGACAATATTACCCTTTTTAGTAATTCTTCCGGCTTTTGCGTTGAATGCGCTTTCCTGCCGTCTTCCCCTTTAAGACGCTCTTTTCCAACGCACAATCCAATCCGCCAAACCGATGTCATTTGCTTATCGCCGTTGTATTTTTTCATCATTTTGTGGTTAAAAGTATATTTTTTACACTTCTCCCCTTTTGAACACCACAAAAGCGTTTCTGTCGCGTTTGTAAACCGGGTTCCCAAAAAATTTGGCATTGGGTTTGTCTTATGCCATGTTACGTCATTTAAAATCCAGAAACCCAAATTTAACATAATGTTTCCTGCCCGGAAAATATTATGATAGCTGCCGATAACCCATATTGAACCGGTATTTTTTAAAACGCGTTTACACTCTTTTAACCAGGATACGCAGAAATCATCATACTCGGAAAATGAGTTAAACTTGTCCCATTCGTCATCTACCCCGTCAACTTTTGTATTATTGGGACGGTATAATTCATTTTTCAACTGCATATTATACGGAGGATCGGCAAAAATCAAATCAACGGAGTTATCGGGAAACAATTTTAATTCTTCAATACAGTCCCCATGTATTATAGAATTAATTTCCATGGATTTCAGTATAGTATGCGGAATTTCATCAGTCAATATCAGGTATGCAGCAAACATTATTTTGGAATATAAATTGTAATTTAACATTTTATATGGTAAAATGGAAAAACAGGAGATTATTATGGTAGAAATTAAGGATTTAACAAAAATTGAAAGAGAAATTTTAACTTTAGCCGCAAGGGAAGAAACTACAATACTGAATTTTGATTTAATTCAGGAAAAATTTAAATTAAAAAGAAATGAAGCGGAAGAAACAGTAGACGGATTAATAAAAAAAGGAATGGCGGAATTAAAACATTATGACTCTGATCCCAAAGATGTAATTTACTGCAAAATGAAACATGGAATTTCCAATAATCAGTATGTTGATTTAAAAAAACTGGAAGACGATTATATGGCTGATATGGCTCTGCGTGCTCGTGTTTGCCCGTAACAGAGTAAAATTATTTTATGAGCAGAATAGACGAAATCGACAGTAACCATTCGGCGGAGGAAATGTACGAGCTTGGCAGGGAATACCTTGACGGAATGAACGGTTACAGCGATGACGGTTCAAGCGAAACAGTAACAATGCCTTCAACGGCTATTAAATACTTTGCCAAAGCGGCGCAGCGCGGTCATGTCGAAGCGCAATTTGAATTAGCCCGCATGTATGAAAACGGAACCGGCTGCGAAGTTGATATAAAAAAAGCAGTTGAATGGTATACCGCCGCCGCTTCGCATGATCACCATGAAGCGGTTAACGCTTTGAAAAGACTGAAGTAGATCTAGGATTTAGGCAATGGAGTCCCGCTCCAATCCCTGTTATCCCCGCCTATATAAATGAAGAATTCTTTAAAAAGAAAAAGCTCCTTTGACCCATGTTGTAGCTTTAGTATCAACTCGTGTATATGTTCCTGCAGTTCTACCATTATTATAATAAGAAGATGAAAACCCAATATTGTTATCATATGAATAAAATGTATAATAACTAAATTCAACATTTGCACCAATAGTTATACTAGTTAATGGACAGTTATAAAAAGCAAACTCTCCTATTTCTTTAACACTATTTGGTATTATTATATTTTCAATTGGATTATCTGCAAATACATATCCTTTTATAGTAGTAACGCCATTTGGAATTGTAATACTTTTCAATTGATTGCCAATAAACGTATTATCCTCAATGACTTTTATATTATTAGGAAAAGTAACATTCGTAAGTTTATTTCTAGAAAAACTCGTTTTTCCAATTTTAATAACGCTATTTGGAATGACAATACTGGTTAATTGATTGTTTTCAAATGCGCCATAACCAATGGAAGTTACATTTTTACCAATGACAACATTTGTCAGCCGATTACTTGAAAACGCATGATCCCCGATTATTGTAACACTATCAGGAATGATAACACTTGTCAGTTGATTTCCGGAAAACGCATTATTACCAATTAAAGTAACATTTTTATTAATTGTAACGCTCGTCAAGTCCTTTTTATAAAAAGTATTATCTCCAATAGCAACAATAGGCATTCCGTTTACTTCATCGGGAATAATTACATTCTTGGCAGTCCCATTATAACCCGTAATAGTTATTTTTCCGGCGTTTTCCACTGCTACAAAACCAGATCCTGTTTGCCCAAAGATTAAAGTAGTAAAACCTAATAAAAACAAGAAAACCAATACATCCTTTTTCATCTCTGTACTCCTAAATTAAATTTTATGTATCTTTTTTCATACACATAATAAATATTTGATATAATTTCCAGTCTTTATGCCCAAAATATATCAAATATAATACAATACTATATCAAAACTGTCAATAAATATTTTTATATTATATCAATAATAATATAGGAATGTATTTGGAAAGGCTTGTAATAGACAATATAAAACGAATACGGAAAGAAAAAGGGATTTCGCAGGAAAAATTGGCTGAAGCCTGCAATACGGCAACCAGTTATATCGGCTTAATGGAAATTTACAGGAATATCCCAAAGTTATCTACGATAGAAAGAATAGCAATTGCCCTGGATGTTGATCCGTTAGCTTTATTCCAGGATAAAAGTAAAATTCCAATAACCCAGGAACAGGAAATTCTAAATAAAAAGAACTATATACTATCAAGTATTGAAAAAGAAATAGATGCCATTTTACGAAACACCTAAACCCGCCAAATCCCAACCGCCATTCCCGTCTCTATATCAATTTCCGCGATAAATAGAATCTGTCTATAATGTGGACACATTATAGACAGACTACCTTATAATCTGCATTTTCGCAGCCTTTAGGCGAGAAAATGCAAAGTCTGTCCGCAAACTAACCGAGTTTGTGGACAGACACTAAATAACACTTAGTCATCAGTAAAAAAGCCTAATGCTTTTACACTTTTCGCCAGCTTTCTACTATACTTTTCGCCAGCCTTCTACTATACTTTTCGCAACAGGCTTAATTGGAGAAAATAATGGCAAATGAATTTAAAAGATGGCAATGTAAAACTGTAAAGGAAGCGTTAAAATTACGGCGGGTTATAGTAATATCCGGCGCGAGGCAGACAGGTAAGACAACACTTTCACAGCAGGTTATGCCTAAAAACGGAGATTACAGGTCTCTTGACGACACTGATATGCTGAATTTCGCTGTTTCAGATCCAAAAGGATTTGTCATTAACAAAACTGAAACAATGGTTATTGACGAAATTCAAAAAGCGCCTCAGCTTGTTCCGGAGATAAAATTGGCTGTGGACAGAAACAGCCAGCCTGGACAATATCTGTTAACAGGCTCCGCGAACATTCTGACATTACCCGCTATATCCGAAAGCCTCGCAGGACGGGTAAAATATTCGCGTTTAAGACCTCTTACCGTAGGAGAAACATTAAATAAAAAACCGGTTTTTCTTGAACATGCGTTTAACAGGGATTTTCCCGGTAAAATAACCGGATTTAATAAAGAGGCAATTATCGATCTTGCGTTTCGCGGCGGCTACCCTGAAGCAGTAACAATAGAAAATCAAAAGCACAGAAAAGACTGGCACATGGATTATCTGCAGGCGATTATCGAACGCGATTTAAAAGATATTGCGAACATAAGGAGGCAGGATGTTTTAAAAAGCTTATTCGGCATCCTTGCATCATGGTCAGCGAAATTTATGGATGTTACACAAATAACAACAACTCTGCCAATTAACAAAATAACCCTGGACAGTTATATAAATACGCTGGTTTCCATGTTCATGTTCGAGAAAGTATCTCCATGGCTGAAAACAGATTATGAACGGGTTGGCAAGCGATCAAAATTTTATGCCGCGGACACAGGAATTATGACGTCACTTCTCGGGTGGAATCAAAAAGAAGTATTTATGAATCAGGATCGCTGCGGTAAATTGACAGGGACATTTGTTTTTCAGGAACTGGCGGCTCTTGTTGATTTGGATAATCAATATAATCTTTTTCAATACCGTGACAGAACAGACAGAGAAATAGATTTCATTATAGAACGGGAAGACGGAGCGCTGCTTGGTATAGAAGTAAAAGCCGGACACAGCGTTTCAAAAAGTGATTTTGCTCCGCAGGAATGGTTTGCGGCTAATATAATAAAAAACAAACAGCCATACACAGGGCTTGTTGTATACTCAGGCGACAGAACTATTCCATTCGCGGAAAATATGTTAGCTGTTCCAATAGCGGCTTTATGGACAGCGTAAACACCTAAACCCGCCAAATCCCAACCGCCATTCCCGTCTCTATATCAATTTCCGCGATTACACCCTGTAGTTTACCGGGTTTATGGGCGTCCGCCGTTTCCATGTGGAACATGACCTGTTTAAGCGCCCTGTCCAGACAGATTTTTGGATCCATGCCGATTACGCTGTCATGGATGCCGGTCATTCCCAAATCGGTAATGTACGCGCTGCCTTTGGGCAGTATGCGCTCATCGGCGGTCTGCACATGAGTGTGTGTGCCGGCTATTAGGGACACGCGGCCGTCCGCGTAATAGCCGAGCGCCTCTTTTTCGCGGCTGGACTCGGCGTGAAAATCAACGATGATAACAGACGGTTTTTGCCCTTCCGCCTGACCGGTTAAGATGCGATCAAGACATTGAAAAGGACAGTCTATGGCGCTCATGTACTCGCGTCCCTGAAGATTAATGACAGTCCAGAAGACGCCGTTTTTTTCAATACAGACAGAACCCGCCCCCGGCGCTCCGGCAGGCGCTCCCGCCCCGGAAACAGAGCCAGGGTAATTCGCGGGACGCAGCATTTTTTTTTCGTTATTAAGAACAGTCCAGAATTCACGTTTCTCCCAGATATGGTTTCCCGATGTAACAACATCCGCGCCTGCGGCGATTATTCGCTGAAAGTCACCGGCAGTCATACCGAAGCCTTCGGCTGCGTTCTCGCCGTTAACAGTGATAAAATCAAGATTGCGTTCCTTGATCAGCGCAGGCAGTTGGGCTTCCAATGCCTCAAGACCGGAAGCGCCGACAACATCGCCCACCATAGCCGCCCTTACAACTTGCATAAATAGATATTGCCACAAAAGCCTTCAAAATGTACACTGTATCCATGACCAGAGGTATTTTTATCGCGGGAAATGAGTCCGCTCTTATCAGGGCCGTGGAAGCCGAGACTATGAAGCGGGTAGAGCATTTTACATCCGCGCTGATACCGAACCGGCTCACCGGCGTGCTCGCGGCAAACGCGGCGCATAAAAATACGGCGCAGACGAATGAAAAGCGCATCCCTCTGGACTGGAATCCTTCAAGCCCTATTTCGGCAAGAACCATGGTTATCGCGGCGGAGAACAGGCTCGATCAAATTGACGAAGCTATACTCATCTGTTCGCCTCCTTCCATCCGCAGCAGCGCGGCGGAACTCCCGTTAGCTGATGTTGAAATAATGATCAACGATCACATAAAGGGATGGTTTTTCCTGATAAAGGAACTGACAACGGTTTTCGCAAACAGGCAAAGCGGAACGCTGGTTCTTGTTTACCACGATATTCCGGCCGCTGGAAAAGACGACGCGGCGGACATTCTTGGACCTTCTTCGCTTGCGTCCTTCCGCGCGTTAACCCAAAGCCTGCTTGCCGCGGCGCATAACGAACCGTATACCACAATCGGGTTTTCCTGTTCCGATGCGGGAAACGAGTCAGCCTTCGCCGCTTTCCTGTACAAAAATATCGACGAGATTAATAAACGTTCCAACGGAAAACTTTACAAATTCGGCGGCAAGTTCAACTTGTTCAAGTAAAAAAATTACCGTTTCTTCTTCCAGCGGATGTACAACTGCCTGGCGGTGCTGTTGGCGCGCGGGCGCTCTTCAATTTCAAACTGGGGAATCGCGCGGAACATATCGCCAAGCTTTTTAAAACCGTAGTTGCGCGGATCAAAATCTGTGGAGCGGTTATTTATCTTCTGCCCTACCCCGCCAAGATATGCCCAGCCCGATTCTTCGGCGACATCATCAACCGCGTCATGGAGCAGTTTAAGAAGTTTCTTGTCAACTTTAAATTCCTTCTTGTTTTTTACAGGCGCGCGGCTGTCTTCATCTTCCTGGCTGTCATTCAATATCTCCGTATAAATGAATTTGTCGCATACCGAAACAAAGGCGCGGGGCGTTTTCTTCTCCCCAAAACCGTAAACAATACGCCCGCTTTCGCGAACTCTCGCGGCAAGGCGGGTAAAATCCGAATCGCTTGACACTATGCAAAAGCCGTCCAGTTTCTGGCTGTAAAGAAGATCCATCGCGTCAATAATCATCGCCGAATCTGTGGCGTTCTTTCCCGTTGTATACGAAAACTGCTGGATTGGCTGAATGGCGTACTCAAGCAGCCTGTCCTTCCAGGAGCGAAGATTGTTATTTGTCCAGTCGCCGTAAATCCGCTTTACGCTCGCGATTCCGTATTTTGCGACTTCATTCAAAAGACCTTCAATTATGGCCGGTTTGGTGTTATCAGCGTCAATCAGAACAGCAAGCTTGGCCTGGCTTATTTCGGCCTGCTGGCTCTCCGGCGCAATTAAATGAGAAAATGGCAGTAAAGGCATATTCTCCTCCTCTTTTAACTTTTAATTAATACACAGATTTAAAAAAATGCCTACTGTAAACATGAACTTTACCTCCCGCCGCCGCCAGGGCGCCCCGGTAATACCTTTACAATAATGCGAATATACTCCTAAAATAAGCAATAATGCCGAGAGTAATTGACAGACCGGATATAAAGACCAGCGACAGGTTAAAAGAGCCGGATCACTACAGAGTAATCCTCCTTAATGACAATTATACATACATGGAATTTGTCGTTGAAATTCTGATTGAAATTTTCCACAAAAACACAGAAGAAGCGTATAATATAATGATGGATGTTCACAAAAAGGGGAGAGGGATAGTGGGCATATATGTCTGGGACATTGCAACTACCAAGGCCGAACAGGTTCACGCGGCGGCGCGGGAAAATGAATTTCCCCTTCGCTGCATAGTGGAACCTGTGTAAGTGTGATATAATAATAGTATCCGCTATTGAGGAGTCAAAGTGAAAATATCAGGCCATGTTCAGGCAATTATTGACGCCGCCTATAACGAAGCCAAAATCAGACATCATGAGTATCTGACGCCCGAGCACATTCTTTACGCCGCATTGGCTTTTGACGAAGTACAGGGAATATTATTTTCATGCGGCGCCGATCCGGCGCAGCTTAAAAACGGGATGGAAAATTACTTTGAGCAAAAACTGCCTGTAACGGCAGCGGGAGAACCGTCCAAGACCGTGGGTTTTCACAGTATTTTCGAACGGGCTGTTATGCAGAGCAAATCCGCTCAAAAAGACATGATCGATGTAGCGGACATCCTGGTTTCGCTTTTTGACGAAGAACGTTGTTACAGCGCCTATTATATGCGCAAGGCCGGGATTAAACGGCTGGAGCTTTTGCAGGTGCTTTCCCACAGTTACGGAACCGACAGCAAATTCGCGGGCACAGCCGAAGATGATCAGGCTGACAGCCAGAAAAAATCGCTGAAAAAAGGCATTCTGGAGCGTTATGCGACAGACCTGACAGCTCTGGCGCGGGACGGCAAGCTGGAACCTGTGATCGGCAGGGAAGAAGAACTTGACCGTACAGTACAGGTGCTCTGCCGCAGGCTGAAGAACAACCCAATTCATGTCGGCGACTCGGGAGTGGGAAAGACGGCGATAACGGAAGGTCTTGCGCAGAGAATCGTTGCGGGCAATGTGCCGCCGCCCCTGCGCGGGTTCAGCATTCTGTCGCTGGACATGGGCGCTATGCTCGCAGGCACAAAGTACCGAGGCGATTTTGAAGAGAGGGTAAAACGCGTTGTAGAGGAAATGCTGAAAAAAGAAAAAGCCATTCTCTTCATCGACGAGATTCATACAATAGTAGGAGCCGGCTCAGTTTCCGGCGGATCGCTGGACGCTTCCAATTTGCTTAAACCGGCTCTTACGTCGGGCAAGCTCAGGTGTATCGGCTCCACGACTCACGAGGAGTACGGCAAGTATTTCGAAAAAGACCGCGCCCTTTCGCGGCGTTTCCAGAAAATCGATATTAACGAACCGTCTGTGGAAACGGCAATTGACATATTAAAAGGGCTTAAATCCAGATACGAAAATTATCACAATGTGCATTACAGCGACGAAGCGGTGGAAACCGCAGTGCGCCTTTCCGCGCAGTTTATTACAGAGAGGCGGCTGCCCGACAAGGCGATTGATGTAATTGACGAAGCCGGCGCTTACGCGCGGATTGAAGCATACAGAAAACATTCTCATGAAGGCAACAGCATTACTGCAAACAATGAGCTGACAGGGACAACAAAAGCGACAGTGCAGGAAAGCGAAACAGTAGAGATAAGTCTGCCTTTAATTGAAACTGTCATTTCAAAAATCGCCCGTATACCGCAGCGGTCTGTCGGCGAAACCGAAAAAGACAAACTTAAAGATTTGGATTCCAGGCTGCGGGAACGCGTATTCGGACAGGACGAAGCGGTGCAGGCGGTTGTAAAAGCGGTAAAACGTTCCAGGGCCGGTTTCAGGGCGGAAGGCAAGCCGGTCGCCAATTTCCTTTTCGCGGGACCCACCGGCGTAGGAAAGACAGAACTGGCGCGGCAGTTGGCGGATATCCTCGGCGTAGCGATGCTCCGCTTCGACATGAGCGAGTATCAGGAGAAGTACACTGTTTCGCGCCTAATCGGTTCATCGCCGGGTTACGTGGGTTACGAAGACGGCGGGCAGCTTACTGACGCGGTGCGCAAACAGCCGCATGCGGTTGTTCTGCTGGACGAGATTGAAAAAGCGCATTCAGATATTTACAACATACTTCTGCAGATAATGGACTACGCTACCCTGACGGACAATCAGGGACGCAAAGCCGATTTCCGCAATGTAATTTTTATTATGACAAGCAACGCCGGCGCGAGGGAAATCGGCAAGGGGCTTATCGGTTTTGGAGACCGCGTAATGGACGACAGCGCGGTAGACAGCGCGGTGGAAAAAATATTCACCCCCGAATTCCGCAACCGGCTGGACGCGATAGTCCGTTTCAGCCACCTTTCACGCGAGATAATGATTTCTATCGTACGCAAGGAACTGGACGTTTTTACCGCGCAGCTCGCGGAAAAAAATGTAACCCTGACTGTCACAAGCGCGTGTACAGACAAACTGGCGGAAGAAGGATACAGCCGCGAATTCGGCGCAAGAAACGCAGGGCGGCTAATCGAAGAAAAAATAAAAAGCTTCTTTGTGGACGAGGTGCTTTTTGGCAGGCTGAGCGAAGGCGGCAACGCAGTTGTAGATTGGAACGAGGATAAAAACGGCTACTTCATAATGTGCAATGAGGAATGCGGTATTGGGAATACAATCTCCATATAGACCGGGTCCGGATCCAAATTTTCCCTATTTACGCGAAAATGATTATTTTCCGTTTCCAAGCTCAAAAAAATGGGATGATAATATTATCGCGGTCGGCGGCAATCTTTCACCGGGAATGCTGTTATCGGCTTATGAACAGGGAATTTTTCCCTGGTACAACCCCGGCGATCCCGTTATCTGGCAGTCGCCGGACCCCCGCTGCGTAATCTTTCCCGGTAAACTGCATATATCATCTTCCATGCAGAAAATTTTAAACAACGGCACATTCAGCCTGAAATTTGATAATGACTTTCCGGGCGTAATCCGGGGATGCGCCGAAGTGTACCGCCCTGGACAGGGAAGCGGCGTCAGCGATCCAAACACAAGTTTAACCTGGATTTCCGATGACATAATCGAAGCGTATACAGAGCTGTACCGTCTTGGCTGGGCTCACTGCGCGGAAGCGTGGCAGGACGGGGTGCTTGCAGGCGGCTGTTACGGCATTTTAATGGGCAGGGTTTTTATGGGCGAATCGATGTTCTCCAAAAGAAGCAACGCTTCCAAAGCCGCGCTGCTTAACCTGGCAGAAAAACTTTTTAAAGACGGACTTGCCTTTATTGACTGCCAGGTGCCCACTAACCATTTGCTTAGTTTAGGCGGCGAGTCGATATCCCGGAAAGATTTTTTAAAGCTGTTAAAAATGTATTGCGGATCGAGACTCTAGCGGCGTCAGCCTTTGCTGTTAAAGAACACGCAGTTGCGGCCGTTCTTCTTCGCTGTATAAAGAGCCTCGTCCGCGCGTCTGATGCCGTTTTTAAGATCATAATCCCTGACATGCGCAACGCCGAAACTTGCCGAAACCGTAAGGTTTAAATTGTCAACTTCGAATTTTTTATCAAAAAGACTCAGCCGCAGACGCTCGGCCATTTCATAAACGGTTACGCTGCTGATATCTGAAGTGTAAATAATAAATTCCTCGCCGCCGTAACGCGCGAACAGATCATAAGTGCGGATATTCGCTTTTATGCGCATGGTCAGTTCAATCAAAACCATATCGCCGACTGTATGGCCGTATGTATCATTTATTTTTTTAAATTTATCAATGTCAAAAATAAGGATATAGGCGTTCTTTTTCAGGCGCTGCGATTTCGCGATATCGATCTGCACAACTTCCATAAAATGCCTTCTGTTATAAATGCCCGTCAGCGGATCGGTTATCGCCATTTGTTCCAACGATGTGTGCATCAATTTTAAATCGAAATTGTTCTGCAAAATGAAGAAAATAAAAAAACATATAAAGATACTGACCAATATATATACGATATTTTCCGGATAAGCGTACCACGGCTGAAATGGCGCGACTTTAAAATTCCATTCAGCGTTGAGTATGTGAACCGGTTTTTCAATATAGCGTGTAGTTATATTACCGTGTTTATAATCGCTTACAATAACCTGCCTTTCATTCGTATCCGGGTTTATTCTCCATAATTCATATGAATAACCAAGCGCGGTTAAAATGCCCAAATCGGCGTCATAAAAAACCTGGGGGTGTTTCAAGACAATGGAAACAATTCCCCAGAATTTCCGGCCGGCACCGCCGTTTTCCGTATATACAGGCAGCCTTCCCGCAAGGAACTGTATGCCGTTGCTTAATGCAAGAGGGCCGCTTAAAACAAGCTCGCCCGAATCCCTTGCCTGAACAGATTCTTTGCTGCCCGGATTTCCGCCAAAAAGATTCCTTCCGATAAAATACTCGTTATCTGCCATGGGATATACATTGGAAATTATGCCGTCAGGAGCCAGATGAATATTTAATATTGAAGGATCATCCATTAAAGACGGCGCCAATAAATCAAAAGCGTCCAGGTTATTACCCTGCACGATAACCAGCAGCGACTGCGTTTTGTAAAGTGATTTTGCCATAATCTCATTTATTTTGGCGCTTTTTTCCTGTATAAGCTGTTCAATTTTTAATCTCTCAATATTTATCTTATTGGCGGATGTCACGGTAATTATAAATGCGCATAATACAGCGGAAACGGAAAAAGAAATTACCGCAATAAGAGACAGATTTTTGGCGTTTTTAACAAGTTTTGTCCCATTCATTGTAATTCCATTATACAGTATAAAATAAACAAAACGTTAAAACAAGGCTGCGCTTTTAAAACTCAGGCTTCCTGTAAAAACGCGATATACCCTTTGTATGTTGTGTAAAGATCGATTTTGCTTATCACCTCGAAGGGCGAATGCATTGAAAGCACGGGAATACCGCAGTCAAGGACATCCATTCCCAGATTTGCGGCATACAGAGCGATTGTGCCGCCGCCGCCCTTGTCCACTTTACCCAGTTCTCCGAACTGCCACTGCACTTTGTTCCTGCCCATAATAGCCTGCACCTTGGCGCAGAATTCAGCGTTCGCGTCGCTTGCTCCGTATTTGCCGCCTGAGCCGGTGTACTTGCACAGCACAATCCCCTTCCCAATAAAAGACGCGTTCTTTTTATCAAACACGCTGGCGTATGTAGGATCAAAGGCCGCGTTAACATCGGCGGACAGCATGGATGAGCGGGAGAAGCACAGGCGCAGATCCGCCTGAGACGCGGGGCTTCCGGCAGGCGCGGCGCACAGGAGGGCGATAAAATTTTCAAAGTTGAGTGAACGCGCGCCCGTGTTTCCCGCTGAACCGATTTCTTCCTTGTCTGACAGATAACAAACCAGCGTTTTTTCCGGCGGGGCAGAATGCGCATCCTTTGCTGCGCGCGCGGTTTTCCCGCCGGAAAGGGCGACAAGCGCTTTCAGCGCAGGCCACGCGCAGCAGCGGTCGTCATGCCCGTAAGCGCCGATCAGGCTCCTGTCCAGACCGACATCGCTTGCCTTGAAAGCGGGAACAAATTCAATTTCCGCGCACGCGAAATCCTTTTCGGTTATGCCGTATTGGTCATGAAGAAGGGAAAGCAAAGCAAGCTTGATCTTTTCTTTTACGTCTTTGTCAGCAAAAGGACGCGAACCGGCCAGAATGTCCAGGTCTTCGCCTTCCACTGCCACGGAGGCTTTTTTCTCCATCTGTTCCTTCGCGAGGTGGGGCAAAAGATCGGTAATGGTGAACACAGGATCGCCGGGCTCTTCGCCGATTTTAACAGTTTTCTTTTTACCGTCTTCGCCGATAAACACGCCGTGCATCGCAAGCGGGATGGTTGTCCACTGGTACTTTTTGATGCCGCCGTAGTAATGAGTGTCAAACAGCGCAAGATCGCTGTCTTCGTACAGCGGGTTCTGCTTGAGATCGAGGCGGGGAGAGTCCACATGAGCGCCCAGAATGTTGCAGCCTTCGATGACGGGTTTTTTTCCGATAACGGCGGCAAGGACGGACTTTCCGCGAATATCCTGATAAACCTTCATACCGGGCTTGAATTTTTTATTGGCCAGACTATCAATGTTCACAAAACCATTTTCCGCGAGCAATTCACAGACTGCCTGCGCGCATTCACGCTCGGTTTTTCCGTTGTCCAGAAACTGTTTGTACGATAAAGCCAGCTCTTCAACTTCTTTCGCGGTTTTTTCATCAATCTCTTCCCAGCAATTTTTTAAATTGAAAAAAAGCTTATCCGCCAGCTTCTGCCCTGTGCTCTTTGTTTCTTTTTCTTTCGCCATAATGCCTCCATCGGTGCCTGACACCATTATTCAAATATGGTACATTAAATCTCATGAAAGTTCGAGACCGTTACCCCCCATCCCCTACAGGCCTGCAGCATATCGGCAGCGTAAGGACGGCGTTATTTAATTATCTTTTTGCCCGTTCCGGCAATCAGGACGGGAAATTTATCCTGCGGCTGGAAGATACCGACAGGGCCCGTTTTGATGAAAGTTATGTGCAAAATATTTACGATACTTTTTCCTGGCTGGGAATAAAGTGGGACGAAGGTCCCGATTGCGGAGGTCCTTTCGGTCCTTATATCCAGTCCGAGCGCACGGATCTTTATAAAAAATACGCTCAGGCGCTTATTGATTCGGGGCGCGCCTATTACTGTTTTTGCACTCCGCAGAGAATTGAAGAAGTGCGCCTTGCCCGTGAAGCCGAACATTCATCTGAAACGGGATATGATCGCCTGTGCCGCGGGATTGATCCGCAGGAAGCGGTAAAACGCGCCCAAAACGGCGAAGCCTGCACTGTCAGGCTGAAAATCCCGCTTGGAGAAACAACCCGCTTTCATGACCATATACTGGGCGATATTGAGTGGAAGAATGACGATGTAAACCCTGACCCCGTTCTTTTAAAATCCGACGGCTTTCCTACTTACCACCTTGCCAATGTGGTAGACGATCATTTAATGGAAGTGACTCATGTTCTTCGCGCGCAGGAGTGGGTCTCCTCTACCCCGCTCCATGTTATTATGTACCGCGCTTTCGGCTGGACGCCCCCCGAGTACTGTCATCTGCCGATGGTTATGGGCCAGGACGGAAAAAAACTTTCCAAACGCCACGGCGCGACAAGCATAGACGAATTCCGCAGACAGGGATACCTTCCAGAAGCGCTTCTGAATTATGTCGCCCTTTTGGGCGCATCCTACGAAGAAGGCAGGGAACTTTATTCGTTAGCTGAACTTGCGCAGCGTTTCAGCCTGGAAAAACTGAACAAGGCCCCCGCCGTCTTTGATTATAAAAAACTTGAATGGTACAATGGCCAGTACATCAGAATGAAAAGCGATGAAGAGCTTGCGTCTTTGGCGCTGCCTTTCGCCATTAACGCGGATTTATTTAACGGAGAACCGGCTGAAGAACAGCGCAGGATTTTTACCGAGGCGATGCCTCTTATAAAAGAGCGTCTTGTATTTCTGAGCGAAGTTCCCGCCAAGATCGCATACCTGTTCAAAGAGCCTGAAACCCCCGCGGCGGAAGAGTTCATTCCCAAAAAGAGCAGCCTTGCCCAGACGAGGGAGTTTTTGCGGCACGGGCTGGAACTCGTCCGCGCGTTAGCTGCAATCCCCGATGACGAACAGGCGGAAATTTTTGTAAAAGCCCATGCCGAAAAGAGCCAGGTTAAGCTTGGCGACCTGATGATGCCGTTACGTGTCGCCGTTACAGGCAGCCGCGTAAGCCCGCCGCTTTTCGGGTCTTTGCGCCTGCTGGGCGCCGAACGTTCCGCGCAGCGGGTACAGCGGGCGCTGGAGGCACTGGGAGAGTGAGAGGGAACAAGCGTTATAAATGCTCTGTCCTGTGATTTTTTTCAATAATAGAGTTGTTCGATAACCTCAGTTATAGAACAAGTCCAATATTATTTATTCATTAGTTTCAACCAGTCAAGAAAGATAAATTGATCATTCCCTACATCGTCCCAGCATTCCCGTGAATAGCCGGCAAACACATGGTTTTTGTATTCTGTAATTATTGCAAATATTCCAAATTCTCATTATAAATTTGGGTGATAATTTCTTCCATTGGCAGTTCTTTAACCGCTATATCAGAAAACATTGTTTCCCGCGAAAGCTTTTCGATAAATTCGCAGATTGCGATTTTTGATATATCAACTTCCAGCGTAAACTCCAAAGAAGATTTTTGTTCAAATATTCTGACGCTGTCAGAGAGTATGGATTTTTTAAGGTCTAA
>JAIRQN010000038.1 GCA_031256445.1 Treponema sp. | reverse complement strand
AGCCGGTTTCGCGCTTGAACACGGAAAAGATGTCTGGGTTGCGTCATGCGCAATGGAGCAGCGCGGCATTTTATATGATAAACGGGGCACCGTAAAACTGGCCGGCGACGGAGCGCAGATAATTAATACGGCCGCTGATGTTCTTAAGAAATGGAATATGGAATATATCAACGAAAGCAAAGGCGAAAATGAAAATGACTGAAACAAAAAAGAAAAAGCCAAAACAGGAGAAGCAGATTCTTGTTATCGTGGAATCTCCTGGAAAGGTAAAAACAATCGAGAAATACCTGGGACCTTCCTACAATGTTAAAGCGTCTATGGGACATTTAATCGATCTGCCCAAATCCCGCACAGCCATCGATGTTGATAATAATTTTGAACCGGAATATATTACCGTGCGCGGGCGGGCAAAAATACTGAAGGAACTTCAGACAGACGCCAAAAAATCGGGTAAAGTGCTGCTTGCCTGCGATAATGACCGCGAAGGCGAGGCGATTGCCTGGCATTTAAGGAACGCGATTACCGCCAAAACGCAGCAGGTTCCGATTGAGAGGATCAGTTTTAACGAGATAACTCCCCAGGCGGTAAAAGAAGCGGTTCTTAACCCGCGCAATATTGACGAAGCGAAAGTCTCGGCGCAAAAAGCCAGACGCGTATTGGACAGGCTTGTAGGCTATAATCTTTCGCCTCTTCTGTGGAAAAAAGTAAAAAACGGCCTTTCGGCCGGCCGCGTTCAGTCTGTGGCGCTGCGCCTTATCTGCGAACGCGAAAGAGAAGTTGAAAGTTTTATTCCTGTTGAATACTGGACGCTGGAAGCGGATTTTAAATCCGGCAAGACTGTTTATACAGCGCAGCTTGTGTTTTGGAACGGCGGTAAACCGGAATTAAAAAACGAAAATGACGTAAAAGATATTATTGAAAAAATTCAAAACAAAGAATGCGTTGTAAACGATGTGCGTGAAACCGACAAGACCATAAGGCCCAAACCGCCATTTACAACTTCGCAGCTGCAGCAGACCTCCGCGAACAGGCTTGGTTTCACCTCACGCAAGACAATGCAGGTCGCCCAGCAGTTGTACGAAGGCGTAAGCATCGGCTCTTCAAGAGTCGGTTTGATTACATATATGCGCACGGACAGCGTCCGTATTTCGCAAACTGCGCTTGAAGATGTGCGCGTATGGCTCGGCAAAAATTACCCGAACGAACTGCCCGAAAAACCGGTTGAGTATGCTGTAGGAAAAAACGCCCAGGACGCGCACGAGGCGATCCGGCCTACCTATACCGAATATACCCCCGAATCCATAAAAGAGCACCTGTCAAAAGATCAAATGCGTCTTTATACGATTATCTGGGAAAGATTTGTTTCAAGCCAGATGAACAACGCCAAAAGCAGGACGGTAAGCGTTGATATAAAAGTGGTATCGGGCGGTGACGAGGGCCTTTTCCGCGTAAGCGGGACGAAACTGCTGGAAAAAGGTTTTTACAGGGTATTAAAACTGCTTGCTTCAAAGGAAGAAAGCGGAAATCATTATCCCGGACTAAAAACAGGCGATAAGGTAAAAGTTGATAAATTCAGAAGCGAACAGCATTTTACCCAGGGTCCCGCGCGGTATTCAGACGCTTCCATCGTCCGGACGCTGGAAGAAAAAGGAATAGGCCGCCCTTCTACATACGCTTCCATAATATCAGTCCTGCTGGACCGTTATTATGTTACGCGCTCAAACAAACAGCTTGTTCCCACAGTCCTCGGCAAATTGATAAACGACGTGCTGGTGGAACATTTTACGCTCTATGTAGACGCGGATTTTACCGCTTCCATGGAAACAAAACTGGATGATGTAGAGGAAAACAAGACAAGCTGGCCGGAAATGATCAGGGAATTCTGGAAGCCGTTCAAAACCGCCGTGGATGACGTCAGCGCCAATATCGATTCTTATAAAGGCGCTCTTGATGAAGCGACCGATTATATCTGCGAAAAATGCGGAAAGCCGCTTGTCAAGAAATTGGGCCGTTTCGGCTTTTTTCTCGCGTGCAGCGGGTTTCCCGAGTGCAGGAATACAAAATCAATTCCGCTTGCCAGGTGCCCAAAATGCCAGGGAGATGTTGTCGCGCGCAAGACCAAAGGCAGAGGCAAGGAATTCTACGGCTGCACAAATTATCCCGATTGTGATTTTATCAGCCACTTCAAGCCAATCAATCAGGATTGTCCCAAGTGCGGATATTTCATGGTGGAAAAATATGACAAGAAAAACGGTTCGCATAAGGTTTGCATAAACCCTGAATGCGATTATCTTCACAGCGCGGATGGAGAAGAGTAAAGAGTGAACAATGATTTAATTACAGAATATCTTTCATATCTGCACGCTGTGAAGGGCTGCGCGGACAAGACATTGCATGCTTACCGCAGCGATCTTGCGCGTTATGCGAATTACTGCGCCAATCATGAAATTGCGCCGCAGATGGCGCATGCCTGTGAGGTGCAGAGTTTTATCGCGGAATTGAGCGCCGAAAATATGGCGGCTTCCAGCGTTAACAGGCATCTTTCTTCGCTGCGGGGGTTATACAGATGGATGATGCGTTTTGATAAAAGGCAGGATAATCCGTGCACAGCTTTGCGCAATGTTAAAATGCCTGTCAGGCTGCCTTCCGTGTTATGGGAAAATGAAATGGCGGAATTTACGGCGCTGCCCGAAAGTTCCGGAATTCTCTGGCCGCAAAGGGATAAAGCCCTTATTCTGGCCATGTATTCGGCAGGGCTGCGCATATCAGAACTGGTTTCCCTTTCCATGGAAAATATCGGCGGCGGCATGGAAAATGCGAAAATTACAGGAAAGGGCGGAAAGCAGCGTTATGTGTTTTTCTCTGACGAGGCGAAATCCGCGATTTGCGAGTATCTTCCCCACAGATCCGCGCGGCTGCGGATGAAAGGCATAAACGAAAAGAAAGGATTTCTTTTCATCAGCAGGAAAGGGAATCCCATTTCAATCGCCGGCGTGCGCTGGATAATCGCGCGTTACGCGCAAAGCATGGACGCGCAGCAGTCAGGAGCCGGAAAAAATATCCATCCCCATACGCTGCGCCACAGTTTCGCCACGCATCTTGTAAACGCGGGCTGTGATGTGCGGATTGTGCAGGAGATGCTCGGACACGCCAGCATTTCTACCACGCAGCGTTATACGCATGTGAATATGCAGAAACTGAGAAAAGTATATGAAAAGGCGCATCCTCATGGTTAGTGGGGAATACGAAGCGAGGAGCGAAAAAAAGGAACCATGAATGAACAATAAAAACAGAGAGAGGATTCGATCAACGACTGTAATCGCGGTAAGAAAAGACGGCAGGGTCGCCATGGCGGGAGACGGTCAGGTAACAATGGGAGAGACGGTAATGAAAAACAACGCGCGCAAAGTGCGCCGCCTTATGGACGGCAAAGTGCTTTGCGGTTTTGCCGGAGCTACCGCCGACGCATTTACCCTCTTTGATCGTTTTGAAACAAAACTGAAAGAATATTCAGGCGACCTTTTAAGAGCGGCTGTGGAATTGGCCAAAGACTGGAGAATGGATCGCACCCTGCGGCGCCTTGAAGCGCTGCTTCTTGTCGCGGATGCTTCAAAGACGCTTTTAATTTCCGGAACCGGAGATGTAATCGAACCTGCGGAAAACGCTCTTGCGATAGGCTCTGGAGGCAATTACGCCTACGCCGCCGCCCTTGCGTTTCTTGAAGGCAGCGGCTTTTGCGCGGCTGAAATAGCGGAAAAAAGCCTGAAAATAGCAGGTAACATCTGCATTTATACAAATATGCAGATAACATTGGAGGAATTATGCTGAAAGATAGCAGGCTTGCGGGCGATAAAATGAACAAACTTACTCCCAAAGAAATTGTAAGCGAACTTGATAAATATATTGTCGGCCAGAAGAAGGCGAAGAGGGCTGTCGCTGTAGCGCTTCGCAACCGGATAAGAAGGCTGAAACTCGATCCGGAACTGCGCGAAGACATCGCCCCCAAGAATATACTGATGATAGGACCCACGGGAGTGGGAAAAACTGAAATCGCAAGAAGGCTTGCCAAACTTGCCGGTTCTCCTTTTTTGAAAGTGGAAGCGACAAAATATACCGAAGTCGGTTATGTGGGGCGCGATGTTGAATCCATGGTTCGCGACCTTATGGCAGCCGGGTTTCAGATGGTTAAACAGGAAATGCAGGAAGCGGTTACGCAGGAAGCTGAAAAGAGAGCCGAAGAGGCGCTGCTTGATCTGCTGCTTCCTGATAATTCCAAAAAACACAGGGAAACGGCAAAACCGGGTCCAGTAGTGCGTCCCGCAGGCGCCTTTGCCATAACTCCTGAAAATTTCGGGGGAAGCATTGTGGGGACTACTTTGCAGATAGGGTTTCCCATATTAAAAGGAAATAAACAGTCAGCGGATAAAACCGGTAACGGCCTTTTGGCAGACGGCGAAGAGCAAAAGACCGCGATGTCCGCAGAGCCGGCAGATGAGAACCCGCAATACATGAACGATACAGAAACCGCCGGGGAAATGCCGGCGGAAGAAAAAAGGAACGATAATGATAAATTCAAAACAACAAGGGAAAAATTGCGCATAATGCTCCGCGAAGGCAAACTTGACGACAGGCCGGTAGAATTAATTGTAAACCAAAACCCGTCATATCCCGTTTTTGAAATGATGGGCGGGAATATGGAAGATCTGGAAGCCAGCATTTCCGGGCTTGTAGGAATGTTATCCGGCAGTCAGAAGAAAAAAGTGGTAAATGTGGCAAGGGCAAAAGAGATACTGAAAGCCGAAGAAGCGGAAAAATTAGTAGACCGCGACAAGGTCAGCGATGAAGCCCGCCAGAGGGTGGAAGAGACAGGCATTATCTTTATCGACGAGATTGATAAAATCGCGGTTAAAGGAGACAGGGGAGGCGGTCATGACGTATCGCGCGAAGGCGTGCAGCGCGATATTCTTCCCATTGTCGAAGGCGCGACCGTTAACACAAAATGGGGGCCGGTTAACACAGACCATATCCTCTTTATCGCGGCGGGCGCTTTTAATGTCAGCAAGCCTTCGGATTTAATCCCCGAATTGCAGGGAAGATTCCCCCTTCGCGTTGAACTGGATTCCCTGGGCAAAGATGATTTTTTGCGCATCCTGACAGAGCCGAAAAACGCGCTGATAAAGCAGTACACAGAACTTCTGGCTACCGAAGAAGTAAAAATCACCTTTACGCCGCAGTCAATTGAACATTTAGCCTCGCTCGCGGCGGAGGTCAATTCTAAACTTGAGAATATCGGCGCGCGCCGGCTTCACACAATAATGGAAACGCTTCTGGAGGAATTGTCCTTTGAAGCGTCAGATATTTCACCTACGGAAATTGATATAACAGTGGATTATGTAAATGAAAAGCTCGCCGATATCGTAAAAGATCAGGATTTAGGCCGGTACATACTATGAAAATTATAGTATTTTTCAGAATTTGCCGAAAAATGAACAGGGAGGAAGGTTTTTAATGAATACTTTTGCAAGAACAGTGGATATTCTTCACAGATCGATGGACGCAAGCGTTGTAAGACGTTCTGTGATAGCAAATAACTTCGCCAACGCGAATGTGCCGAATTTTAAACGCTCAGTTGTAAATTTTGAAAGCGAGCTTAAGCGGGCGCTGGACAGCGAGAAGCAAAAACCGGCTCTGGAACTGACAATGACGCATCCAAAGCATATTCCGAATCACAAGGACAGGGATTACAGGGATGTGCAGATTCGTAGGGTTCTGGATTACACAAGCTCATACAATAACAACGGAAACAACGTAGATCCGGAACAAGAGATTAACGCGGCTCTGGAAAATTACATGAGCTACATGCTTTACGCGCAATCTATTGATCATGAATTCAATCAGATTAATCAGGTATTGAGAGGTTAAATAAATGGGAATTTTCAGTTCAATTAATATAGCGTCAACAGGTTTAAGCGCCGAAAGGGTAAGGCTCGACGTAATATCCGACAATCTTGCCAATGTAAACACGACAAGGACCAGCGAAGGCGGCCCCTATAAAAGAAGCCGCGTTATCATGAGGCCGCGCGCGGAAAGCCCGTACTGGAGATCGCCGTTTCTGCCCCAGTCGATGGATAACGGAATTGGCACAGGAGTGCGGGTCGCCGAAATTCAAAAAGACAATTCGACGGAACCGCGCTTTGTTTACGATCCGACTCACCCTGACGCGATTCTTTCAGGCCCAAGGCAGGGTTATGTAGAAATGCCGAATGTGGATATTGTTACCGAGATGGTGGATATGATTTCCGCCTCCCGTTCATACGAGGCGAATGCCGCGATAATAGAAGGATCAAAGGCCATGTTCCAGCGCGCGCTGGGCATTGGTTCAAGATAATTTATAAAGAAGATTTTCCTGGGAGGGAATTATGAAAATTTTCAGTAACGATGCTTATATAAGCGCGGACGCCGCCAAAAATTACGCGACAGTG
Organism: Treponema sp.; assembly: GCA_031256445.1. GTDB lineage: Bacteria > Spirochaetota > Spirochaetia > Treponematales > Breznakiellaceae > WQXQ01. Next base: position 46,236 of record JAIRQN010000038.1, on the reverse strand, counting down.
ATGAACCGCTCTCATCCTAAACATATGCTGCCGCAGGACAGCCCGTATTTTGGCAGCGGGAATAAACTGATGGCGCTTGAGGAAAAAATAGGGGCGCAGGGCGTAACAGGGGCGGCTTCTTTTGAAAAGGCAATGCTTCAGGCGCTTGATAAAGTATCAAGTCAGCAGCACCAGGTAAGCAAGCTGCAAACAGAGGCGATTCTCAACCCTGACTCGGTTGATGTTCATGACATTACAATCGCGCAGGGGCTGGCCAACATGTCGATGGGCACTGCGCGCAATATAATGACAAGGCTTGTACAAAGCTGGAGAGATATAATTAATACAAGATAATTTTTTAAATAAACGGGAGGGGAATATGAACGAATTTTTCAAAAAATTATTGGGCAGACTGATGGGTCTGTGGGCAGGCTGGACCATGCAGCAGCGCGTAATTCTTGCCGCGGTTGTTATAGTCGGCATAGCCGGCGTTGTCGCGCTGTTCAGGGTATCGGCGTCGCCTGTTATGGTGCCGGTTATTTCGCGGCCGATTACGGATGAAGCGGCGCTGGACAGAATCATGTTCAGGCTGGATCAGGAAGGAGTAAAATCCGCCGTTACAGCCAACGGCATAGTACAGGTAGCCGATGAACAGACAGCGCGGAGGATGAGGGCGATTCTGGCGAGGGAAGACCTTATTCCGTCAGGGACAGACCCCTGGCAGGTTTTTGACAGGGAACGGTGGACAATTACCGACTTTGAACGCAAGGTGAACTTCCGCCGCGCGCAGACCAAAATGATCGCGGAGCATATCAAATCCATAGACGATATTGACGACGCGAATGTAATTGTCGAATGGCCGCCCAAAGAACTTTTCCTTTCGGATCAAAATCCCGTAACGGCAAGCGTTATTATCACGCCCAAACCCGGAAGCGATATTACCCAAAACAGGAAAAAAATTGAAGGAATTCACAAACTGTTAAAATTCGCGATTGAAGGACTGCGTGATGAGCATATAACAATTAATGACAATTACGGAAATATACTTAACGATTTTGACGGTCTTGCGGAATTTGACAGGCTAAAAACAATTGAGCTTGAAAGCAAAATGGTTCTTGATCTTGAAAAAAAATACCGTGGCCTGGTGTTGACCGCTTTGCAGCATACTTTTTCTTCCAACCGCGTGAAGGACCTTAATATTAAAATTGACATGGATATGTCCAAAAAGAAGATTGACACAAAGGAAAATTTTCCCGTAACAATAAGACCCCGCACTCCGGGACTTCCGTATGACGATTCATTAATTGTGCCTTCTGTTTTACTGTCAGAGTCAATTTCTGAGACAAAATGGGAAGGAACGGGCTTTAATCCCGAAGGCCCTGCCGGCGTAGAAGGGCAGGTTCCTCCTTCATTCAAGGACATGGGAAATCTTTACGGAAAAGTGGCTTCAACCACAAGGACGCACAACGAAGAAATCAACCAGCGGCTTATCCAGGAAGAAAAAAGCCCGCAGATTGATCGCGTAACGGTTTCCGTAAACATAGACGGAAAATGGAAAATAAAGTACGATGAAAAGGGAAAACCGGTTATCCTTACAGACGGCAGCATTGAAAGGGAATATACTCCTGTGCCTGCGGAAGACCTGCGCAAGGCCGGAGATCTGATACGCGACGCAATCGGCTACAATTCGGCAAGGGGAGACTCCGTTACAGTGCAGAATATCGCCTTCGAGCGCTCCGCCGAGTTCAAGGCCGAAGATGACGCTTACTTTAAAAAGAAGCAAATGCAGACAACAATCATTATTTTTATATCAGGTTTGACATTGCTGCTGTTTGGGTTCATATTGTTCAGGATGATCTCCCGCGAAATGGAAAGAAGGCGGCGCCTTGCGGAAGAAGAGAGAGCGCGCCGGCAGCAGATGCTCCGCGAGAGTGCGATGGCTGAAGCGGAACAGGAAGGTATGGACGTATCCATATCTGTGGAAGAGCGCACAAGGATGGAGCTGATGGAAAGCGTAATAAACATGGCAAAGGAACATCCGGAAGACGCTGGCAACCTAATCAGAACATGGCTGGCGGAGGAATAAAATATGGCAAAAGGATCAATGGCCGGCTCGGCAGCAGGCGGCAAAAAGAAAGCGAGAGAATATACAGGACGCCAGAAAGCCGCGATTTTTCTTGTTACAATAGGTTCAGAAATAAGCGCGGAGATATTCAAGTTCCTTCGCGAAGACGAGATTGAGACTCTGACATTTGAAATCGCGAGGCTTGAGACAATAGATTCGGAGCAAAAAGACGCGATCCTCCAGGAATTCCAGGAAATGATGATGGCAAACCAGTTCATTTCCTCAGGCGGCATTGATTACGCAAGGGAACTTCTGGAAAAATCACTTGGCAGTCAGAAGGCGATTGACATCATTAACCGGCTTACATCAAGCCTTCAGGTGCGTCCGTTTGACTTTATCCGCCGCACAGACCCGGCGCACCTTTTAAACTTTATTCAGCAGGAGCATCCGCAGACGATAGCCCTTATTCTGGCATACCTTGAGCCCAACAAGGCGTCTACCATTCTGCAAAATCTGCCCAATGAGGTGCAAAGCGACGTAGCCCGCCGTATCGCTACAATGGACAGAACCAGTCCTGAAGTATTGCGCGAAGTGGAACGGGTTCTTGAAAAGAAACTTTCATCGCTGTCAAGCGAAGATTACACGGCGGCAGGCGGCGTGGAAAGCATCGTTGAAATTCTCAACCTTGTTGACCGCGCTTCGGAAAAGCAGATCATCGAAGCTCTTGAAGACGAAGATCCCGAGCTTGCCGAAGAGATCAAGAAGAGAATGTTCGTATTCGAAGACATTGTCATGCTCGACGACCGCGCGATTCAGAAAGTTATGCGCGAAGTCGATTCGCAGGAACTCGCGAAAGCGTTAAAGTCTGTTGACTCGCAGGTGCAGGACAAGATTTTCAAGAATATGAGTAAACGCGCCGCGGGTATGCTCAAGGAAGATATGGAGTACATGGGGCCTGTGCGTCTTAAAGACGTTGAGGAAGCCCAGCAGAAAATTGTATCCATTATCAGGCATCTTGAGGATACCGGCGAAATCGTCGTTGCCCGCGCAGGCGAGGACGAACTGGTTGTATAGAGGTATAAAGAGGGTATTTTATGCTTAAAGCTGTTTTCAGGCCAGGTGAACTGGTGAATTCGAACAATAAGGTTATTATCGATTCTCCCACTTCGTATCAGGAACATTCCAACATTGCTCCCGCTGAGGATAAAACCGAAGAAACAGGCAATGTCGAAGTATACACAGGGCCTACAGCGGAAGATCTTCGACGCGAAGCGGAATTGTTCAAATTCAGCTGGGAATCTGAAAAAGAAAAAATGATCAGCGCCGCCAAAATGGAAGCTGAAAGGATCATCAGGGAAGCGAACAATACCGCTCTGTCGGAAGCTAAAATAAAAAATGATGACGCGGCTGCCTTAAAACAGCAGGCTGAACAGGAAGCCGCGCGCATTGTGCAGGAAGCGAAAACAAAAGCCGCTGAAATCGAGAAAGAAATCAGGCAGACTCTGGAAACAGAACGCAAAGATGCCCAGGATAAGGGCAGGGAAGACGGATACGAAAAAGGTTATGCGCAGGGGAAAGCGGAAGTAGACCGCCTGATAGAAAGAACGCAGGTTGTGCTTGAGCGCGCCCAGGATAAAAGAGCGGAAATTCTTTCGGAAAGCGAACAGGAAATTGTCAATCTGGTTCTTTTAATCGCGCGCAAAGTGGTAAAAATTTTATCCGAAAATCAGCGCAATGTGGTTATTTCGAATGTTGTGCAGGCTCTTCGCAAGGTAAAATCGAGGGGGGAAGTCATCATAAAGGTAAACATGAACGATTTAAAAATTACCACCGAGCATAAACAGGAATTTATCAATATGCTCGAAGGAGTTAAAACAATTCATGTTGTAGAGGATAACTGCGTGGATTCAGGCGGCTGTATTATCGAAACTGATTTCGGCGAAATAGACGCGCGTATCTTCAGCCAGCTTGCAGAACTGGAAAATAAAATTCTTGAGATTTCTCCCATAAAATCGAATGCCGACCTGCATCCGCCGGTATCCGCAATCAAGACCGCCGGCCTCAATACCGAACTTGCGGCGGCTTCAACATTGATGGATACGGAAGAATCCATATCCAGCGGGGAAGCCGAAGAAACGCCGGAGCTTTCCGCCGGAGTGAACGCCGCTCTTACCGCTTCGGCGGCATTGGCCGCAATCGCGACTATGGCCACAAAGGGTAAAAGGGAATCAGACAAAAAACTCGCCGGGCAGCTTGAGAACGTCGGCAAAAGAATTACTGACCAGCAGACATAGAAAATAACAGGCGGTTTATAAAGTGGGGGGCTTTATGGAAACGGCAATTTTTGAAAAATACATAGCATCCACGCAGCGGACAGATCCCATAAAATGCACAGGCAAAGTCACTAAAGTGCAGGGTTTATTGATCGAAAGCCGCGGACCTTCGGCTGTAATCGGAGAAATATGCAGAATTATCGTTCCAAAGGGAAAAGGTCATATAAGGGCCGAAGTCGTTGGATTAAAAGATGAAACAGTTCAACTGATGGCTTATGATGAAACCGATGGAATTGAAGTTGGAGACAGGGTAATCGCCCTTGGTACCCGGCTCGAAGTGCCGGTATCCGGCAGGCTTTTGGGCCGCGTACTGGACGCGTTCGGCAGTCCGATTGACGGAAAAGGCGATGTCGCGTCATCGTGCATGTATCCGGCCCTTACAAGTCCGCCCGATCCGCTTAAAAGGAAGCGCGTAACGCAGCGCATTACAACCGGAGTGCGCGCGATAGACGGCCTTCTTGCCGTGGGCAAGGGCCAGCGCCTGGGAATTTTCGCCGGTTCCGGCATCGGCAAATCCACGCTGCTTGGAATGATTGCGCGTAACACAACTGCGGATGTAAACGTTGTCGCTCTTATAGGCGAGCGCGGACGGGAAGTAAACGACTTTATAGAAAAGGATCTTGGCCCCCAGGGGCTGGAGCGGAGCGTTTTGATTGTTACGCCTTCCAATTCGCCGCCGCTTGCCCGTTTAAGAGGAGCATATGTGGCGACCGCGGTCGCGGAATACTTCCGCGATCAGGGCAATGACGTAATGCTGCTCTTTGACTCTGTTACGCGCTTTGCCCGCGCCATGAGGGAAATAGGCCTTGCTTCCGGGGAATTTCCGGCGCAAAGGGGATATACGCCAAGCATGTTCGATTCCATGCCGAAACTTCTGGAAAGGTCGGGCACTTCGGACAAGGGAAGCATTACGGGTTTTTATACAATTCTGGTTGACGGCGATGATATGGACGAACCTGTAGCGGATACGGTGCGCGGTATTCTGGACGGCCATATTGTCCTTTCAAGAAAGCTCGCCGAGGCCCATCATTTTCCGCCGATTGACGTGCTTAAAAGCATATCCCGCCTCGCGCCTGACGTATCGGGCAGAATGACACGTAACGTAACCGGCGTATTGAGAAGGAGCATGGCGGCTTACGCAGAAGCCGAGGATTTTATCAATATCGGCGCTTACCGTCAGGGAACAAACCCGGCTACCGACGACGCGATTGCCAAACACGGACCTATTGAAGAATTTTTAATCCAGGACATGGATGAGCCGTCTCCTCTGGAGCAGACGCTTACAGCAATGTCGCAGATAGCGGGGATTGAAATTCCGCCTGAAGAAATGAAAGACAACAACGCGAAACTCGCTTCGCTCGCATCTTTTGCGCGCAGGGAAAAACCAGCGCCTGAAAAAACAAAAACGCCTGCGGCAGCGGACACGGCAAATGCGCTTAACAGCGTAGCGGCTCTTTTTTCCAAAATGCCCGGCGTTAATGTCATTTAACGAATACGCATGAAAAGATTTGATTTCGGCCCTTTGCAGAAAGTCCTGAATTTAAGGGAATTCAGGGAAAATGAATGCAAAAACGAACTTGGAAAGGCAATAGGCATTCTTGCGGAAATTGAAAACAAAATAAAGGAAACCGCTGTAAAGCGCCACGGCGCGGCCGCTCAGAGGTTTACAGATCCGCTGCAAATGCCTGTCTGGGACAATTATATCATAAGGCTGGACAGACAGGCTCAGAACCTTACTGAACAGGCGGCTAAAGCGGAAATTGTTGTCGAGGAAAAGCGCGCCGAGTATCTGGAAGCGTATAAAGAGCTTAAAGCAATAGAAAAATTAAAAGAAAAACGTTTAACCGGGTATAAAAAGGAAATCTCGGATTACAGGGACGCCGAAGCGGACGATCTTGCCTCCGCAAGGCAGCTTGCGCAATAAAAAAGCGCCGGTTTTTATGGATTATTAAAACATTTTTATGGATAATTCGCAGCATGAGCTTTTAATAGCTTTCGGTTACCGCGTTTTTATGATATATTGAAAATATGAAAATATACGCCAGACATTTAATTATTTCGTTTATTGGATTGTTATTTATTATTTTTCTTGCCTGCGCATGCGCCGGTGACAAAACGCGTAATTTCGCGGGATTGGGAAACGGCAGTGATAAAATTCCGCTTACGGAAAAAGCGTTAACCGGAACTCTTCCAAACGGATTGAAATATTATATCCTGGAAAATCAGCGTCCGGAAAACAGGGCCCATCTCGCGCTTGTTGTAAACGCCGGCTCAGTGCTGGAAAATGACGATGAAAGGGGGTTTGCCCATTTTGTTGAACATCTTGCGTTTAACGATACTGCGCGTTTCCCCAAACTGGAACTGATTGAATACCTGCGCTCGCTGGGAATGCGTTTCGGAGCTGATGCCAACGCCTACACTTATTATGATGAAACAGTCTATCATTTTGACGTTCCTGTCGAAGAAAAAGACGGAATCAAAAAGATACCGGACAAGGCGCTGGCGATCCTTGACGACTGGACATACGCGGTAAGTTTTCTTCCGCAGGACGTGGCAAGCGAAAGCCTTGTTGTTCTTGAAGAATTCCGCACAAGGTTAGGCGCTATGGAAAGGGTTCGTAAAATAACAATGCCGGTTCTTTTTGAAGGCTCCGCGTACGCTGATCGCGAGGTAATCGGACTTTCTCATATAATAGAGAACGCCCAATCGCGACAGTTAAAAGCGTTTTACGACCGGTGGTATAAAAGCGATAATATGGCGCTTGTTTTTGTAGGCGATTTTGACGGAAAGGCGCTGCAGGCTGATCTTGCGCGTCATTTTAATATGCCCGCTGCGCAGGAGCCTGTTAACAGGCCCTTGTACGAACTGCCTCCTCCCAAAAAAAATAATTTCCGTGTGCAGATTATTACAGATCCCGAACTTACAGCCGCAAGCTTTTCAGTTTATTTCAGGCAAAAGGAAGGCTCAAAAAGGGGCACGCTCGCATATTACCGCGATTCTTTGATAGATTACCTGATTGACGACATGCTCAGCCGGCGCTTTGCGGAGCTGTCATTGGATCCGGACGCGAAATCAATTGAGGCGTGGGCCGGAGGCTGGAACTGGTCGTCAAACTCGCGGTTTTATACACTTGGAACACAGCCGAAAGCGGGCGAAGCCGAGCCGGCGCTCAGAGAACTTCTGCTGGAGAAGGAATCGATGCGCCGTTACGGATTTACGGAAAGCGAACTTGAAAGGGCTAAATTAAATGTTGTTTCCTATTTGGAAAATCAGCTGTCAGAGAAAGACAGAAGGGAATCGCGCCTGTATATCAGGAATTTCACTTCTCACATTATACATGGGGAAGATATGGCGGACATTGAATGGGAGATGGAAGCTGTAAATTCAATGCTTCCCGCAATAGGTCTTAAAGAAATAACGGCGGCTGTAAAAAAATATTTTGAAACAAATGACTGCATTGTTTTTTTAATCGCTCCGCAGGCCGACAGTGAAAACCTTCCTTCGGAAGAAAAAATAAAAGCCGTGTTTAACGAAACAGCCAAAGCGAAGATTAAAAAAAGAAAATCTGATTCGCTTTCCGGCGATCTTCTGGAAAGGCCGCCCGTACCCGGAAAAATTATTGATGAGAAAGCAGACGGGCAGACGGGAGCCAAAATTCTTTCTTTAAGCAACGGAACTGAGGTTATTTTAAGGGAAACATCCAATAAAAACAACGAAATTATCATGTACGCCATCGCAAACGGCGGAACAAATAACGCGCCTCTTGAGGATATTGTAAGCGCAAAACTGGCGTCAGAAATGATCAGCGTGTCAGGTTTAGGCCCGTATTCGCACACCGAATTGATAAATAAGCTCTCCGGCAAACAGGTGTCCGTGTCGTTTTCTGTATCGTCCAACACCAGGGGTTTTCAGGGATCGTCCACAATAAAGGATTTAAAAACCCTCTTTGAAATGATTCATTTGTATTTTACAAAACCGGGTCTGGATGAAAGGGCGGTAGCCGCGATGATAGATCAGTACAGAACGAATTTGATTCATCAGGATGACGATCCTCAGAATGTCTTTTCGCGCGAACTGACCAAAACAATTTATAATAACCATCCGCGTTATATGCCATTGGAACTTGCCGACATGGACAGGGTATCGGTTGACAAGGCGCTTGATTTTATTAAAAGATGTGTTAATCCCTCTGATTATACTTTTGTTTTTACCGGGAATTTCGATATAAGCCAGATGCGGGAGCTTTTGGCAATGTATATCGCTTCAATTCCGGCTGCTGTTTCAATGAACTCATGGACAGATCCTGTTATAACCCGTCCTGCCCCGGAAACCAAAAAAATCATTAACAAGGGACAGGATGAAAGGAGCATGGTATTTCTGGCGTGGTTTACGCCTGGCCCTTCGGAGTTTGACGAAAAAAGAAACCAGACTGCCGCTGTCCTGACAGAGTATCTTGATATTTTGCTTACGGACGAGATTCGCGAGAAACTGGGAGGCGTTTATTCCATATCCTGCGGGGCATCAGTTAATGTGATACCGTCAGGCGAATATACCATTAACGCCTTTTTTAACTGCAGCCCGGCGCGCGCCGATGAACTGGCAGCCGCGGTTATTGAAAGGATTACAATGTTAACCCGGCAGCCGCTTAATACGGATACTTTTAATAAAGCGAAAGAGGCGCTGCTTAAACAGCATGAAAATTCGCTGCAAAGAAACCTGTACATCGCGCAAAGTTACGCGAATTCAGCCGTTCTGTACAATACGCCGCTTGCGAGACTCAATGACAGACCGCAGGTAATAAATTCCGTAACAGCAGGCGATGTGCGCTCTCTTTGCGGCGATATGCTTGCAGGCGGTCCTGTGACGGTGATTCTGTTCCCTGAGGGATGGAAGTAGCCTTGTTCATTATTGTATTTCAAGCTAAAATACAATGTAAATGACTGAATTTGTCCATCTCCATGTTCACAGTGATTATTCTCTTGCCGACGCCTCTGTCTCGATAAAATCCCTTGTCACAAGGGCGGAAGAACTTGGCATGACTCATCTTGCCCTGACAGATCACGGCAACATGTTCGGAGCTATGGAATTTATCGAGGCCTGTAAAAAAACCGTTGTGGAAAATGCAGACGGAAATGAAACTGAAAAAAAAATTTTCCGCGTAAATCCGATTATAGGCTGCGAAGTATATGTTTCTCCCGGTTCGCGTTTTGATAAAAAAGGCGCCGAGCATGAAAACAGGTATTACCATCTGATTCTTCTGGCCGCAAACCGGAAAGGTTATTTTAATCTTGTTAAGCTTTGTTCTCTCGCATATACCGAAGGTTTTTATTTCAGGCCAAGAATAGACGAAGAAATTCTTTCCTTATATCACGGAGGGCTTATCGCGCTTTCCGCGTGCGCGTCAGGGGAAATTCCGCGTTTAATTCAGGCAGGAAAAATAGATGACGCGCAAAGTAAAGCCCTTTATTACCGCGATCTGTTTGGCTATGACGAAAACGGAGAACCGTGTTTTTACCTGGAAATTCAGGATCATGGCATTCCCTCGGGAGGGTTAAGAGGCAGCGATCTATCGCAGAAAGACATTAATGAAGCTGTCGCTGGAATTTCCGCCAGGACAGGAATTCCTTTGGCGGCGACAAATGATGTGCACTATCTTAACAGGGAAGATTATACAGCCCATGATATTCTGCTGTGCATAGGCACAGGTAAAGTGCGTTCCGAAGAAAAAAGAAAAAGATACTATGGGGATCAGTTTTACTTTAAAACGGGCGATGAAATGGCGCAGCTTTTCGGCGGTTACCCTCAGGCGATTGAAAACACAGCGCGTATCGCGCGCCGCTGTAAAACGGATGTTCCCGGCATCAGCGTAAAGGAGCTGCCGCGTTATCTGCCGGATTTCCGCATTCCGGAGAGTTTTAAAAGCGCATCGTCCGGTGAAGCAGCGCGCGCGGACGAGTATCTCCGCCATCTTGCCGAAGAAGGGCTTGCGGAGCGTTATGAAAAAGAACTGAACACAAACCGGCGGGAAGAAATAAGGAAAAGAGCCGAATATGAACTTGATACAATTATCAGCATGGGGTTTACAGGCTATTTTTTGATTGTCTGGGATTTTATAAAATACGCAAGGGAAAGAGGCATCCCCGTTGGCCCTGGCCGCGGTTCCGGAGCGGGTTCCATCGTAGCCTATGCTCTTCACATAACGGACATTGAACCGCTTAAATACAATCTGCTTTTTGAGCGTTTTTTAAATCCCGAACGCATCTCCATGCCGGATTTCGATATTGATTTTGCCAATAACGGAAGAGAAGAAGTAATAAACTATGTTACCGGAAAATACGGCAAAGAGAGGGTAGGGCAGATCATTACCTTTGGAACGCTTGGAGCCAAAGCCGTATTAAAGGATGTCGCGCGCACATTGGGGATTCCCTTTGCGGAATCGATTTCAATAACAAAACTTGTTCCCAAAGGCCAGCAGGGCCAGGATATTACGCTTAAAAGCGCGTTTGAAAACGAACCGAAACTGCTGGAACTGGAAAAAGATCCGCGTTACGCTGAACTTTTTGAACTTGCCCGCAAACTGGAAGGCTTAAACAGGAATTCATCGCTTCACGCCGCCGGCGTTGTTATCGGCAAATATCCGCTGATTGATTTGGTTCCGCTGTATCAGGAACGCGATGATGCCAGAACCGGCAGGAGCGGGGCGATCTCAACGCAGTACAGCATGAACTATCTTGAACCTTGCGGTCTTGTTAAAATGGATTTTCTTGGACTTAAAACCCTGGACGTAATAAAAAATACAGAAGAGCTAATCCGTCTTCGCCAGGGCGAATACAGCAGTTTCTGCGTAAAGGATATGAAAGAAGACGATGAAGCGACTTTTAAAATGCTGGGCGAAGGAAAGAGTTTTGAGGTTTTTCAGTTTGAATCCGAAGGAATGCAGAATATCCTTAAGCAGACAAAACCCGGTTCAATTGAAGACCTGACAGCGTTAAATGCCATGTACAGGCCGGGACCAATGCAGAATATTCCGCGTTTTGTGGATTCAAAGAACGGAAAACAGCCTATCACATATCCTGATAAAAGCCTGGAAGGAATTCTAAAAGAAACATACGGCGTAATCGTATACCAGGAACAGGTGATGGAAGTGGCGAAAATAATCGCCGGTTACAGTATGGGAAAGGCGGATCTGCTGCGCCGCGCAATGGGAAAAAAGAAAAAGGAAATTCTTGAAAAGGAAAAAATTCCTTTTCTTGAAGGAGCCGCAAAGCAGGGTTTCCCGGAATCAAAAGCAGGTTTCATCTATGACATGCTTGTTCCTTTTGCGGGGTACGGCTTTAACAAAAGCCACGCGGCGGCGTATTCGGTAATCGCGTATCATACCGCGTATCTGAAAGCGAATTTCCCCGCTGAATTTATGGCAGCTAACCTGACAAACGAAATTAACAGCGCAGATAACGAAAAACTTTCAAAATGCATAGACGAAGCGAGAAAGATGGGCCTTTCCGTTGAGCCTCCCTGCGTTAATAAATCCGGCAAGCATTTTACAGTTGTTAACGGAAAAATTATTTACGGTCTTCTGGGAATTAAGGGAGTAGGAGAAGCTTCCGCTGATGAAATTGTGCGCGGGAGACAGGAGGAACCTTATAAAAGTTTTACGGATTTTCTTGACAAAATAGATATAAAAATTACCGGAAAAAAAGTAATTGAACTTTTGGTGCAAACGGGCGCTTTTGACAGTTTTGGAATTACCCGCGAAACGCTTGCCGGGAATCTTGAACGGCTTGCGGAATACGCTTTAAAAAAGAAAGAAGATGAGGAATTCGGACAATCAAATCTCTTTGAAGATCCATCTGATCTGAAAATACCCGAATTCAAATATGAGGAATTTAAACCGGCAGGCAGGGAAGAAAGATTAAATCTGGAAAAAAAACTTCTGGGGTTTTATTTTTCCGGACACCCAATGGATGAATACAGGGAAATCTGGAATAAAACAGTAAATGTTAATCTGGGAAAACTGGAAAAAATAATTACAGGAAACTGCATTCTTGTGGGAATAATCAAAACATTAAAAATCATTAACACATCAAAGGGCGGAAAAATGGCTTTCGCCTCGCTACAGGACTATAACGGCGAAATTGAGGTTACCTTTTTTTCCGCGGCGTGGGAGAAATGCGGGAATTTTTTGGAAGTTGACAAAGTCGCGATTTTACGGGGAAAAATAGATTATCAGAAAGACAAAGAAAAATACAGTTTTATAGCGGAAGATTTTATAAACAGGCAGAACATTGACAGCGCGATAAGAGAAACGGAAGAGAATAACCAGAAAATTCAAATGCACAGGAATACCTGGCTTTATATGGCGGATCTTAAAAGTTCCAATATCGCGAATATGGATAAAGGCAATTATACGGTAATAGGTTACCTGAAAACGCTCAGGGAATTTAAAGATAAAAATGAAAATGAAATGGCATTCGCTGTGATGCAGGATTTTGAAGGAGAGATTGACCTTGTCTTTTTTTCAAGGATTTACGCCGAATGCCGTCATCTTCTTAAGCTGGACGAAATAATGGCGCTTAAAGGAAGCATAGATCCTCAGGGCGATCGCAATCCTTTAAAACCCGCTTTCAGGGTTTCCAGCATCGCCGATTATCCCTACCTGAGCCGAAGCGCTTCGCGAAAAGCCGCTGCGGGAGAAGAACCTGCGGCGCGCGCACCTGAAAAACAGCCCGAAAAAAAAGCAAGGGAAATACACATAAGATTAAAAGAAACCGCCGCTGAAAACGATGAAAATCTGCTTCCTCTCAGGGATTATTTTGCGCATAATAGCGGCGGCTGTCAGTTATATCTGCATGTTCCGCTGACAGACGGCGGAACAAAAGAAAAAGTAATCCTTGCCGGCGCAGGTATAGGTTTTTTACAAAATGATGATATTGACATTATAAAAAAATTTGAGTGCGTAGCTGACGCATGGAGGGTTTAGTGCAGACGGTTTTTAATTTTTTGATTTCATTGATAGGCATTTATACATTATTGATTTTTATCCGTATCATGATTTCCTGGTTTGCCGGAGCTGTAACAGGCAAACCGGTTGAAATATTATCCCGCATTACAGACCCGTATCTTGACTGGTGGCGCAGGAACTTCAGCCTGCGTTTCGCGAATATAGATCTTTCTCCTGTCGCGGGCATCGCGGCTCTTTCGCTGCTTCAGAATATTTTATCCGCTGTTTCCGGCAGAAACAGAATTACAATTTTCGGCATAATGGCTGTTATAGTTCAGTCATTATGGTCTGTAATATCCTTTATTTTGGGTTTTTTTATTTTAATTATAATCCTGCGCCTTATTGCGTATCTTACAAACCGCGATATTTACAATGTTTTCTGGCAGGCGGTAGATTCGGTTTCACGGCCTGTTTTATTCAAAATTAACCGGCTTCTTTTTAAAGATCAGATCGTTACTTTTCCGAAAGGCATTATTATCCCCGCTGTGCTGTTAACTGCAATTTGGGCAGGCGGTAAAATTTTAATTCCGGTTTTTGTGAGATTCCTGTCCGGATTGCCGTTCTGATGTTTCTGCGTTCCCTTGCCGGTTCTGTTGATACAATACGCGATATAGGAAGCGCCAGTCTTAAACCGCTTTCCCGTTTGGGAATAAACACCGCCGCGGATTTGCTTGTTTATTATCCCAGGGATTGGGAAGATCGCAGCAAAAGCGTTTTAATTGATCAATTTGAAACAGGAAACGTGTGTACCGTTATAACTGTTATTTCAAGGAAGTATTTTTTTTTCAAATCGGCAAAAGCGCTGAAAGTGAATATTGAAGATGAAAGCAGAAGGGCTGTTTTAATATGTTTTTATATAAATAAGCTTCCCTGGCTTGACAGACAGCTTGCCGAAGGTTCCAGGCATTACCTTTGGGGGAGTTTCAAATACAATAAAAAAGGAGAGCTTCATTCAAGCTCATTTGAGACAAAACCATATGAATCCGGAGCCGGTTTTAAAAGAATACTGCCCGTTTACCCGCTGACATCCGGTTTAAAACAGAATAAACTGCATCTTTTTATGGCAAACGCGCTTAAGAGCTGCATTAACAATATAGAAAACGAGCTTCCTGATGAACTGATTGAAAAATACGGGCTTTTTTCAAAAAAGGAAGCGTTAAAGAATATTCACTTTCCGTCTTCCTTGGACGATTTGGAAAAAGCGAAAAAAACATTGATATACGAAGAACTTTTCTATCTGGAAATCATGGCAGGGAAAAGGGCGTTTGAAAGGCGTAAAAGAAAAAATGTTAATATTGCGCCGGAAAACGGCAAAAAAGCGCAGTTTACGCCTTTGCAGGCGCGGCTTACGGAAAGACTCTCCTTTAAGCTGACGGACGGACAGACTGAAGCCGCGGCTGATATTAATTCTGATATGGGCAGCGGCGCGCCGATGTCGCGTCTTTTACAGGGAGATGTCGGATCGGGAAAGACCCTTGTTTCCTTTCTAGCCGCGTTACGCGCTATTGATGACAGGGGGCAGGCGGCGATAATGGCTCCGACAGAATTGCTGGCGCGCCAGCACGCTGAAAACGCGGCCCGTCTTCTTGAACCTCTGGGATGCCGCATCGCTTTTCTTACAGGAAATATAAAAGCTGCGGGAAGAAAAGAGCTGCTGAAAAACCTTGGCGCAGGGGAGATAGATATCGTAGTTGGCACACACGCTCTTTTTTCGAAGGATGTGCAGTATAAAAATCTGAAACTGGTTGTAATAGACGAACAGCACCGTTTCGGCGTAATGCAGCGTTCTCTGATAATGACAAAAGGCGGCAATCCCCATCTGTTAATGATGAGCGCGACTCCCATTCCGCGCACTTTGGCTTTAACAGTTTTCGGCGACATGGATGTTTCTGTCATCAAAGATATGCCTCCCGGAAGAAAACCTGTTGAGACTCATCTCGCAAGGCAATCAAGCGAAAGAAGGGTATATGATTTTATACGCAGGGAGCTGGAAAAAGGCAGGCAGGCCTATTTTGTCTATCCGTTAATTGAAGGCACAGAAGATTTAAAAGACGCCGTTTCCATGTCGCGGCGGCTTGCGAAAGAAGTGTTCCCCGAATTTAAAACCGCGTTAATTCATTCAAAACTGGATGAAGACGTTAAACGAAAAACGATGGATGATTTTTACAGGGGAAAAATTGATATTCTCGCCGCTACCAGCGTTGTGGAAGTGGGAGTAGATGTGCCCAACGCGACCTGCATGGTTATTGAACACGCGCAGCGGTTCGGACTGTCCGCTCTTCATCAATTGCGCGGGCGCGTGGGCAGAGGGCAGGATCAGTCTTATTGTTTTCTTGTTTACAGTGACGAATATACCGAAGACGCGAAAGTACGTTTACTGGTTATGCTTAAAAACAACGACGGCTTTATAATAGCGGAAGAAGACCTAAAGATGCGCGGTCCGGGCCAGATCGCGGGGACTGAACAATCTGGTTACCTTGCGCTTGGAATAGCGAACCCTGTCCGTGACGCGGATGAGCTTATACGCGCCCGGACAGACGCGTTCTCCATTCTGGAAAGCGATCCTGATCTTTTACTTGAAGGACACCGCGTAATAGCCAGAGTGCTTGAACAGGCGCCTCCCTTGTGCAATGTCGCATTTTAAATTAATTAATGAAGGTGTCCGAAGAAGTTTTTCAGCTTTTCGGACACCTCCATTGGAGCCTTTCTACCTCGTTAATAATATATTATCTATCGCAACTGGCGGCTGAGAGCCTTGCGAATTATCGTTGCGCCAGGTAAACACCAGACGTTTTGTGGTTCCATTATTTGATGCAGGAATATCAATGGTTGCCTGATTCCAATCTGAACTGCCGCCCAAATTAAATGTTCCCAATGCTGTAGCATTAAGCAGACTGCCGGCTGTAATTGAAGTTGATGTGTCCACCAGGTATACCGTTAAATAATCATAAAGAGTTGATGATGTAGTTTCTCCCTGGGCTTTCCAATCGAAACTAAGCGTATATGTTGAAACAGGGGCTGCCGTAAATGTCACGTCTCGATACATATGAACCGTACTTGCAGTAGTAATAGTATATGCATTTGATGCGCCGCTATTATTGGAAATATAGGCAGACTTCGCGCCGCTCTCAGCAGTGGCGGTTCCTACCCACCATTTATTGGTCTGTGTACCATTTACGATGGTAAATGAATGAGTAGTTCCTTCAAAGTCTTCTTTCATAATAGTACCTACTGTAAACGAACCCATCAGAGTTCCGTTACCAACAACTCCTGAAGGACTGTACAGTTTAGAAGCCAATAATTTACTGGTATCACTCGTTCCTGATGAAGGGTTAAATGACGGGTTTGGCGCATTATCGGTGTAATATACAGCAAAGGCGCATTCATAATCATATTGACCGCCACTAACCCAGTATAGTTCAACAACTTCACCCACCCTAGCATTAAATGTATAACTTCCTGTGCCGCCACTGGTAATCCTGGCGTTTGTTGCCAGATTTGTCCTATCTACACTTATTCTCAAAGCTGCATTATTATTCCAGCCGTCACCATAACTATCCCACATGGCAATAGTGACTTCCATTGTTGAAGTTACCGGATAAGTTTTCGTGTAAACATACGATGACAAGCTGCTTTCTGCGCTGTTGTTGTAAGCTGTTACCCAGAAATAATATGTAGTGTTTGCTGAAAGGTTGCTTAAAGTGATGTTGTTAGTAGAACTAAGCGAATCTGATTTGGTACGGCCGGCAGCGGAACTGCTGGTATTTATATACACATAATAACCGGAAGCGCCTTGTACAGCGTTCCATGACAATGATATACCTGATGATGAAATAGCTTCCGCTTTAAGCCCTGTCGGCGTGGCAATATTACCCCACCTGGCGTACAGTGTAACATTCTCTGTCACAGTATAGGAATAACCGGCAGGGTAATTGGTTCCTGAACCGTTAGCTTCTGTGTTCCAACCGTTAAAAACAAAACCGCTTCTTGTAAGGTTTCCCTCGCCGGGAAGGGATATGATTGAATCCAGCATAACTGCCCGTTCAGAAGGCGCGCCTGTGCCGCCGTTGGCGTCAAACGTAACTGTATAGGCAGTTTCCCACCTGGCGTACAGGGTAATATTGCCGGTTACAGTATAGGAATAACCGGCTGAGTAATTGGTTCCTGTACCGTCAGCTTCTGTGTTCCAGCCGTTAAAAATATAACCGCTTTTTGCAAGGTTTCCCTGGCCGGGAAGGGTTGCGCTCAAACCTGCGCCTCTTGCTATCTGGCCGGGAGCCGAACCTGTGCCGCCGTTAAGGTTAAAGGTAACAGCACAGGGGGCGGCTGTATCCCATTCTGCGTACAGAATAATTTCGCCGGTTACGGTATAGGTTGAACCGGCAGGGTAATTGGTTCCTGTACCGTCAGCTTCTGTATTCCAGCCGATAAAAAAATTACCGCTTTTTGCAAGGTTTCCCTGACCGGGAAGGGTTATATCAGAACCTTCGCTTGCCGACATCGAAACGGGAGGCGTACCGCTGCCGCTGTTGGCGTTAAAGACAACTGAACAGGCGGTTATGCTGTCGCTGGTTGACTCACAGCTTATTTCATATCTGCCGCTGAACGAAGAGCTAAGCCCCTGTACCGCTATCAGGTAATTATCATCATCATCGGCCCCTGACGGAACAGCGTATATAAATGCATTGGTGCTGCGGTTGTCAACGAAAGAATGAACTACTGCGGAAGTTGACTCTCTTATAAGGCCTGCATGTATATCAGTAAACGATGAGCCAGACTGATTATCGCGATCATTCCATGAAATTTTATAAGCGCTGCCTGCATCTAAACTTACCAATACATACTGCGTTTGATCCGCAATTAAGCTGCCCTGATATATATCGCCGTTAACTGTAACAGTGCCGGCAATGCAGATGACTCCCGCGTCATACCTGCCGCCGGAATAAAAACCCTGCACTGCCATCAGATAATTACCGCCTTCACCCGGCGAAACAGTGTAAATAAAAGCATTATTACCGGTATTATCAACAACAGGCTGAACCGTTGAAGAATTTGATTCCTTAATCAAACCAACACGCACATCAGCGTTCAATGAATCAGTATTATCATTGTCGTTCCAGTATATTCTGTAGGTACTGCCTGCGTCAAAACTTACCCTAATAAAGTGAGTCTGGTTCGCGGATATCGTACCTTCGTACATTGAACCGCCGACTGTAATACTGCCTATAACGGAATAGGAAGAAGTGATATCCCATCTGGCGTACAGGGTAATATTGCCGTTCACGGAATAGAAAGAACCGGCGGAGTAATTGGTTCCTGTACCGTCAGCCTCTGTGTTCCAGCCGCCAAATGTATGGCCGCTTTTTATAAGGCTGTCCTGACCGGGAAGGATTATACCGGAACCCGCGCTTGCCGGCGCTGGATTGGGCGGTTTGCCGTCTCCGTCATTGGCGTCAAATGTAACAGTATAGGCGGCTGTATTCCATTTGGCGTATAAGGTAGTATTGCCGGTTAATATATAGGAAGAACCGGCAGGGTAATTGGCTCCCGTACCTGCGGAACTCGTGTTCCAGCCGTCAAAGATAAAATCGCTTCTTGCAAGATCGCTCTGATCGGGAAGGGTTATGGCGGAATTGGCGTTTGCCTGCATTTGAGCGGGAGGCGTGCCGCTGCCGTTATTGGCGTCAAATATAACTGTAAATGTTACATTTGCGTTGCCGTCATCACAGGCGGTAAAACCGGCCGCCAGAACTGCGGCAAGCATGATGCCTGCCACCAGGGACAATGCCCCTTTACTTTTTTTCTTCATAATTTTCTCCTTGAATTTTCCCAAAAAAAAACAAATTCATGTTTGAGAACCTGTTCTTTGATAATTTTAAGTTGGGAAATTTAATCTGTCATGAGTAATTTACGCACGGTTCATTATTACTACAGTTCCAGCAGTTCTTCCCGTGAACATGTTTCAGTTTTTTCGTAAATATGCGCCAGGTGGTTTTCTACGGTCCGGATACTGATTCCAAGGCGTTTGGCGATTTGCCGGCTGCTGAGGGATTGTTTTATCAAAGATACAATTTCGTTTTCCCGGCTGGTCAGCATCTGCCAGGCGCGTTTGGGCGTCTGTATCTGGTATTTTGGGTTGACGTAAAGGTCTCCGGCAAGAATTTTATCAATAGCCGTGATTATTTCTTCAGATTCCGCGCACTTTGCCACGTATGCGTTTGCGCCTGAATCAAGCGCGCGCTGTATCAAAAAAGGGTCTTCGTACATTGAACAGACCAGAATGCAGGGCCTTTCCACGCCTTTTTGGGCGCAAATATCTTCCAGCGCGGGAATAAAATCAAAGCCGTCTTCTGTCCCAAGCGATACGTCGAGAATAACGATTTCCGGCAGAGGGTTCAGCTTTTCCATGAGATTACCGGCTTCATTGAGAGTTCTCGCCGTTCCGGCGATTGCGAAGCGGCCTGTGGCGCAAAGCCACGCGCCGATGCCGCTTGCCGCCAGAGGGTGATCGTCAATGAGCGCAATATTGATCATGAACTGCCTCCTGTTAAACGCAATGTTACCGATGCGCCTTTCCCGGCTTCGCTTTCAATCGTGACAACGCCTGATAATGAGGCGGCGCGTTCATATATGTTCCATAACCCGTAGTGTCCGTCTGTGCGCAGCTTACGGCAGGAATCTTTGCCGGGAGGGCTGAAGCCTTTGCCTTCATCCGAAACGCATATAACAGGTTCGCCTTCCGCGTTTTTTCTGATAAGTACCGATGCCTGCGCGGCTCCTGAGTGTTTTTCAATATTCGTCAGGCACTCCTGCACAATGCGGAAACACTGAAGCTGTATATCGCTTTCTCCTGGATTCAAAAAAAGTTTATCCTGAATAACGAGCCGGCACTTAATGCCGGTGCGCTGTTCAAAATTATTGCACAGGTTCCTCAGCGAATCGTCAAAATGCCTGCGCTGAAAATCCGGAGGGATAAGGTTATCGCAAATGCCTCTGACCAGCCGCATAAGCTCCTTTTGCCCCCTGACAACCTCCGCGCACAGTTTCTTCCGTTCCGCGGCGTCCGAGGCTTTATCTATGCTTTCTGTCTGAAACGAAAGCCGCCACAGATCCTGCGCCACAGTATCGTGCAGTTTCCGGCTTATTCGCATTCTTTCATCTTCCTGGGCAAGAAGGATAGCCCGCGAATAAACAGAGCCTTCTTCTTCCCGGCTCAGGGATTTCTTCAGTTCCTTATTTAAGGAATAAACCAAAATCAATGAAAGCGTAATAAAAAAGACCAGCACCAGTAAAAGGGAAAAATACGCTCCTGCGGCGAAATACTGCGCTTCCATATTTTTATTATAGGCGCATTCATTTTTTTATGATAGACTTTTCCAGTGTTAAGTCCAAATCCCGTCCGTTTTCTAAAGATTACGCCGGTCAGAACAGCCGCCTTATGCGTCATGGCGGCATCTTTAAATTCCATCATTCACCCGTTGCTCGTGCCTGTATTGAAACTGCCGTTATTTGTAGATACCGTATTTACCGCCGCAGTTACCTTTTACGCAGGTTTAATTCCGGGACTTGTTACCGCTGTTCTTACATGGGTAATTGGTTTTGCGGTAAAGGACGACATTGTCACCCCGTTCATTTTATGCAGCATTGCCGAAGTAATTATCATATTTATTTTAAAACCCGCCGCTGTAAAAATACGGACGTTAAATGAAGACAGAAAACGCGCGGTTTTTATAAGCATTCTGGCGCGGCTCATGATGCTGTACATCATCGTCTGCATCGCCATAAGCATTCTCGGCGGACTGATAGATTATGTTTTCTACACGGTACTGCCAAACATCAAACCGGCATTCAGCGCCGAAGACGCTTTTAAGGAATGGTTTTTTCAGGGGTCGATTCCTGTTCTGGCGATGGACATTCTCTCCCGTCTCCCGGTCAATCTTATTGACCGCTTCATTGTGATTTTCGGCGGTTATTTTATTTCCCGCGCTCTGACTGCGGCTTGTCAAAAATAGCCTTCATTTTTTCCATGAAAATGTCTTCCTGCTCGCCTGTAACTTCCGTGTCTTTTTCCTTTTCGCAGAGCATGATCAGCTGTGCCGGTATTTCTTCAAGAAACGGGGAAGGGCAGCAGTCGGTGGCATTCTGCAGACGGCGGCGTTTACGGCAGGATGTTATGTACAATAGTTCCCTCGCCCTTGTAATGGCGACATAAAAAAGACGGCGCTCTTCTTCAACGCTTCCGTTGTCTTCTTTTTCATCTTCCCCGCTGTCACTGACAACGCTGCGTTCATGGGGAATAAGACCCTTTTCGGCGCCGGCGATAAATACAACAGGAAACTCAAGCCCCTTTGCCGCGTGAATTGTCATCAGGTTTACTTTGCCCCTGTTATCGTCTTCCCCGTCATCGCGCGTGATAAGGCTGATCCTGTTAAGCCACGCGTAAAGCCCGGCGTCTAAATTGTCAGGATCAGATTCCCAGTTTTCTATCATTTTAATGAAATATTCAATATTGCCGTATTTCCACCTTGCTTTTTTTTCATCTTTGCCGTGCTCGATAACAAGGTAGCCCCAGTAGTCGATATTATCAACCAGCGCGCGGACGCAGCCGGATAATTTCCAGGGTTTTCCGTTTTCTCCCTTTCGTTCAAGAAACAGCGATTTAAAATTTTCCGTCATTACGGAAAACCCGTCAAGCTCCGTTAATGCCTTATGATCCGCGAAAAGACCCTGCTGTCCTGCCGAGCGTTCAAGGTTAAGGCGCGAAATGGAGTCCCAGATGCTTGAGCGGTTTTTTCTTGCCATGTCGCTTAACGCCGAAATTGTCGTCTTTCCAATGCCCCTCCTCGGCGTGTTGATGACACGTAACAGACTGATGTCATCGCTTGTATTGGCGATTATCCGCATATAGGAAATAATGTCCTTGATTTCCTTTCGCTGAAAAAAACTTGTTCCTCCCGATACGCGGTATGGGATGTTTTCCGCCAGGAATGCCTCTTCGATGTTTTTCATGAGCGAATTTGTTCTTGTAAGCACGCCGAAATCGTGGTATTTGTAATCTTCCATGATCATTAAATGCCTGATCCGGGCGGCGATAAAATCAGATTCGGCGCTTTCATTTTCAGGGTAAAACAGGGTTATGGGTTTGCCTGCCTGCCTGCCTGTCCAGAGTTTCTTGTCCTTTCTGCCTGTGTTATGTGAAATAACTCCGTTGGCCGCGTTCAGTATGGCGGAAGTGGAGCGGTAATTCTGCTCAAGTTTAATTTCTTTTCTTTGCGGAAAATCCTTTTCAAACAACAAAAGATTTTCGTAATTGGCTCCCCGCCAGGAATAAATGGACTGATCGTCATCCCCGACAACGCAGATATTGGCGTTTTGCGAATCCGCAAGAAGCCTCATCAGTCTGTACTGGATAAGGCTTGTGTCCTGAAACTCGTCTACCATGATATAACGGTACTTTTTGCGGTACTTTAATGCGATATCCCCATGTTTCTCAAGCAAATCAAGCGGAATTGCAAGAAGATCGTCAAAATCCACCGCGTTAAAAATTTTCAATCCCTGCTGGTATTCATTAAAAACCGGTTCCATGGAGGCGTTCTCGTTCCATTGAACCATTCCTGTTTTAATCCTTGAAAAAAATTGTCCAAGAGCGTAAATGTCAACCTTGTGGAAATTCATACGGCATTCACGAAGCGATTCTTTAATAAGGGCCATCTTGTCCGTTTCATCATAAACAGAAAAATTTTTTCTGTAACCTAAAAGTTCGCATTCTTCTTTTAAAATTTTAAGTCCAAAAGCGTGAAATGTGCTGACAGTCAAACTCTGCATTTTTTTGCCGGTAAGTTCTTTAACCCTTGTTTCCATTTCACCGGCCGCTTTATTTGTAAATGTCAGGCAGAGAATCGAGGATTGGGGAATTCCCCGCTCCAGCATATGCGCGATGCGGTAGGTAATAACCCTTGTTTTTCCGGAGCCTGCGCCGGCGATTATAAGGACAGGCCCTTCAATTGCCCGCACCGCCTGTATCTGCGGTTCATTTAATTCCGGATTAAATTTAAATTTTGACATATAGCTGCAATATGTTTCCCGGCTTTTCCCCGGTGACTCAAGATGTTTTTTTCTTCCGGTAACAGCTGCGCCATAGTGCGGCCAAGCTGCGGAATCAGGAAAACCGGATCGTAACCGAAACCGCCTTCCCCTTTTATTTCGCTCATATTTACAATTTCTCCTTCGATTGTTTCCTGTACGATAAAAAATTTTTCATTATTGACAAGGAGCGTCATTGCGCATATAAAACGCGCGCTTCGTTTTGGATTTTCGCCGATCTCGGCAAGAAGCAAAAGATTGCGTTCAGCGCTTTTCAACTCCTGTCCGTTTACGCTTCCATAACGCGCCGAAAATATTCCGGGCCTGCCGCCAAGACAGTCAACGCACAGGCCGGAATCATCGGCAATTACAGCGTCTTCATTGCCTTTACTGACAAGAAGTTTTTTTAGTTCCTTTGCTTTTAATAGTGAATTTTCATAAAAAGAAACGCCTGTTTCATCGCAATCATACTCAATTCCTTCTTCTGACGGTATTTTTAATTGAATGTTTAAAATAGCCGAAAGCTCTTCCTTTTTATGGGCATTGTTTGTCGCAAACCAGATGTTCATTGCGCAAGGTTATCATAAAATTCGGTTTTAGTCAGCGCCCGTTATGGACATTTTCCAGCCATTTATAATATAATTAATATAATGAAAATAAAAGACAATCATTGTTTTTTGATTCTTTTTATTTTGGCTTTAATATTTATATCCTCATCATGTTCAAGGACAGTACCCGAGATTACTTTCGGTTTTATTCAACTCGTCATCTATCAGACTGAAACAGGACCGCGTGAGCAATATTCGTTTTTTATTATTCCAGAAGATGAAGACGGGCTTGAAAATCTTGATGAATTGTACCTGTTCCACGACCGCGATCAGCTTCGCTGGCGTCTTACAAGCGATGAATGGGTAAGTTACACGCAGGACGGAAAAACATGGATAGGAAGCCGCGCCATCGCCGCCAAAGAAAACACCCTTCCCCGCGGCGTATACCGGGCGGTTCTGGTAAATAAGGGCGGTGAGAAAGGGGAGCGCAGTTTTACCTACGACGGAGTTGTCCGTTTCCCCTTCCCGGAAATTGAAATTAAAGACGGTTACTATACGGTTAAATCGCAATGGCCTGTGAATCGCCTGATCTGTTATGACAGAAGCGGCGGTTATTTGACGACAATCAATTTACCTTCGCTGACAGGCAGCGTTTCGCAGATTAATCTTCCCCCTGCGGCGAGAACAGCCGCTCTCTGGAGCGAGGATGAAGCGAATTTTTGCGGCGCTTATACAAATGTCGTATCTATCTACTGATGCTTAAAAGTTATGTGATACGCGCCGGGCATT
Source organism: Treponema sp. (assembly GCA_031256445.1). Lineage (GTDB taxonomy): Bacteria > Spirochaetota > Spirochaetia > Treponematales > Breznakiellaceae > WQXQ01. The sequence goes on along the minus strand of JAIRQN010000038.1, from coordinate 21,438 downwards.
TTACGGACGCCCAAAAAAAAGCATACGCTTCATCCGCTGATAAATTTATTATTCCCTTCAGTGAAAATAATATTGATTTTTCAGATGTTTTTGGCAATGAAAACGGCGTTACAATGGAAATTGGCTTTGGCATGGGGCTTGCAACAGCAGAAATAGCGGCGGCCAATCCGGAAAAAAACTATCTGGGCATTGAAGTACACCGTCCCGGAATCGGGCGGCTGTTATGGGAAATGGAGAAGAGAAGTCTGTTAAATGTCAGAATTATAGAAAATGACGCGGCGCCGGTAACGGAAAAAATGATACCGCCGCGTTCTCTGGAGGCAATTCATATTTTTTTTCCCGATCCCTGGCCAAAAAAAAAACACAACAAACGCCGCCTTGTTCAGCGGCCTTTCACGGAAACAATGGCGGGATGCCTGAAACCCGGCGGTTATTTGTTTATGGCGACAGATTGGGAAGATTACGCGCAATATGCCCTTTCACAGCTTGCCTCTACCGCAGGATTGCGCAACATGTACGAAGATTTCGCATCCCCGCAGAGCTGGCGGCCCAAAACAAAATTTGAACAAAAAGGGCTTGCAAAGGAACACATTATAAGAGAGCTGTTTTTTGTTAAAACCTAATTGTTTCTGATTAACGGCCTGTTATTCACGGCAAGACCCGCGTCCGCGCAGCCGAGAATTTTCAAAGCGTCAAATTGCGGATATTCTGACTGCAGGCCCGTGAATATTACAGCTAACGCGAGTCTTAGATCGGATTTTTTATACTCTACAAGGTACCACCATGCAGAATCCTCCGCCTGCCAGCGTTTAACCGGGCGTGTGCCTGACAGTTCCATATTGGAAATATTCATGGCTACGCTTTCCATGTAAGCGGGATAGGCGGAATCTGATGCATCGCCGCCGCCGGCAAAATAATCCCTGAGCGCGGCCGTGGCTATATCATTAATATAACGGAAAATGGCAGCTCTGGCTCTCAATTCCGCTGTGGTCATTGACATGGATACCGAGGACATTTTGGCGGTTCCAATTCCGTAAATTAAATCATCAGGGGGAATTTCGTTGATCCATTCCGGCGAATTGGGAATATTCACTTCCTGGCGGACCTGAATACCGGAATTGAGCATAACGCCCTCTTTATTTAACGCCTCATTAGCGGTTTGTGCTTTTTTATTTTTGTCCTCTTTGGATGCTTTACAGGCAGGAAAGCAAATGCAGACAAGAACCGCCATAAATAAAAATATTTTTTTCTTCACAATGCGCTCCGGATTTTAAATTCACCTTAATTATTTTAAAATAAATAAATGTTGTCAACTGTGATACCGCAGTCTGTCAACAGTCGCGCTACTTGACATGCCAATATATGTATAGTGTGATTACAGTATGCTGCTTACAATTGATATAGGAACATCGATCTTTAAATCGGCTTTGTGGGATCTTGACGGAAACCGTTTGTCATTCGCCTCGGCGGCTCTTTCTGTAAACAAATGCGGTTTAAAGTATGAAGCGGTGCCTTCCATGTGGCTGCGCGCGTTTGAAGAGTGCTGTCATAAACTGCTGTCTGATTTAAAGCGGCAGTCAAATGTGCATAACGGCGGTTTCGCCGGTGTGCGCGCGATTGTTTTAAGCGGGAACGGCCCAAGTCTTGTTCCTGTGTTTAAAGAGCCGGACGCTTCTGACTGGTTTTCTCCCCTGGCAGGAAACGCATGGCTCTGGCTTGAACCTCAAATGAAATCATCGCGGATGGACGAAGGCCCGCAGCGCGAAAGTTCCGCTTTTGAACCTCAGCCGGGTCTGAATACGGAAAAGCTGCTGGAATACTCAAGCGAAGTTTCAGCTTTAATGGGCGGGTTTGTCGATTCATGTTTTTTCCTTCCCAAAATATTAAGTATAAAAAATGATGAAGCAGGACTATACCATAAAACAAAATATTTTTTGGGCTGCCCGGAATACCTTGCCTATGCGCTGACAGGCGAAGCGAAAACTGTTTTCCCCTCCGATGGTTTTGACCGCTGGTTCTGGAACGATAGCGTCCTTGAAAAACTGAAGCTGGACGCGGACAAGTTTCCTCCTTTTATCCGGCCCGGCGATCCCTTTGGAAACATTCTTCCTTCCGCCGCGCGGCGTTTTGGTTTTGCGGAAAATATTCCGGTTATTTCAGGAGGGCCGGACTTTTTCGCGTCAATTTTGGGGAGCGGCGTAACAGAACCCGGGCAAATCTGCGACAGAACCGGCTCTTCGGACGGAATAAATATCTGCGTTAAAGATCATATCAGCCATGAAAAACTGATGTCTTACGGTCACCCTGTAAAACCTTACTGGAATTTATCCGGGGTAATTAATACGACAGGCATGGCTATACAGTGGTGCCGCGATCTTTTGGGGCTTTCCGGTTTCCATGAATTTTTCTCGCTCGCGAAGGAAAGCGGGCCCGGCAGCGGCTCTCTTGTCTTTTTGCCGTATCTTGCCGGAAGCAGGGCAGGGGATTCCGTTTCGCGCGGACTGTGGCGGGGTTTAACCCTGTCTTCCGGCAGGAGTGAATTGGCGAATTCAGTGCTTGAGGGGATATGCTTCGCCATCAGGGATATTATCACCGTAATGGAAGAATCCGGCGCTGCGGCGGAACAGTTGCACGTAACGGGAGGCCTTGCGGGAAACGCCGCGCTAAATCAGATGAAGGCTGACATAACGGGCAGACCGGCGCTGGAACCTGCGCTGAAAGAAGCCGAACTTTTGGGCCTTGCGGTAATCGGCGCCTGCTTTCTTGGAAAATTTTCGTCATACAGGGAAGCGTCTGGGGCAATGTGCGCGGTTCAGAGGCGTTTTGAGCCCAATCCCGAAAATGCGCGGCTGTATAATGATTTTTTTGTCAGGTATAAACAGGAAAGATGCCTTAATTGACAAAAAAAACATGATTTTTTAAAATATTATTATGAAAAAGTTACCGGTTGTATTATTGCTCTTTGCGTTTTTATTTTCTTTTGGCTGTAAAAAAAATACCGCGCCTGAAAAAACTGACAATACATTTTCAGTTTTGGTTTTTATTACCGGGGTAACTGCGGGAAGCCCGACATATGAATTAATGGCGCAAGGGGCGCTTGATTTCGCGAAAAACAACCCAAATGTAAATGTTAAAATTTATGAAGCAGGTTTTAATCAGGCTGAGTGGGAACAGCAGCTTGGAGAGATGGTTTCAGGCGGGGAATATGATATTGTGCTTGGATCAAACCCTTCTTTACCGCAGCTTGCCGCCAATGTGGGAAGAATGTTTCCCGATCAGAAATTTATTATCACAGACGCGCATTACGAAGGAAATCCGCAGATAAGAACATACCTTTACAACCAGTACGAACAGTCTCTTTACCTTGGGTATCTTGCCGCTCTTGTCACGACAAGTTCAATGCGGCACGCAAACGCGCAGAAGAAGATTGGCTTTATCGCCGCGCAGGAATATCCGCTTTTGACAAAGCAGATGGCGCCGGGTTTTCTTGACGGAGCAAGGCTTGCCGATCCGGAAATTGAGCTTGATCGCAGGATAATCGGCTCATGGGCGGACGCGAACAAAGCGGCGGAACTTGCCTCCGCGATGATTGATTGGGGGGTGGATGTGTTTACCTCCATAGCGGGCGGCGCTTCCCTCGGAATGATAAAGACGGCGGTTGACAGAGGCGCGTATATCGTAAGTTACAATATAAATGAATACAGTTTGGCAGAAGGCCTTGTGATCGGCTGCGGCATAATGGAGCAGAAAAAACTTGTTATGGAAATCTTAAATGAAGCGCTGGCAGGAAATATAGAGTACGGAATTTCACAGACAATCGGAATAAAAGAGGGGTATCTTGGATTTATAAAAGACGATCCCCTCTACATCAACAGTCTGCCGCAGGACATTCGCGTTAAATTCGAAGTCTTTCTTGATGATCTGCGCGCGGGCAGGATAAATTATGTTGTCCCTTCGCTATAATATAATTTTATTTTATGATAGCGGTGCAGAACATCAGCAAAACGTACCCGGGAAGCGCAAGGAAAGCCAATAACAATATTACTTTCGATTTAAAAAAAGGCGAGATTCTATGTATCGCGGGAGAAAACGGCGCCGGCAAAACCACGTTGATGAAAATACTTGCCGGACTTGAAACTCCCGATGCCGGAGAGATCTTCATAAACGGAAAGAAAGAGATAATCGATTCTCCTTTAACGGCCAAAAGGCTTGGAATCGGCATGGTTCACCAGCATTTCATGCTGTTCACAGATTATACGGCGGCGGAAAATGTTGTAATGGGGATGGAACCTCTTAAATGGAAATTCTTTTTTGACGCGAAAAAGGCGGATAAAATAGCGCAAAAAATTATTGACGATCATGGTTTTTCAGTTAACGCTTCCTGTAAAGTAAAAGATTTAACTCTGGGAGAAATGCAGCAGCTTGAAATATGCCGTTTCCTTTACCGGAACGCGCAAATTATTATCCTTGACGAACCTACCTCTATACTGACAGAACAGGAAACCAGCTCGCTGTTTAATACGTTAAAATCGCTGGTTAAAGGGGGAAAATCAATAATTTTTATCACCCACAAGTTAGGTGAAATAAAGCAAATCAGCGATCGCGTCGCTGTCATTCGCCGGGGAGAACTTGCGGCAGTCCGTAACCTGTCAGAAATTGATGAAAATGAAATAGCGCGGTTAATGATAAACGATGAAAATGAAAATTCCGCGCATCCGGCGGGCATTCCCCCGCGCAAAGACGCCAGAACAGGAGATCCCGTGCTTGCCTTTGAAAATGTGACAGTTACGCGGCACGGGCAGAAGAGGCCGCTTCTTGATAATGTTTCCTTTTCGGTAAATGAGCGGGAAATTCTTGGATTTACGGGCGTTGGCGGGAACGGACTTGGAGTAATAGAAGCGGTTCTCGGCGGTTTTCTGCATCCGGCGTCAGGGAAGGCGCTGCATAAGGGAAAAGATATTTCCGCTTTGAGCATCCGCGCCCTGCGCAATCAGGGGCTTGCCTACGTTCCGGCGGATCGTCTTCGCGTAGGCAGCGCGGCGGACGCCACGATAGAAGAGAACATGATAATCAATAAAAGGCATGAATTCCATAAAAAGAAAAATGAAACAAGAAACCTGTGCGGTTCATGGGTAAAAAATTTCAATATAGACGCGCCGAACCTGAACGAAAGGGCATCCGCTCTTTCCGGAGGTAATCTGCAGAAATTAATTTTGGCGCGTGAAATAAACAGGTTATGCGATTACATTGTTTTTTCCGAGCCGTCATGGGGTTTGGATATTAAGTCAAGCCGTTTTATAATGGGTGAAATCGCCGCTCTCAGGGAAAGAGGAGCCGCTGTTATCCTTATCTCGACAAATCTTGATGAAATTCTCACTCTATCGGATCGGATAATTGTAATGTACAAAGGCGGAATTTCCGGTGTTTTTGCCAATAAAGACGGTATAAAAGACGAAATTTGCAGATGCATGAACAGCGGAGAAAAGCGTTAACCGTATATATAATTTGGTTAACAAAAAAGAAGCGGGAATTATGAAAGAGAGAGATAAAATTCAAAGCGGTCCTCCTGACGCCGGATTAAAAAACCGGATAGCGGATTTTTCCCGCGCTTCTGTTTTTTCACCGGGAATGATTATTATCCCTGCTGCGGCAGTTCTTGTCATAGTACTGATAGTTTTTATATTAAGCGATACTCCGGCAAGGACGCTTTATTTTTTCTTCATTGGGCCGTTCAGAAATATTTACAGTTTCGGCAATATGCTTAACGCGTCAATTCCGTTAATTTTGGGAGCGCTGGGTATTACTGTGGCAATGAAAGCCGGAAACCTTAACCTTGGCGGAGAGGGGCAGATTTACCTTGGCGCGTTTATAACAACAATCGCCGCCATCGCGTTATCCCGGTTCAGTATAATGGGAGGACTCATTGCGGCCGTTGCAGGAATACTTGCGTCAGGCGCGATGGCGGCATTCAGCGGTTTTTGCAGGGCGAAATGGGACGCCAACGAGCTTATAACGACATTCCTTTTTTCATGCGCCGTAATTCCCGTTGTTAATTATTTTATCACAGGCCCGCTGGCCGATCCTGCAGCCTCTCTTCAGTCTACGGGAAAGATTGCGCAAAGCATGAGGCTGACTTTAATTTTAAAGCCGTCAAACCTTAACACGGGAATTTTCATCGGCGCGGCCGCTGTCGTTATTGTTCACTTTTTTCTTTACGGAACAGGGAAGGGTTATGAATTTCGGATGGCGGGATATAACGAAATATTTGCGCGTTACGGAGGGATCAATACAAAACTGAATACAGTTCTGGCGATGGCGGTAAGCGGCGGCTTTTACGGACTTGCGGGAAGCGTCGCCGTACTTGGCACATATCACGCGGCAGTAAAAGAATTCTCCTCGGGAATGGGATGGAACGGGCTTGCTGTCGCCTTGATTGCCTGTTTTTACCCTCCGGCGATAATACCGGCGGCTCTCTTCTTCGCATGGATCGGCGCCGGAGCGAGAATCGCAATGCAGAATACCGGCCTCAATTTTGAAACCGCTTCGATTGTGCAGGCTGTCATTTTCTTCCTTGCGACAAGCCTTGTAATCAGGGATATTTTCTCACGAAAAAGGAAAAACAGGCAATGGAAAGTATAATCCCTGTCCTTAAGAGCTCCGTCACCATAATGATTCCCCTGCTCTTCGCCGCCGCCGGAGGACTTTTCCCCGCGCTTGCCGGAACGCTCAACATAGCTCTGGAAGGGCTTCTTCTCGCCGGAGCGTTTACTTCGCTTGTTGTATTTCATTTTACAGGCAGCGTTTTCCTGGCTGTGCCGGCGGCGGCGGTATCAGCGGTTTTACTTTCGCTTATTCACGCTTTTGCCGCCTTTAAATTACGCGCAAATTTATTCATTACCGGGCTTGCGGTAAACCTGTTGGCGGGCGGACTGAGTATTGTGCTGTTGGAAAAATTATTCAATACAAGGGGAGTGGTCACAGCCGCAAGCGTCCTGTATCCGGCGGCCTTTCATCAGCAGCGCGGTTTTCATTTCTTTTTCCTGGCATTGTTTTTTATCTTTATCTCCTGGCTGATATTATTCAAGACCCCGTTCGGCTACAGACTGCGCGCCTGTGAAAAAAACGAAAGCGCTCTGATTTCACTTGGAATAAAACCTCTTTATTACCAGACGCTGGCATTCGTCATTTGCGGATTTCTCTGCGGAATTGGCGGTTCGTTCATGAGCCTTAACCTCGGCGTTTTTGTGCCGGGAATGTCAGCCGGAAAAGGCTGGATCGGCCTTGTTATTATTTTCCTCGGCGCCAGAAAACCATTTGGGCTTATCCTTGCCGCCTTCCTTTTTGCTCTGGCGGAAGCTTTCTCCAACCATGCGCAGGGCTTTTGGAATCTTCCGGCGGATTTTATTCTCGCTCTTCCCTATATTTGTACTTTAATCGCAATAATAGTAGTATCTTTTTTATCAAAAGTTGATATTAATAAAAAACACATGCTTATTAAATAACATATTTTTGCAAGCGGCTCAGGCTTATTTTAAACATTTTTACCATAATATGCAACATATTTTTAAATAATACACCATTGAAAATAAGATTTAATCTTGATAAGATAAACCAAGATTTTTTCACGGGGTTCAAATGTTGGATATTGGTCAGATACATCGAATTGAATATGAAACTGAAAACGACCGATCCCATGTCGTTATAGCCGAAGCGCCCGGCAGAATTCATTTTTTGGGCGAACCGGCGGCAAAAGAACCTGCCATTCGCGAACAAAAAGGCGTTGATTCAAACGGCGCGCCTGCCACCACAATTCAATTGGAGCCGGAATCCGGCTATTATCTCTCCTGCGCGATAGACCGCTTTATTTCTGTCGCGGTTAGCGTACGCAAAGACAATTCTTTCCGGTTTTACGCGGCCGATCTTGGAGAGCGCAAAAGAAGCACTCTTATTAATCTTAAGTACAGACGTGAAGACAGATGGGCAAATTATTTAAAAACTGCAATTTTTACCTTTATGGAAATGGGTTATCCCATGAAAGGCCTCAATTTCTCTTTTTGCGGCAACATCCCGCAGCAAATTGGGCTTGCATCTTCAACGGCTATAGAAACCGCGGCGGCGGTTGCCTTAAGAAGCCTGTTCCGCGTTCAGATAAGCGATAACGATCTCGCGAAGAAACTTCACAAAGCCCATGTGCAGTTCTTCGGCAGCGGCGCTTCCGCTTCGGATTATCTTGTCTGTTTCCTCGCGCGTAAAGATCAATTCATGGTTTTTGATGTTTCATCAGACAATATTATTAAAATAAAATCACCGCTTTCCCGGTTCAGCATTATTATTGTAGACTCCCGCGTTCCCAGAATGGGAGCGGGAAGCGAGCTTGCGTCCAGGAGAGCCGAAACATTAAAGGGTCTTGAATTTCTTTCCCAAAAGTTCGAAGGAGCGGATTTCATGGATTTCGCCTCAACAGACCTTCTTGATGTGTTAGGTGATTTTCCGGAACAGATAAGGCGCCGAAGCATGCATATCGTCCATGAGATAGACAGGATAGACGGCGCGTGCGACGCCCTGCAGCGCAGCGATATCGCGTCCCTTGCAAAAATAATTTATCATTCGCACGAAAGCCTGAGGGATCTTTACGAAATAAGCTGCCCCGAAGTTGACTGGCTTGTCAAACGCGCGCAGGAAATTGAAGGCGCTGCCGGCTCGCGGATGACAGGAATCGGATTCGGAGGGTGTACATATACAATTATCAGGCGCGAACTGGTCGAGGAATACAGAAAACGTCTTGAAGATTATGAACGAATTTTTGGGTTCAGGCCGGTAATCTATGAGATTAAGATTGCCACAGGAGCCCGGGTTGTCCCCGAGCGCAGGAGGGCTTATGCGGGTGCTGCTGACAAATGACGACGGCATTTCCTCGCCGGGACTGAACCTGCTGGCAAAAGCGCTTCGCGGAGCGGGACACAGGGTTTTCATTGTCGCTCCCGATATTAACCGTTCAGGTTCCTCCCATTCCATTGAATTTTTAAATGAGCCGATTGTGCTGAAACAGGTTGAAGAAGATACCTGGGCCTGTTCAGGCACGCCTGTAGACTGCGTGATTGTCGGCCTGCTTGGCGGAGTTGGCGAAATAAACATTAAGACAAAAGATAATGTAATGGATTATAAAAACGGGCCGGATATGGTTCTGTCAGGAATAAATGTCGGATCAAATTTGGGAACAGACATTGTCTATTCCGGAACAGCCGCCGCCGCCAGACAGAGCAGTATTTTCGGCGTTCCCTCCGCCGCGCTTTCCCTTGTCGATGCCAAAGAATGGCATTGGGAACCTGTTGTCGAATATATAACTGAAAATCTGTCTTTGATAATGAACTTCTGGGAAGAAGGTACGTTTATTAACGTAAATTTTCCCAATAACGGAAAAAAACCCGATGCTCTTGTTACCGCTTTTCCTTCTTTGCGGTATTATGATGACAGTATAGAAACATATCCGGCTCCGGACGGGAAACTGTACTGTTTTACCAATGCGGGAAAAGTCGGGAATACGCCTGCCGAAGGTTCAGACTGGGCGGAAGTAAGGAAAAATAACGCGGCGTTAAGCGTGGTAATGGTTCAGCCGGCTTCCAAAAACGGGAGGAATTAGCCATAAATGACTGCCCGAGGCATGGAAGAAGCCCTGAACTCAGGCGAGAATCAGGAACAAAAACCAGGCGATGTCCGCTCGTTTGACAAAATTAAAGAGGGAATTGGCCTTTACAAAAAAAAAGAATGGGAAAAAGCCCTGGATGAATTTCTTTTAAAAAACAGAATTAAAGATGGTTTTGACGAAGATGAGCGGCTTGAGCTGATTTATTACCTGGGACTCTGTTATACGAAACTCGCTCAATATGACGAAGCGCTTGTTTATCTTGAACAGGTTGTCACGATGGGGAGCGATATCCTGCGCATTTATCAGTGCAGAATGACGCTTGCCTATATTTATGTAATTACAAAACGCATTAAAATGGCGGAATTTGAGCTTAACAAGCTTCAGCAAAGCGGGATGGAGTCGCCTCTTCTGTATAACACCCTTGCGTACTCCGCGTGGTGTCAAAAGAAATATAAAGCAGCGATAGAGCTTTATGAAAAATCACTGGACATCGATTCCAATAACGCGACCGCCATGAACAGCATGGGTTTTATCCTTGCCGATACGGGAATGGATATAATGCGGGCTTTAAGGCTCTGTAAAAGGGCGGTTGATATCAGGCCGCAGAACGCCGCCTACCTTGACTCGCTCGGCTGGGCATATTACAAAAGCGGCGAAGTCGTCGAGGCGCGGACATGGCTGCGCAGGGCGCTTGAGCTTGCTCCGAAAGAACAGGAAATTATGCGTCATTTTAAACATGTTACGGGAGAGCGGCTTTGAAATTTTTTTTAAGGTTAATCCCTGTATTGTCTTTTATTTTTTCTTTTTCCCTATACGCGCAGAATCAGCCCGGCGAAGCTCTCCGCAGCCCTGTGACAGGCGGCACAGGACCTGCGGCATTGTCGGCGGCGGAAGAGTTCAGACTCGGCGTGCATGCCTACAACCGGTTTGCGTATAACGAAGCGATACTCTCTTTTGAACGGGCTCTTTCTTTCAGGCCTGCGGAGGCGCTGATCCTTGACTGGCTCGGCAAGGCATACTACAGGTCCGGCTTTGAGGAAACCGCAATAAGGCAATGGCGGGCCGCGCTTGACATATACGGCAGGTCTACAGGCGCAGGTATGCTGCTTGGTTCCCGGATTGAAACAGTCGCGAACAGAAGGTATCTTTTGCCGATCGCGGATGACGGAGTGCGCTATATTCTGGCAGGCCGCTATCCGGGCAAATACGAAGATACCGTTCTCTACCGTCAGCCGACATCCGTACTTGGAAACAGCGACGGCTCGGCGTGGATAGTGGCTTACGGCAGCAATGAGATTGTCAGAGTAGACGTAAACGGAATAATCAAGGATCGCAAACGCGGCCCTCTCAACGGTTTTGACAGACCCTATGATTTGATCCGCGGGCAGGACGGAAGGCTTTACCTTTCGGAATACCGCGGAGGAAGGATAAGCGTTCTTGACAGCCAGGGAAACTGGCTTTCCTATATCGGTTCCAGAGGCAGGAACAGCGGCCAGTTAATCGGGCCGCAGAACCTCGCAGTTGATGAGGATGGGTATCTGTATGTAGTCGAATACGGAAACATGCGCATCAGCAAATTTGATCCTGACGGGAATTTTATTCTGTCTTTTGGAATCAGAAACCCGGCTTTTCCCGGTTTTAGATCTCCTACGGGAATCGCGGCAGGCAACGGAAGAATTTACGCCGCGGACAATGCCTCAAGAGCGGTTTTTATGTTTGATCCAAACGGGAATTATCTTGGACGCCTTGCTGTAAGCGGATTAAGAGGGCCTGAAAGCCTTCGGTTCCTGCCGGACGGGACAATGCTTGCGGCGGACGCCAACAGGGTTTTGCAGATCGATCCGGGCGCGGCGACTGTCCGCGAACTGGGGCTTGCGGGCAATGAAAAAACGCGCCTTGTATGCGCCGATATGGATCGAAACGGCAATTTGCTTGCGGCCGATTTTAACACCGGCGAGGTCGCCGTAATGACCCGCTTTGACGATCTTGCTTCCGGCCTTTTTGTGCAGATACGCAATGTTTACACGGAGCGTTTCCCGAATATCACTGTGGAATTGACTGTGGAAGACAGGCTGCGCCGCCCGATACAGGGGCTTGACAGCAACAATTTCCTGCTTACGGAAGACGGCGCAGCGGTTTTAAACCAGGTATTCCTTCTTCCCGGTTTCATGCGAAGCGGAGCCGATATTTCCCTGCTTGCTGAACGTTCGGAAAAAACCGTTAACATGCGGGACGCTTTCGCAGCGGCTTCCCGCGACATAGCCAGCGCGTTACGTGAAATGGAAAACACAAAAATTGTTTCCGTAGTATCGGCGGCTGTCTCTCCGCGAAGGGAACAGCACGAGCTGTCTCTTGAAAACGCGCTTCGCGGCCAGAGTGACGCATACAGTTCCCGCTGGCGTTTTGATCTTGCCCTGCGCCTTGCCGCGTCCGATTTATTAAACGCTTCGGCAAGAAGGTCCGTTGTCTACATAGGCTCCGGAAACACGGGAGATCTGGCGTTTGAACAGTACAGTCTTTCTGAACTGGCGGCCTATCTTGCGAATAACGGAATTGTGTTTAACGCCATTATCACAGGAGATCAGCAGGCGTCTGCGGCTATTGAGTACCTTTGCCGTGAAACAGGAGGAGACGCGATGCATCTATACCGTCCCCAGGGCATCGGCTCTCTTGTTAAATCAACCGCCGTCATTCCAACCGGCTCTTACAGTTTTAACTATACCTCGCGCCTTCCCACCGATTTTGGAAGAGCCTGGCTCCCCCTCGAAGTCGAAGCCTACCTGATGGAAAGGTCAGGCAGGGACAATACCGGCTATTTCCCGCCGCTTGAGTGAATTTAAAGTCATGTAATCCCGTGAAAAAAGAAATTAAAAAAATTAAAGATGTATTGTACAAGAATCAAAAAAAAGACATAATATTGCCATGAGTAGAGAAAATTTTTCATCCCGCTTGGGATTCATCCTGCTTTCAGCCGGATGCGCGATTGGGTTGGGAAACGTATGGCGTTTCCCGTGGGTTACCGGACAATACGGCGGAGCGCTTTTCGTCCTTATCTATCTGGTATTTGTTGTTATTCTGGGGCTTCCTGTAATGACGATGGAATTTGCCGTAGGCAGGGCAAGCCAGAAGAGCGCGGCAAGATCATTCCATGTTCTGGAGAAACCGGGTCAGAAGTGGCATCTCTTTTCATGGGCGGCAATGGGCGGCAATTATATCCTCATGATGTTCTACACAACTATCTGCGGTTTCATTCTGGGTTACACCTTTAAAATGTTTAAAGGCGACTTTGTAGGCGTAACAGCCGCGCAGGCAGGTCCGTTATTCGGCGAGTTCCTTTCAAGTCCCGCCAATACTATCGGCTGGATGCTTGGGATTACCATTATCGGCTTTGCAATTGTCGGCGGCGGCCTTCAAAAGAGCGTAGAGAAGGTTATCAATTCAATGATGATAGGGTTGTTTGTAATTCTCATTATTTTGATGATCAGGGCGCTGACCCTTCCGGGCGCTGGAGCGGGCGTAGCGTTTTATCTGAAACCGAATCTTAATGCTTTCAAAGAATTTGGCTTCTGGAGAATTGTATACGAAGCGCTGGCTCAGGCGGCCTTTACATTGAGTCTTGGTATCGGCAGTATGGCAATCTTCGGCAGCTATATAAAGAAAGACAAAAAGCTCATGGGCGAGGCAATCACTGTTACCGGTTTGGATACATTATCCGCAATCATGGCCGGCTTTGTCGTATTCCCGGCGTGTTTCGCGTTCGGAGTAGCTCCCAACGCTGGCGCAGGTCTTTTGTTTGTAACCCTGCCGCCTGTTTTTAATACAATGCCGGGCGGAAGCCAGCTTTGGGGCGGACTGTTCTTCATTCTTATGACATTCGCCGGTCTTGCAACGACAGTCGCGGTTTTTGAAAACATCATGTCATTCGCGATGGACATCAAAGGCTGGAGCAGAAGAAAATCCTGTATTGTAAACTGCATAGCGTTATGTATACTTGCTCTTCCGTGCGCGCTTGGCTGGAACGTTTGGTCGAAATTTCAGCCGTTGGGAGACGGAGACGGCGTTCTTGGACTGCTGGACTTTATTGTTTCCAACAATTTACTTCCCCTTGGCATAGTGATTTATATTCTTTTCTGCGTTTCAAAAAAAGGCTGGGGCTGGGCAAGTTTCCTGAAGGAAGCGAACGAAGGAACCGGCATTGGTTTCCCGGCTGTAGGCAAATTTTTCTACGCCTGGATACTTCCGGTATTTATTATTCTGATCTTTGTAATGGGGTATATTGACAAATTCGGAAGGTAGATTTACTTCTATAAAAAAAAGACAGGCGCTAAAATTCCAAAAAGCGCCTGTTTTTTTTTACTTTTTGTCCGGCGCGCCGCTTTGATTTGGTCCAAATCCTTTTATTAAAACAAGCGGCTCTACAGGGCTTGCGTTTGTTATAACAATCCCCTTTTTCGCGGCGTCTTCCGATACAAAAAATTCATCTGCGCTCTGCTGTCCGAAGCGGAGCATACCCGGCGCTTCGCAGAGGTGCGCGCCAAATTTGCCGTGCCCCTGGATGAAGATCACGCTGTACGCGGCGCACTCGCTGACAGTGACGGACTTGCCGGGGTTAACGGAAAGTTCTTTCGCGCTGAAGTAGCCTTCGTTGGCGTAGGAAATCCATTTCTCTTCGTTATCCTCGTTTTTGACGATTGTGACTGGCGGTCGGCCAAAACGTTTTTTGTAGTGCGGGTCTGTATTTTTCTCCCAATCAAGCAGGCTGAAAATATAATCGATGTCGTCTTTTTTGTCCTCGGGGCATTCGCCGTTTAAAAACCCGCGCGGGTATGTAATGCCCGAAACCACATTCTCGTGAACCGAGTTTACATCGCCGTTCCAGTTAAGCTCGTATGTCATTACAGAACCTGGCGCGTGTATAACGCCGGCAGGGGAGTACCAGCCGGAACCAAGCTCGATTCTCCATGCGCGGGAAAGTTCGGTTATTCTGGTGTCGCCCTTGTTGTAATCGCGCAGGCGCTGTTTAACCTCTTCGGGGGCGGTGTCCGGATCGTAGCCAAAATAAGTCGCGTTCATTTCGCCTGTGTGGCTCGCGAACTGATGCGGGAAATAGTAACATTCGGGTTTGCCAAGTTTACCGACTCTGGCGGCGGCCTCCATATCAAGATGAAGGTGGTGGAACAGGGGGGTCTTAAGATCATAGAATTTGGAAAAAACCGGAAACCCGCCGTATTTATCCATCAATTCCTTTCCGATTACCCGCGCGCCCAAAATTTCAATCGCCTCTTTCAGGCTGAATTTCTCTTCGCTTCCGTAGTCTACGGCGGCAAAACTTAACCCCTCGGCAGGACCTGCCAGAGGCCCGTTTTGTGCAATGTTCGTGGAGGCCATCCACCGCTCTTTAATTGAACCGCGCTCCAGCCCGTAGGCGAAGTAATCATCCGGATGGAGGCGAAGCCGCCTTCCTTCAACGCCGAACGGACGCGGTATAAAGTTAGGGTTCAAACGGAAAACACCCTCTCCTTTATTAAGGGTTTTTTCAATTAGCTCTTTATTTGCCATAAAAAACCTCCTTTTTTTTCAATGAATAATATATTTTCATGTACAAATGTCTAATTGTCAAGAAAGTTAACAGTTTTTACTAAATTCAAAAACAGGTTTTTGGACAAATATATTGACTATTTTCCGTAAAATAATATATAATCCAAGTGATACAGGAACCACAATAACGGAGTTTTTCTTGGATAAGGAAATAATATTCAAAAAAGTAAAAGAGCTGTTAAGCAGTGAATTTCAGGTTGACGCGGATTTGATAGAGCCGGGCAAACTGCTGGATGATGATTTGGATCTTGATTCGCTTGACATGGTTGACTTTGTAATAATCCTGAAGGATTATATCGGCGAGAAAGTAAATCCCGGTCTTTTTAAAAATGCCCGCACTGTGCAGGACACGGTCGATATTTTACAGCCTCTCTGGAAAGCCCAATAAATCTTTAAGTTCTTTGGCGTTTAGCTGCCTGTAAACCGGTTTATCCTTTTTAGTGAAATCAACCTCAAAGAATTCCTCGTCATAAAACGACAATTTGGAACTGGTGTCGGGATTACATTCAAGGTAAATTATTTTTTCCGGGATTAAATTCTTTTCCCGGCAAATTTGATCCGCCAGAAGTTTTCCCGCCGCTGTTACCGATGTGCCCGGATTGTCCTGATAAAGTTCCGTAACGATTACAATTGTTGTTTCTTTTTTAATAATTCTAAGACCGCAGCGGGAAGGCATATCCCATTTGCCCCTGAATTCAAAAACCTCATCGTAATATTTTTCCGGTACATGCATTTATGTTTAGACTTCCCTGCCGAAGGATTTATGAATCAGCCGCTTGTTCCTTGGACGGTATGTCCCGTCTTCCATTTCACGGTTAACCAGATTAAAAAACAACTGGAACATTTTTTCTTCCTGGGATTCTTCTTTATAGAATGTCTCCCACGCGCTGTCGTAAAGCTGAGCAAGTTTTTCGGCGCTGAAATGTTTCGGGGTGAATACCGTCTGTCCCGCGTTGTAGTGGTTCCAGTCTTTGTCAAAAATGCGCCCCTGCCTTTCCATATCGTCCCATGCTTTTGTGTGCGGGAAGGGAGTCATCACCGTGAATTCCGCAAGATCAAGGTTAATTTCCATAAGGAAATCGATCAGTTTTTTTATGTCGTCTTCTGTCTGATTATCAAGACCCAGAAGGATTGTTCCTTCAACGCCGATTCCGTGATCGTGATAGCGTTTAACGCGCTCTTTAATATAGTCCGATGTGTCATATATCGCCTGATATACATACCAGGCTCCCGCCCGGGCGGCCAGCTCCAGTATCTGAGGATCATCTTCGATAGTGTGGCTGATCCATTTCTTTTTTAAGGGAATCATTTCTTTAAAGAGCTGCTTTTCCCATTCCTTGTCCTGGGCCAGAGAATTGTCAACAATGAAGAGCCGGTTATTTTCAATTGCCGAAAGTTCTTCAATTACTTTGTCCATTGGGCGCGGACGGAAAGACCGGCCGCCGAGGTACGAGACGGCGCAGGGGTAGCAGCTGAAACGGCATCCGCGGGACGCGTGAAAAAGGTCTGCCATCTGCACTCCCTTGTGATTGTACAGTTCTTTTTTATACAAATCGCGCCGCGCCGGTCCTACTGCCTCAACAGGCGGCATTTGCGTCATGTAGTTGTAAACTTTCTGCAGTTTGCTTTCTTTCCAGTCTTTAATAACCTGCTCCATGCGCGTTTCGGCTTCGCCCAGAAATACGCTGTCCGCGTGTTCCATTGTTTCTTCCGCGTGCAGCATCGCCGCTATTCCGCCGAATATTACCTTCTTGCCGCGGCTCCGGTACTCATCGGCAATCGCCCAGCCGCGTTTCACCTGGGTACTGAGCATCATGGAAATCGCGACAAGGTCGCATTCATCATCAAAATTTATACTTTCGACATTTTCATCTGTAAAAAAAATTTCTATATCAGAGGGCAGAGCGGCGGCAAACACCACAGGTCCATGAGGAGGAAGATTGAATGTTGTCTGTCCGGGCAGTTTGTTCCATTTGGGGTATATCAGCTTGAGCGTCATGTTATGTTAATTTTTAACATATTGTTTTTTATTAGTCAAGGTTTTATTTTTTTTTGAAAAATCCCGGCGCAGCCAAGCCTGTTGTAAATTACTACCTCATCCCGTTTATTCTTTCTATCGTTCCGTCGGGAAGGTGCGTCAATCCGGTTACTTTCATGCTCCTTAAATGATCTGTTCCGCCGGAAGGGCCGGCATCATGATAAAACAGATACCATTCCCCCCTGAATTCCACAATTGAGTGATGAGTAGTCCATCCTGTAACAGGAGTCAGAATAACGCCCTGATATGTAAACGGGCCGTAAGGGTTTTCGCCTGTAGCGTAACATATATTGTGAGTGTCGCCTGTTGAATATGAAAAATAATATTTGTCATTATATTTGTGCATCCATGACGCTTCAAAAAAACGTCTTCCGTTAGCGCCTGAAAGAGGATTGCCGTTATTGTCAAGAATTTTCAGTTCTCTGGGACTTTCCGCGAATTGAAGCATATCATCGCTTAACTTAACAACACGGGGTGAAATAGCTTCGCCGGACGGCAAGCTGTTTCTTCCTGATGAACCGGCAAAAATGTTACCGTCATAAAACTGAAGCTGGCCGCCCCAGATGCCTCCGAAGTACATATAAAAACTGCCGTTGTCTTCGAATACGCACGGGTCTATGCTGTAACTTCCGGGAATCGGCTGCGGCTGCGGAATGAAAGGGCCTTCAGGGCGGTCAGAGACGGCAACGCCAATTCGAAAAATATCGTTTTGATCCTTTGCCGGAAAATACATATAATACGCGCCGTTCCTGTAAGCTACGTCATTATCCCATAACTGGCCCTTTGCCCAGGGAATATCAGAAAGAGCCAGAACAACGCCATGATCCGTTACGTCACCGAAGAATATGTCGTCTAACGAAAACACATGATAATCCGCCATATCGTACGCGCCGCCGTCCATCGTATTGCCTGAGTAACCGGAGGATCTCCTGTCGTGAGAGGGATAAATATACAGCTTACCGTTGAATACATGCGCGGCAGGGTCCGCCATAAAATCATTGGGGTATAAATATCTTGGCCTGATGTCCTTTTGATTTTGACCGGAAGGAGATCTGCCAGTATGCGGGCTGACGCATGACATTAAAAAACCAATCATTAAAAAACCTAAAATGTTTCTCATAAAATTTCTCCAAAGTTTGCTGTCATACAAAACGGGATGGAATATAAGTCGCCGCGTAATTAACATTTTTTCATGATAGAATCATGGGCTGCTTTTACTGCCGGTGTGGGAATACCCAGTTCTCCTGCGAGGCGTAAAATCGTGCCGCCGAACAGCTCCGATTCGTTTGGCTTTCCGGGAATTTGCACGTCACGGGCAAAGGACGTTGTCGCCTCATAGGGAAAATTGCGGGCGTTCTCAAAAGAGCTGGTAATAACAGAATCGGGCAGCTTTGCGCCGGATGCGCCTTTTGCCTCGGCAATGGCGTAAATTTCTTTGATTATATTCTGTACCGCGGCGGACAATTCCGGCGTTTCCAGAATTTGCCCGAAGGATTTTCCGCTCATTGCCGTAACGAGGCCGTAGGAAGCGATGAAAAGATATTTCGTCCACAGGGCAGGGAAGGGATCGGCCTGCCAGTCAAAGGGAATACCGGCCTTTGCCATAAGTGAAACAAGCGGGGCGGGATCATACTCTTGCCCGCTTTCGTTTCCGGCGATGATGTTTCCCTTGCCGCCGGCATGGGCAATATGGCCCGGCCCAAGAGGCAGGGCGGAGATGTAAATACAGGCAGGAAGCACAATGCCCGAAGAAATAACCGTACGTATCCGCCCGCATATGTCTATCCCGTTGAGCAGCGGCACAATGACGGTCTTTGGCCTGACAACCGGGCTGATTGCGGCGCAGGCAACGGCAAGGTCATAGCCTTTTACGCACAGAAAAATAATATCCTGTTCGCCCAGAGCGTTTCCGCTCAGAGAGCCTGAAGCATCCGTTATCAAATCAGGGTGAAAGAAATTTTCCTGTCCATCGGTATTGCGGAAGCATAGGCCTTTTTCCTTAATGGCTTTAAGACTTTCACCTCTTGCTATGCCGGTAATAAAAATACTGTCCGGTTCGGCGTTTCTGGCGGCGGCAAAACGCGCTGTCAAATATCCCCCGATTCCGCCCATCCCGAACACGCATATATTTTTCATAATATGCCTCCTGTAATACTTGATATCCGCGTATTGGCTTTTATCAAATCATCCAGAGTGCGAAGAATATGCTTCTTTACGGATTCAGGGAGACTTTCGATAATCTCAATCCGTTTTGCCCATCGTCTCGATATTGGAGTTTCGGCAGTTCGGCGTTCCAGCCCCAGGATTTCATTAACGGAAACCCCAAGAGCTGCAGATATATAAATAATTGTAATGTCAGTGAGATGGGATCTTCCTGCCTCATAAGAAGTCACAGCTTCGCGGGTAAGCCCGATTTTTTCTCCCAATTCATTCTGGGTCAGCCCCCGCCGCTTCCTTATGGATTGCAGGTTTTTACCGATTATGGCGAGACGGTTTTCCGGCAATTGCTTTGGCTTCTTTCTTGCTTTTGGCATAGATTTAATGTACGCCCCAACATCGCATAACAAACGGTAACAGCATCGCCGCCTTAAATGGCGGCTTGGCTT
Source organism: Treponema sp. (assembly GCA_031256445.1). GTDB lineage: Bacteria > Spirochaetota > Spirochaetia > Treponematales > Breznakiellaceae > WQXQ01. The sequence continues at coordinate 1,550 of JAIRQN010000038.1, read as the reverse complement.
CCGCAAAACGCCGGGCGGTACTTCGCACCTTTGTGGCGTTTCGCTCCGGCACATTTTTTTGTGCCCGTAAAAATTTTTACACCTTTAATTGTTTTTTGATAAATACAAAAAATGGTATTATTACTAAAACATTTAAAATTATTGCGTATAATATTGAAAGTAGGCTCATTGCAAAATTAGCTCTGTAAGCGCTAATATCATCAACTGATAATAAAGAAATAACGCTGATTAATAACAATAAAAAACTTGCTAACCAAATGGTTTTTCCAAGAAATTTGAAGTAATTAATTGCTTCTATTAATTTCTCTTTATCTGTTTCTTTTTTAAAAGGTATTAAAAATATCGAACCAGTATTTTTTATACCAAACAATATACTAACAAATAGAAACGGAATTATTCCAACAATTGCAAAACTTGGTATATTAATAAAAGATAATATCGAACTTGTATCACCTTTTGTAGCTATTATTGAAAAAGAAATTCCGGCAATAAATAAAACCACAGAAATAATATATCTAAACATAAATCCCTCCAATAAAAATTACTGTCTTGTCCAGAGTTGCCTTTTGCCTGGATCAGTGCTTAAAATAGCCTTCGACAATTTTAAGCTTGGAGTTTTCAAACCTACAGTTTGGGGCGTTTTTTTCTCTGAAAAGGCTGTTTTTTCTGACATTGGTTAATTATATCCTTTTTTTAGGATTTTTAGCAAGGTAATAATGGGTGTTTTTATATAAAATCGCTATTAATAACCATTAAAAAGTGCTATATTATGGGTAGGAGTTATCGTCTCCGCTTCGCGGAGTCTGCGAACCGCGAACCATAGGTTCGAAGGTTCGGCGATTAACATCGCCGCTAGAAGCGGCTTAATATGAGGTTATTTATGGGAGATATGCAAACACAGACAGATTACCCTAGAGGTTTGGATTTTGAGCAAGTTTGGGCAGCATTAATGGAAAATCGGGAACAGCAAAAAGAAACAGATCGGCAATTAAAGGAAACAGATCGGCAATTAAAAGAAACAGATCGTTTACTAAAGGAAACAATAGCGGAAAACAATAGGCGTTTTGGGGATATGGACAACCGTTTCGGCGATGTTGTTGAAAGTCTGCTGTCTCCAACTTTGATTGATAGATTCATTGACTTAGGCGTAGTGTTTCAAACAGCAAGTACAAATTTTAAAGTAAAAGACCATAAAAACAAAATATATTTTGAAATAGATGTTTTTTTGCAAAACGGCGATACCGCTATGTTGGTTGAAATAAAAACAAATCTTTCTATTAGTTATATAAACGAACATATAAAACGTTTAGAAAAAATGCGTGCATTTGCTGATTTACATAATGACAAACGCTCATTTCTAGGAGCTGTTGCAGGCGTTGTAGTTCCTTTAAAGGTAAAAAATTACGCTTTGGAAAATGGTTTATATTTAATTGAATCTGCCGGAGAAAATCTAAATATAACACCTCCACATAATAAGCCTAAAGTATGGTAATATTGATTGATTTTATGTGTCTATTCAGAATATTGCTAAAAAATACGAAAGAAATGTA
>JAIRQN010000050.1 GCA_031256445.1 Treponema sp. | reverse complement strand
TAATTACAGACGATCAGCCAAAACTATTACATTTTTATTGATTTTACATAAATCTATACTATAATGAAAGGATATTATTTTCAAAGGAAAGAAATTTATGAGCAAATGGAAAGTTTTTTGTTTTTTTGTACTTATATGTGTATTTATAATTTCATGTCATAACAGTGAGATGGAGAGCTGGTGGCCTCCAAGAGAAACCATTCAAGAGGAACAGCCGCCTGAACAACCGCCTGAACAACCGCCTGAGCAACCGCCTGATAATTCCGGTAACATCTTGGTTGACACTACAAGCGGAGATAATTTCGGCGTTATTATTTTTAATACTGACGGAGGAACTCCGCAGCCCAGAGGTATAAGATTAACCTGGGGAAGCGTTATTGGAAGGCTGCGGCCCATAAGCAGGGGAACCGATGGTTTCGTTGGCTGGTTTGACGAGAACGGAGAACCGTGGGATGTTGAAACACGGCCCGTACTACAGGAAGACGACGTTGACGGCGATGGATTTATTACCCTTACGATTCATTGGGAAGAGTATACTCCGCCTTCTTTACCTTCCCCGGCTCCGGAGCCGCCGGCAGGACCGCCGGAACCTTCACCTTCTTCTGTCTACATTGTAACATTCGTACCATATCATTCCGGTATAACTTCGCCCATGACTGACGAAGAAATATCCAGTAGATTTCCGGTTCAGTATATAGCTGCCGGATCTTTGGTTGTCCAGCCTGCCCAGCCGCCGGCGCTGCCTGATAATCGCGCTTTTGCCGGCTGGTTTTTGGATAGCGCCTATAATTACCGGTGGGACTTCAGCCAATCGCCTTCAGCCAATGTTGCGCTTTACGCGAGATGGGAACAAGATACCCGCACTGTGCGTTTTGAGGCAAACGGAGGAACACGCCCGGACAGAGTCACAGTGCTTACGCATGAATTTACAGTATCGTTAAGTTATGGATTGATTCAGGACCCAGGCCCATTGGTTAAAATCGGTTATTCTTTTGGCGGCTGGTATGCTGATCCGGGTTTTTCCGGTCTGCCCTGGAACTTCGCAATAAAGAGAGTAACCGATTCTGATGTTCCGCAGATGGACCCGCTTACCCTGTACGCAAAATGGGTGCAGAATGTCTATGTTGTCAATTTCAATATAGCTCCCTCCGCTGGCACTCCGCCTGATCCTCAATCGGTTCTTCACGGTGATAGGGTTATCCAGCCGTTCAACCCGCCCCAGACGGGAACAGGCGAATCTTTTGCCGGCTGGTATACGGAAGATACATTTATAAATGAATGGGATTTTAATAATACTGTTACCTCAACCATGACGCTGTATGCCAGATACGCGCCTCAAACCCGCACAATAGTTTTTAAGGTAAACGGCGGCGATGATATGTCGCGCACCAATTTTTCCATACCTGTGGGCAGCGGTCTTTTAAATCCCGGCAGCCCGGCAAGAACCGGTTATAATTTCAAAGGCTGGTTTTTCATGCCGGATTGGAGCGGCAGCTCCATTTCTTTCCCTTACACAGTGACAGCCGCTGATGAAATCATAAGCATAGATCCCCTGTATATCTATGCCGGCTGGGAACTGGCTCCCCGCACCGTAACATTCAGCTTATCCGGATCCTCAGTTCCGAATCAATCTGTACAGTACGGCGAAAGAATTGAAATACCGGAGGATATTACAAACCCGGGTAATAAAATGCTGGACGGCTGGTATAAAAATTCGAATTTTACAGATGCCTGGGACTTTGATAATGATACGGTTACATCCAATATAACACTGTATGCTCAATGGAAAGACGCGCAGTATGTTGTAAGGTACTATCTGGGTACAGGATCGGGGGATTCCTCGGGAAAAATTCCCCAGTGGGGCACATCGGCGGGGCAACCATATCTTGAACAGTATTATAACGCCGGTGACAGGATAATTGAACCTTCTATGCCCGCTCTGGGCGGTCCGAATGATCCTGAAGACCACTGGTCTTTTTTACGCTGGGATGTCCGGGTCGTTGCCATTTCAACCGATGTGGCTAATATAAATGATGCAACTTGGCGCAATGCTCTACAACCTGTAGGTAATTGGTCTGTAAATGCTCCAACATATTTAACTGAAGGCACTATCCGGGTTATAAATCTTTATGCAAGATGGGTTCCGCCTGTGCCGGACATGGTCTGGGTTCCGCGTGGAAGTTTTACAATGGGTGATTCCTCTGTTTCCGGTAACCCCGCAGCGTACCACGCCTATCCGGCACGGCGCGTAACCGTGGACGGTTTCTATATAAGCAAGTATGAAGTAGCGATAACAAATTCGCCAAATAATACAATCAGATCTTATGGAAGCGTTGTAGGAGCAAATCCAAGTCAATTTTCAAAAGACGGGAACCGCCCGGTAGAGCGAGTTTCCTGGTATGACGCGATTGATTATTGCATGAAACTAACCAGCAGCGCCGGACTTAGCCAGGTATATTCGATGAGCGGCATACAGACAGCTCCAACTCCTCTGTCAGGAACCGGCGGCGTAAAGCCGATTATCAGCGCGAATGTAACGCCGACATGGAACAGAACAGGCTACCGCCTGCCCACCGAAGCTGAATGGGAGTATGCCGCAAGGGGAGGAAATGGTTCACCGGGAAATTATCCCTACGCTGGAAGCGATATTGTCGGTGATGTGGCATGGTACAATGTTACAGTTCAGGGGCAAGTGTCTGGTAACCAGGTAACTCAGCCTGTAGGAAGTAAACAACCTAACGCTCTGGGTATCTACGACATGAGCGGAAACGTGTCCGAATGGGTGTGGGACAGGTTTGATTCGTACAAAAACACTAACCCTAACGGTAATCCGCTCTCCAATCCTATAGGCCCGGACACAGGGGATCAGCGCGTCAGGCGCGGCGGCGGCTGGAGCAATGCCGCCGGTAATGTGCGAAGCGTGGTGCGTAACAGCGACACGCCGGATACAGCCAACTGGGTTGTAGGGTTCCGCGTAGTGCGCGGTCCATCGCAGACTTGGTAATTATTCTCCCAGGACGCGCACATAGACTTTGCGCGTCCGGGGGCCGTCATACTCGTTGAACCAAATCCCCTGCCATGTGCCAAGCAGCAGTTTGCCGCCTGTGACAATCAGCGTGATTGAGGGTCCGACAAGGGTCGTCTTTACATGAGCCGCGGAATTGCCTTCGCTGTGGGCGAATTCTATGCGCTCCGGGGAAACCATGTTAAGCGCGAAGTTGATGTCTCTGGGCACGTTTGGATCGGCGTTTTCATTGACTGTGACCGCCGCGGTTGTGTGCGGCACAAAGACCACGCAGACTCCTTCGCGTACGCCGGAGCTGGCGACGGCTTTTTGCACTTCGCCCGTGATATTTATCCAGTCAGTTTTGCCGCCCGCGCTGTAGATTTTTTTAGCCGTACCCGAGCAGGTGCTGACGCTGAATTCAGAAAGCGTTGTCATTTATTAGAGAATAATCTCCATCGGTGACAGTCACCAGTAGGGAAATTTACCTATAATTGTTAATTTACCTGCATTACGTTTACCAGTCCGTTTTTGTTAAGTTCAAGTCTCGGGGAGCCCTTGTATACAACAGCACCTGTTCCGTTTGCGTTGATTCGTAAATTTTCACTGCTGTTTACCCTTATTGTGCCTGTTCCGGAAAGGCTGACGTTTGCGTCCTGTACCTGAAGCGGCAGAGCGTTAAGCTCTCCCGTGCCGGACAGAACAAAATCGGCGGCCGCCGCTTCTCCGGATAAATCCAGTTTTCCCGCGCCGGAAATGCTGGCGGAAAGATTTTCCACACCCAGTTCGGCCGTGCCGCTGCCTGTGCCCATTAATGAAAAAATCAGAGAATCAGTTTTAATCTTGTCATGCGCTTTAAAGTCGCACGCTCCCTTAACGGCAATGCGGTTTAAAACCGGAACGGAGACGGTCAATTCAGGGCTGTTTTTCAGGTTGAAGTTGATATTTCTTGTCGTGTAGATTACCAGGTTATTCTCTACAACCTCTGCCATAAAATATTCGCGCAGGTTGGGCTGGATAGATAACGTAACCGAATCAGAAGGAGCGGAATAATAATTGATAACGCAGGCGCTTTCGACTATTATTCCGTTAAAATCGCCTGTTCTAATCATATAAGTTTCCTTTTCACCCTTCGGTGAGACCGATAATGAACCTGAAAGATTGATAATTACGCATCCTGACATGAATAAGGAGAGCGCGGCGGTAATAATTATAGCCGGAATTGCTGAATTTCTTTTCATAAATTTATCTTCCTTTCCATTAATTTCGATGTGAGGAAAAACAGCCCGGCCGCTTCAAGCAGTATGAGAAGAGTTAACATTATTATTCCCGCCGTATTGCCCGGCGAAACGATTATCATCAGTCCCTGACGCTGAATATCGCTGAAAGGAGTCAATAACAACTGCGACAGACTGGCGATGTAAATGCAGCCAAAGGCTGTTAAAAGCGACAAAAAGCCTGATGCTTTCATTTTATACAGGAGCGAATGTTTCATTGTTACGCTGAACAGGATGATCATCATCATCAGGAAATAGCCGGAAATCAGCGTCAGAATATACGAAAGCCCGTAAGACAGATATGACGGATTTTCATTTAAAAAGTTCCGGACTGTCTGCCATATTTCGCCGCCTACAAGGTTAAATGACAGGATTACTTCCGCTGTAATGACAAACGCCATTGTGAATATATCCATTGCCGCCATTGCAATAACGCTGGCAAACAGCATCCTTGCGCGGGGAACCGGCGTTAAAGCGTACAGATACGCTTCCGGCGCGGAGAACATCCGGCGGGAAATCATCACATCGCCTCCGATATTAGCAGCTAACATTACAGCTACCGCCGCGCCGCCCAGCGAGACCGCTGTAATATGAGCCGCTAACGGAAGCATCCCCAGCGAACCGAGCGTGATGAATATGACATCCATTATTAAGATAACCGCGAAAGCCGCGCCGCGGACGTACAGTCCTGATAAAAACGCGTATTTAAATTGAGCCTTCATTGATGAATACCTCCAGATAAGCCTGTTCTACAGTTTGCCCGCGTTCTTCGCGAATTTTTTCGCTTTCGCCGGAAAACACCATTTTCCCGTTGGATAAAAAATACACACAGTCAAAAATACGCTCTATATCCTTGACAAGGTGCGTTGATACAAGCGTAGACGCTCCCTGCGGCTGCATGGCGAGTATTGTGTCTATTACGCGCATTTTTCCCACAGGGTCTATTCCGTCCAGCGGTTCGTCAAGCAGGTACAATTTAGTCTCGCGTGAAAATGTAAGGCCAAGCGCAAGGCGTTCTTTCATTCCCTTGGACAGCTTATTGATATAATTGTTAATAAACCCCTGAAGTTCCAGAGTGCGAATCAATTCATCTGCGCGTTCCTGCGAATAGTCATCGTACATTTCGCTGTAGAAGGTGAAAGCGTCCCTCACATTCATCCAGCCAGGAAAAGTCATAATGTCAGGGCAAAAGCCGATGGTTTTTCTCGCCTGCGGACCAGGCGCGGCGTTTTCATAATAGCGTATTGTCCCCGCAGTCGGCTGAATAAGACCGGCAGCCGCCTTTAGCAGCGTGGTTTTTCCCGATGCGTTAGGACCCAGCAATCCCGCGATTTGCCCGGCTGGTATGCGCATGTTCACTCCCCTGAGGGCATGGCATCCTCCGAAGCGCTTTTCCAGCCCGTTAATTTCCAGAACCGGCGATTCATTTGTTATTTCCATTTTTTTCTCCTCTTTTCATAAATATTTCCAGTTTTTCAAGGATTTCCCTGTCAGTGCGGCCCAGAGCCCGCATTTCTTCCACAAAACAGCTTTGGGAATCCAGCGTCAGGCTGTCCTGTGTCTTTTCTATCATTTTTTCATCTTCTGTAAAAAAATACCCGGTGCCTCTTTTACTGTTGATCAATCCGTCCCTCTCCATTTCCTGATAAGCCCGCTGCATGGTGTTGGCGTTCACCTGTAGCAGCGCCGACAATTCGCGGATTGACAGGATTCGCTCTCCTGGAGCAATATCGCCCCGTGCAAACGCCCTGCTGAACTGGAGAATTATCTGGCGATAAATCGGCATTCGGTCATCGAACGCCAGCCGCCACTTTTCATACTTTGCCTGTTCCAATGATGGCATAGTATTACCTCCTTATGTGTACTACTACACTAATACACAGGAACAAGTTTGTCAAGCGTTTTTTGAAAAAAAATTATTTTTTTAAACCGGATATTTGCTCAGAGGCGTTTTCGTACGCCATACCGTGGATTGTTATTATCGCCGTAGCAAGAGCGGATACCGCGATTAGAACAGCCGCCAATGACGGGATACCGGGCATCGCTGCCATGAAATTGTAAATACCGTGGATAGCCGTGGCTGTAATAATACGCAGAAGCGCCTGACCCGGGTTGGATCGGAAAAGGACAGCGGCAGCTCCAATGCGGGAACCGCAGGCGCCGTGAAGGGGAGCGGCAGTGACGGCGCGTATCAGCAATACTCCTGTGTCAGACGCTCCGTAAACGGCGCTCTCAAGTATTGCGAAACCAAAACCGGCGATAAGTCCTACGGCGGCTCCGTTTTTTATGGTGTTAAAAGTAAGCGGCTGGTTTTTTTCTTCCGGTCTTAAACGGCTGCTGATTATGAAAAAGGGTATCAGAACCAGAAGGCGGCTGATTTCCTCTGTAAACGCGACACGGACGAAAACCTGAAAAAAAAGCGTTTCTCTGCCTCCGGCGGAAGACGGATAAGTGATTAGTTCCTGTAAAAGAAGAGCGGGAAAAAAAGCGGCGGCTCCCGCAAGCAGAGCGAGAAGAAACCTTGCCAGAGAAAATCCGTATTTCGCAAGACGGAACCATATATATACGGCAAATACAGGAATTGATGAGAATAAAATTATTAATATCACAACCCATACGCCTGACATATTGGTATTTTACCAAATTTCACTGTAAGGTAGAACCCATTAATTAAAAACATCAAAAATCTTTTTACTTTCAAAAAATACTTTTTTATTTTGTAATAAAACAATTTTTATTTTATTTGAAAGTATTTTTTCTTGACTGTATGAATTTTCTACATTATCCTGAATTTAGCAATATTTTTGTGAAAGGTAGGAACAAATGAAACTGAATAAAGCAATCCTGCTGATTGTTACATTGGCGTTATTGGGCGCTTGCCAGACCAATAATTCAAAAAGCGCTGATAAAAGCGGCGCAATAAACCAGCTTTCGGAAAATTCTTTCGAATTGGCTCTTATAACGGATACCGGCTCAATAGATGACAATTCATTTAACCACGGCTGTTGGCAGGGTATAATGCAGTACTCAAGAGAGCGGTTTGTTCCTCATAAATATTATCAGCCGGAAGGCCATGCCATAAGTGATCTTCTTGCCGCAATTGATTTGGCGGTCAAGGACGGCGCGAAAATTATTATAACGCCCAGTGTCACTTTTGAAAACACAGTCTTCATGGCGCAGGAGCGCTATCCCAATGTTAATTTTATCCTTGTGGACGGCATACCGCACAGCGGCGCCGGGGATTCCTCATATAAAACAGGCAGCAATACTTCCTGCGTTCTTTTCGCGGAAGATCAAGCCGGTTTTCTGGCAGGATACGCCGCTGTCATGGATGGTTACAGGACGCTTGGATTTTTCGGCGGAGAGCTGATTCCTCCTGTAAATCGTTTTGGGTGCGGTTTTATTCAGGGAGTTGAATTTGCCGCTGAGACGCTGGCGCTGGCTCCCGGTTCAGTCACAATGAATTATATTTATACCGGAAGTTTTTTGCCTTCTCCTGAAGCTCAGGATTTGGCCGCTTCCTGGTATGAAAGCGGGACAGAGATAATTTTCGCGTGCGGCGGCGCGATTGGCAAATCTGTTATCGCGGCGGCTGAAAAAGCCGGAAAAAAGGTAATCGGAGTCGACGTTGATCAATCACGGGATTCTGAAACAGTCGTTACCTCGGCAATGAAAGGGTTGCAGTCCGCTGTTTATACGTCTATCGTAAATTATTACAACGGAAGATTTCCCGGCGGAAGAATGCAGGTTTTTTGCGCCGCCAACAGGGGAATAGGCCTTCCCATGCAGAACTCCCGGTTTCAGCATTTTAACATTTCCGAATATAACGCGATTTACCAAAAGATGATAAACGGCGATATTCCCAGAATTGAAAAATTGGACAATACCGGAAGCCCGACAGTTATTCCGATTTCGATAATCAAAGTTAACTATCTGCCAACACCGTCATGGCCTGCAAAAAATCAGGACTAACAGGAGAAAATCAATGATGAAAAAAAATATTATAATACTATTTATTCTGCTTGCGCTTTCTGCCGCGTTATGCGCCCAGGAAAAAGTAAAACCAAAAGCCGCCAATGATGATAATTCCCTATGGTCGCTGGATTTTGGATTTGGAATGAGCGGGTTCCTTGTAGACGGTACTTCTTATGCCGCTGTATTTGATCCAAAGTTTTATCTTTCGCCCAGCATACTAATCGGGAGCAAGAACGCCGTGAACTTCAGCACCGATAAAATAATCTCTCTGGAAACGCAGGCGTATTTCCGCTGGAACATTCTGCGTTTCCCGTATGGCGAAAAAAGAGCGGCCAGAAAAAACACAACGGATGTGTTTATTCAGGGCGGCGCAGGTTTTATGGGAGCGTTAAACGGGCCTGACAATGATTTTGATTTTGACGAAGTGGATTCCCGTTCTTCCCTGCTGGCTGACGGAACAATAGGCATAACCATACCGCTGGCTGGCAGATGGCATATTGAACCTTCCGCGCGCGGCGGTTATCCTTTTGGATTTGCGTTTTCCATAACAACCGGATATAAATTCCCGACGCCTGTAAAAACTGAAACAATTATCAGGCAGCTTCCTCCCAAAACGGAGTACATTGAACTTCCCGGCAGAGTCCAGTATGTCCAGCTTCCCGGAGTAATTGAGTACGTTGAGCAGCCTCCGGTTATTGAATATGTAGAAGCGCCTCCAAGAGAAATAGAGATAATTAAAAATATTTTGATTGCCCAGGTTGAGTATATTTTATTCGCCGGGGATATTTCCAAATATAACACAGGCATTGACGCCGACGCCAGAGCGCTTAACGATCTGGTTATTAATCATCTGTCGAAATTTCTTATTGATAATCCTGACTGCCGCATAAGGATAGAAGGCCACGCCAATCCGGTTACTCACGCGCCTAGCGAAGTCCAGACTCTCGCGGCGTTAAGCGCAAACAGGGCGAACGAAGTAGCCAGGCTGTTCAGGGAAAAAGGCGTGCCGGATGATAGGATCGCCGTTATGTCCTTTGGCGCTTCAAGGGTTCTTGCCAGCGACCGCACTCACTGGAACATGAACCGCAGGGTCGAGCTGATTGTGTTCCAGGGAGATTTTGAGAAGCTGTAAAGCCTTTTACTTTACTTTTTTCAGAATGTACATATCCGCAAGATTACCTGTGATTACATTGCCTTCGATGTCCAACTGCAGCAGGTAATCTTCGCATACTTTATAATAACGGGGAAGATCCCTAAAATCCGATATTATAACATTCCCTGAATCATCCCAGACAAACGGAGCCATCGCTGTGAAACTGTCGTTTCTGCCGACATATTTATATCTTATTGTAATGAAGTTATCTTCATAAAGCGATATTTCTACGTCAATTCCTGAGCCGCCAGCGGACGGGGTTCTTCCTCTGTATAAACCCTGCCAGTCAAGACTGTCTCTTGAAGCGGGCGTTTCAGATTTTCCAGGCGTTTTTTCCGCAGACGCTCCGGCTTTTGCAGCCTCTTTAACTGTCCGCGTATCCGGTACGCGCGGCGCCTGGCTGGGATCTTCCCGCTCTGCCCGCGCCGCGGCGGATGCGCACGCCGTTATAACGGCAGCGGATATCAATACCGGTAAAATGAAACCTGATATTTTTTTATTTATCATATTGTCTTTGAATTTAAAGATATTTAAATGGCAGTTAAAAGTCAATAAACCGGCATCTGCGCATTTTCAGGTTTTTTTCTGTATACCATGTTTATGGCGTTTTATAATACAATGTAATAATTATATGAATTTCCACGCAGACGTGACAAAGTCCAACATCGAAGATTATTTGCGCGATTACGGGATAATTATCTGCAGAATACGAAATTCCAGGATAAAGGCAAAGCAAACAGCGGTACTGGAGATGATATTCGCGAATTTTGACAATGAAATTCTGGCGGTTTTTAACGGGCCGTTAGGTGATATAAAAGGGATAGTGTCGTTTTTCTGTCCCAGGAAGAACCTTGCCTCTTTTAAGGAGCGGCTTTACGGAATTGGATACTGTTATAAATTTTATTATCTGGATTTTGAAAATGAAACCAGCTGTTTAACGCAGAGCGGTTCCCCGCGCGGTAATACGGATTTAATCTCTGTTAACCCGCTTGTCTGGAAAGGAAAGAAATTTTCCATAAAAGATTTTTACTGTCAGGACGGAAAGATTTATGAAGAGCAGTCGCCCCATAACAGGGAATTTAAAATTACCGGGTCTGACGGAGAAGTTAAAACTGTTTTTGGCTACAGGGGAGACGGCAGCGAATACGGAAGAAGATCCCTGCCCGCGGAGGATGCCCGCTGCATGGTTAATCTTTCAATTCCGCATCGCAATAAACGGATAATTGACCCATTCGCCGGCGGGGGCGGAATAATTTCCGCGTTCAGGTATATTGAACCCGCGGGCGCAGCGGCGAGCGTTGACATCGATCCTGTCCTTAAACCGGGACTTGAATTTTACGGTTCAGCGCATTATGTGCAAAATTCTGCCGGTGTGGCTTTTCCGGAAAACAGTTTTGATTCTGTTGTAACAGAAACGCCCTTCTCCGCAAACGCGCTGGGTGACATTGTCAGCGCTTTCAATAAATTATATGCTTCCCTTTCTGATAACGGGATGTATGTTGTTATGTGCGAAAAGAATCAATCAGACGGGATATTCAGCGCAATGGATAAAATGGGCGTATTCCTTTTATTCAGTCAGAAAATTGATCGCAAGGGGACGGATGTGGAGATAAGCGTATGGTGCAAGGATAAGACATTGTGTGATAATATGAAAAATTTTCTTGAAGCGTTAAGGAAAATATTTTAGTTTTTCGCAGGCATATTTTCGTAATTTTCAGGGAAAGATGATATAATAAATATTATGGATACAAATTCAAACATTGAAAAACTGTTCAGCATGATACAGGAAGCCAAACATCTGGTCGCCTTAACAGGCGCCGGCGTAAGCACGCTTTCGGGGATTCGGGATTTTCGCGGGAAGAACGGTCTGTACAACGATATGGACGCGGAAAAAATTTTCAGTATAGATTATTTTACGCAGGACCCGTCTTTTTATTATACTCACGCAGGTTCATTCATTTACAATCTTGATGAAAAGGAAGCTTCGATTGTTCATATCGTGCTGGGTGAACTTGAAAAGAAAGGATACCTTAAATCGCTGATTACCCAGAATATCGATCTTCTGCACCAAAAAGGCGGCTGTAAAAATGTAATTGAAATTCACGGTTCGCCTGAAATGCATTACTGCCTGCGATGTTCCGGAGTGCGCGTTGGTTTTGAAGAAGCCGCGGCTCAGGTTCGAGCGGGCGCGATGCCAAAATGCCCGAAATGCGGCAGGGCGCTGAAACCGGCTATTACATTCTTCGGCGAAAGCCTTCCGGCGGATGCCCTTAGGGAGGCTGTAAGCGAAGCGCAAAAAGCGGATTTAATGCTGATTCTTGGAACCAGCCTGACAGTTCATCCGGCCGCTTCAATACCTAATTACACCCTTACGCGCGGCGGAAAGATCGTAATTGTCAATAATATGCCTACGCCTCTGGACGGCAGGGCTATTCTTCATTTTGATGATTTGGGCGCTGTTTTTGAGGAACTGGAACGCCTTTTAAACGCAGACTGATAAACTTTTCTTCAGCGCTCGCCGCAAAACATCCTGCACTTCCCGGCGGATACGTCACAGGATTTTTCAATCTTTATAATTTTTTCGCCGATTATAGATATTGAGGAGTTTTTATGAAAAAATCTGTCACTTTGGCTGTTCTTTTGATTATTGCCATTTTTTTTGTCCCTGCCGCTTCGGCACAGTCAAACGCGCAACCGGAAAACGCGGCACCGTTAAGGTCGCAGAGTATAAATGGTTCAACAGGACTTTATTCCATTCCTTCCGGAGGCATTGGCTGGGAGAACGCGGGCAAATTCGGACTTGATGCCGGATACCGCTCAATAATAAATAACGATAACGGAATTTCGCATATTCCCGCAATTACCATAAGCCTTTTTAAATGGGCGGAGATTTCTTCAGCTTTTGATATCCAGCCTGACATTAACATTGCCGGCGAGAATCAAAAAAACAGCGATCTTGTTCTTGGTCTGAAAATAAAATTGCCAACTAACACAAAAAATGTCAAGAATCCCGTAATTGCTTTGGGCGGAAATTTTCAGTTTATTAACATTAATAATGATAATAATGGCTATAACGCGTATCAGCCTTATATAGCGGTTACATATATTGGCTCTTTTTTTAACATGAGCGCTGAAACAACCGTAGTGTTCGGTAAAACATTATACTCAGGCGGTCCTGACAATGACTGGAACTTTGATTTTGGCATGGGCTTTGATCTTATTCTTTTCCCGGATGTTTTCGGCAGCGCCGTACACTGGATCATAGACTTTGCCAATTTCGGCTACAGCGACAACTCATGGGCAAACAGTCTGCACCCTCATACCGGCTCCGCGTGGAACAGGGGCAATGTGAATACCGGTATCAGAGTCAACCTTGCGGCAATTCCCGCCTTCAGCCGATTTAAATTTGCGCTCGATCTTGCCTTTAACGATCTTCTTGATGACGGAGCCAGATCATTCACCGCAGGCGTAGTCTTTGGATTTGCGGTGAAGTAAATGCGGCGCAGGGATATTCAACCGGCATCATAAAACACGTCAAACGGCTTTAAAAATTCGCTGTCTCAATTAAAAAATGATTGAAAATGTTCATTTTAGATTTTGAAAATTCGCCATAATTAATTTTAAGGAGTTTTTATGTTATTTACACAGGGAAAAACGGATTGTAAGCCAATTGACGCGGGTTACGATGAAAAACGGCTTGATGTGCTGAACGCCCACTTGCAGCGCCTCATGGATGACGGTGAAATTCAATGCGCAACCTATTGTATTTCACGCGGGGGAAAGGTTTTTGCGCACGGCGCTGTCGGTAAGAAATCTTTCCGCAATGAA
>JAIRQN010000027.1 GCA_031256445.1 Treponema sp. | reverse complement strand
CCAATAAAGAAAACCCCTGCCAGACCGGGGAATTTTGAACTAACGCAGGGAAACCGTATTCGTATGCCTATTGATGTGCAGACATTTCATACTGTGGCTAAAGCGAGCCTTGAGATTCTAAAGTACCCAATAGACGCCGAAGGAAGCGGGTTTATCATGTTTACAATCAGAGGCAGCCGCTGGTGGCTTCAGTTAAGATTATGTTACTGGACTGATGAGTACTGGTATGAGTATATAGGCAGCGATGGTTTAGACGCAAGTCCTGCCCTGAACAGAATACACAAGAATTACCCGTCTTTTATTGAACGGGTAGATAATACGATTAGTAAAAATTATAATAGGCGTTAAAAAACTTATTAACCAAACTGTACGCCGGTGCTTTTATATTTCATATCTGGGGCTGTCCGTGAAGTAACCAACTTCTCGGACAGCCCCCATATTGGTGTCCGCAGGGATTCCCACTTGACAAATTCCCATAAAAATGATAAAAGTCCACATTAAGGTAGGAAAAAATGGACAATTTAAAGCAGCAAATTAAAGAATTGATTATTAACGCCCTGGAGCTTGAGGATGTAAAACCGGAGGATATCGCGGACGGCGATCCTCTTTTTGGCGAAGGGCTGGGTCTTGATTCTATTGACGCGCTGGAATTGGGTGTGGCGTTAAAAAAGAAATTCGGCGTAAAATTTTCCGCGGAAAACGCAGATAATAAAAAGCATTTTGCATCGGTAGACGCTTTGGCAGCCTATATTGAGGCTTCGGGAGGAGCGGCATCATGACAAAAGAAGATATTTTAAATAAGATGCGGGATATTTTGGTCGAAGAATTCCAGTTGGATGCTTCCTCCATTACCCCGCAGGCAAAACTCTATGACGATCTTGAACTGGACTCCATTGACGCGGTGGATCTTCTTGTAAAAATGAAGGAATTTATTCCCGGGAAGATCGATCCCGAAATGTTTAAAAAGGCTGTTACTGTTCAGGATGTGATAGAATTACTCTATCCCCTCATTCAAAAAGCCTGATGACCGGCGGGTATAAAGAAACAGCAAAGCGCCTTTCTGCGGTTCTCTTTTATACTGCGGCCGCGCTTTATCCTGTTTTAATTTTCTATTTCCTTGCAGTGCGCAAGGCTCCGCTGCGTTCTTTTTCCGTTTTTGTTATTGTTTTTGCTGTCCTTATTTTCATTCTTGGCACAGGGCGCGGCAAGGCAAAGGGAAAGACATTCCTTCAGAGTTCTCTTCTTTTGTTATGCCTGGGCGTTATTTGCCTAATCACAAATTCTCCGGTAGTCCTGAAATTTTACCCTGTGCTTATGAATGTCATTTTTCTTGCCGCTTTCGCCTCTACATTTTTTTCAGCTCCGAATATGATCTTCCGCTTCGCAACGCTTGCCGATAAAACCATCAAAGGCTCCATGACAGAAAAGAGGGTAGAGGCCTACTGCCGCAAAGTTACAATCGCCTGGTGCTGCTTTTTTGTTTTAAACGGAAGCATTGCCTCTTTTACTGTTTTTTCCGGCTCTGACATAATGTGGACCGCCTATAACGGGGCGGTTTCCTATATTTTAACGGGTCTTATTTTTACTGTTGAGTTCATAATAAGAAAAAATGTGCAGAAAAAAATGCCCAGGGCAATTGCGCTTTCGGCTTTTAAAAATAATTCGCGCCCCCTTTCGGCTGTTATGTGCTATGAAGACGCATGGGAAAAATCCAGACATAAAACATGGGGAGATTTTCTTGAAGGAACCGCGATTCTCAGGCGTAAAATAAATTCAGTTGACAGCGGCAGATGGCTTTTATACTGCGATGACTGCTGGCTCTTCCTTTTGGCGTTTACGGCGCTGCTTCAGTGCAAAAAGGAAATACTGCTTAGCGCCAATATAAGCCCGTCCTACGCCGCGGAAATCAGAGCAGCCTGCGGAGATGAAAGCAAATGCGCGCCTTTTCTTACGGATATTAATTTTGAAAAGTTCCCGGCCAGGGGCGAGAAACCGGATAACACTTTTGATATTAATGATCTGCTGGTTTCAGATATTGAGCCGCGACGGCTTTTGCCGGAAGATGTTCCCGCTATTAACGCCGATGAGACTTCCATTATCATGTATACATCGGGCAGCACAGGCAAACCGAAAGCGGTAAAGCAGCGGCTTACCGAATTTGAAAATGACAACCGTTTTGCGCTTTCCATGTGGGGAGAAGAATTTTTAAAACGCAAGTTATGTTCAACTGTAAACCAGCATCATATTTACGGGCTTTTGTATTCGATACTCCTTCCTTTTACGGCGGCTGTCCCTTTCAGAAGAAACAGAATAGAGTTCCCGGATGAATTTGAAAAACTTACCGGCGCTCAGTATATGATCATAACGGTTCCCGCCTTTTTAAAGCGCATTGTAGAAATAGAAAAACATTCAGGCATTCACCTTAACTCTCCATGGATATTCACGTCGGGAGGAGTGTTAAGCCCGGAAACTGCGAAATTGACAAGTCAGATATTTGGTTTTTGGCCTGTTGAAGTATACGGCAGCACGGAGACCTCCGGCATCGCGTGGAGGCAGTCTTCAAACGGCCCTGAGTGGACAGCTTTTGACAACGCGCAGCTCAGCAGAAACGAAGACGGATGTCTTGTTATACGATCTCCGTACATAAAGGAAAGTTCCGGCTTTATTACCGCTGACATGGCTGATATGCTGGAAGACGGAAGATTCATTTTAAAAGGACGAACGGATTCGGTTGTTAAAATCGAAGAGAAGCGCGTTTCGCTTACAGAGATGGAAGAGCGAATATTGCAATCCGGCCTTGTCAGTGACGTGAGCGTAATCGCCATGGAAGACAAAAGGCAGTATCTTGCCGCCGCGGTGGTTTTTAACGATACCGGAAAAGAAAAATTTTTAAACATGGAAAAAAATGCTGTTAATAAATTCTGGAGAGAATACCTGATCAAATATTTTGAAAATCTTGTAATCCCCAAAAAATGGCGTTATCCTGACGCTTTTCCCCTGAATTCGCAGGGAAAAAAGCAAAAAGAAGATATAAAATTGCTTTTCGCAGATGAAAAAAAATCCTCTATGAAAAATAACATCAGTCCTGAATTTATGACAGACGGTTTTAAAAGTCTGGAGAATGAAAAGTTAATTGAAAAAAATGATAATTCTGTAACATTGGAATTTATCATTCCTGGTACAAGCCCGTATTTTACCGGCCATTTTCCCGATTTTCCGATACTTCCCGCGGTTGCGCAAATTGAACTTGTAATGCGGTTTTCAGCGCGTTATTTTGGGACAAAGATCAGTCTTTCGCAGATTAAACGGGTTAAATTTTCAAATCTTGTCCGTCCTTTTACAGCAATGCGCCTTAGGCTTGAAAATAACAGTAATATAATTTCTTTTAATTTGAGTTCCTGTGACGGCGGAATTTCATTTTCCTCAGGGATAGTCGCGCCGTTATGAAACATGGCTTTATTATACCGGTTTACCGTCACGGAAAAACAGCATGCGTCCTTGCGGAGTATCTTGCTTCATTCAGGATGCCGGTAATAATTGTGGATGACGGAAACGATGAAGAAACCAAAAATATTCTGGCTGCTTACGCCGCGTCCTGCTGTGATGTTTCCCGTTCATCTGAAGAGGCGGACCAAAAAGACAGTTTAATCACTCTGGTAAGACTGGAAAAAAATTCCGGCAAAGGCGGGGCTGTCTGCGCAGGCATTAAAAAAGCGCGGGAAATGGGTATAACCCATGCTCTTCAGATAGACGCGGACGGCCAGCATGACACAGGAAGGATTGAATTTTTCCTTGAACAGTCAGTTAAATACCCGGATAAAATAATCTGCGGATATCCGGAATTTGACGATACGGCTCCGAAGAGCAGGGTAAAAGGCCGCAGGATTTCCACTTTCTGGGGAATGGCCGTCACGTTATCCGCAGAACTCAAAGACCTTCTGTGCGGTTTCAGGATTTATCCTGTTAATGAAACATTTAACATAATTAAAAATAATTTTATGGACAAGCGAATGGGCTTTGATCCTGAAATTCTGGTGCGTCTTTTCTGGAAAAAAATCTATCCCGATTACCACCCTATAAAGGTGAACTACCCGAAGGACGGCGTTTCAAATTTTAACGCAGTAAACGACAATATCCGGATTAGTTTAACGTTTGCAAGGCTTTTTTTCGGAATGTTAATTCGTTTTCCGGTATTGATAACGCGGAATATTAAACGTAAAAATGAAAATGAAAGGGAGTGAAAATGAAAAAAAATCAGGATAACGGGCCTTATAACATTTACGCGGAAACGGAAATTTCCGTTGAGTTTTACGATCTTGATCCAATGAGGATTGTATGGCACGGTAATTACATTAATTATTTTGAAACAGGACGGCGCAGCCTTCTTGCGAAAATCAAATACGATTATTACGAGATGGAAGAGTCCGGTTTTGCTTTTCCGGTTATAGAAATTTCCGCCAAATATCTTGATTCGCTCAAATTCAAAGACAGGGCTGTTGTAAAGGCGATTCTTGTGGAATACGAAAACCGCCTGCGGATAAGATACGAAATCCGCAATGCCGCGACAGGGCGGATAACTACAAAAGGCGTCAGCACGCAAATGGCAATTGACATGAGAAAAATGGAATCCTGCTTTTTGTGTCCGCAAATTCTTGTAGACAAGGTAGAGGCGCTTTTAAAAAGGGAAAAACAATGATCTGCGCGTCTGGCAAATCTGCCTTTTTATGCGGTTTACTGTTTATTTTTGGTTTCACGCCCTGCCTGCTCAATGCGCAGTCCTCAGGCGATGGGGTTTTCCGTTACCCGCTTGGATCGCAGACGGAAAAAGCCTTTTTGGCGACATGCCAAAAATTGTCAGAGCATCCTTTAATACGCGGCAGCTTTGATCAGGAGAAAATTTTTGGCCGTTATAACAGATCATTAAAATCATCGGGTAATTTTATAATAGCGGCGCAGCTTGGAATGGTTTGGAATACTGTTAAACCTTTTCCGTCCACTCTTGCTCTGGGAAAGGATTTTCTTATTCAGTCAAGACCGGGAGGGCAAAAAAATGTTTTAAGCGCGCAGGGGAATGAAACGTTTCTGCGAATGGCCGATGTTTTAAACGCGGTTTTTTCCGGCAACAGCCGCGCTCTTGTTGATAATTTTAAGGTTTTTTATCAGAGCGCGGGAAATGTCTGGGAAATAGGACTTTCTCCCTCAGACACCGCGATTAACGCCTTTGCCGAAAAAATAATAATGAAAGGAGACGCCGCAATCAGATCAATTCAAATATTTGAACAGAACGGAGACAGTATTATATATAATCTTTCAAACCACAGCTATCCGGCGCAATTGGATAATCATGAAAAATCCCTTTTCACATATCCCTGATCCGGGTTTTTTAAAAAATTCGCCTTCCTTCGAACTGGCTGTCTGGCTTTTTGTTCACATTTCAATTCCTCTGCTTTTGCTCTTTTCTTTGTTCTTTGCCGGCCCTTTGCGAATAAATACATCACTGTTTGATATGCTCCCCAAATCCAGCCAGTCAAAAGCCGTAATGAAAGCTGACGCGGTTTTCAGCGGCAGAAACGGAAGGGAAATTATCATTCTCGCCTGCGCGGATACGTTCCATGACGCCAAAAACGGAGCCGTACTTCTTTACGGGGAGCTATGTAAAAATAATGAATTTGAATCTGTTTCTTTTTATTATGATTCGGACGTTATCAGGGAATTCAGCGGCTATCTTTACGATCACCGCTATACAATCGCGGGGAGTCAGACATTATCCATTCTGGAAAACGGAGGAGCGCAGGAGATAGCCTTTGATGCGCTCGCGTCGGCTTTCGGCGCGTTTAACTTTGTTCCGCTGGAAAATCTGGAAGGCGATCCCTTTCTTCTGGCCGAAAGGCGGATGCAGGAATTTCTTTTCTCTTCGCTGTTTTCCGGAAATATGACGCTGAAAGATGATGTTCTTGCCGCCGAAATTGACGGCGCATGGTACATTTTAATGCGCATAACGCTTGTGACAGACGCTGTGACTCTTAAAGCGGACAGAAATGTAATAGGAAGAATATACGCCGTCTGTTCAGAAATAAAAGATAAGTCCGCCGGTCTGGAATTTTATTTTTCCGGAATGCCTTTTCACAGTTACGAAAGTTCTTCGGGCGCCCAGAAGGAAGTATCGCTGATAAGCGCAGTTACGCTGATAATTATTCTGCTGCTGTTTTTGTATACGTTCCGCTCTCCTTTGCCTGTAATTTTTTCCATTGTGGATATAGGAATCTCGCTTGGCCTTGCGGCGGCAGCCGCATTGCTGTTTTTCAGGGAAATCCACATTATCACATTTGTTTTTGGCACTACGCTAATCGGAACCTGCGTTGATTATTCAGTGCATTTTTTTATACATTGGAAGAAAAACCCCCTTTTACAAACCGGCGCCCAAATCCGCTCGCATATATTAAAAAAAATATCCATTTGTTTTATATCCACAGAAATATGTTTTTTTGCTTTCTTTTTTGCGCCGTTCCCCATATTCAGGCAGTTCGCCCTTTTTTCCATGACAGGGCTTTTAAGTTCATTCCTTACTGCGTATTGCATTTTTCCCCGCCTGAAAGTTCCCCCGGTAAAAAATATTGAGTCGTATAAAAAAAATAAAAATTTATTGCCGGCTTTTACAGGGCCTGTTGTTTTAATATGCCTTATTATTATAATAATTTTTGTTATTGGGTTTAACTTTTCAAACATTAAAATTGAAAATAATATTTCTTCGCTGTATACAATGTCTGATAATTTGATGGAATCTGAAAAAAGGGCGGCGGCTGTTTTGGATTACGGATCGCCTGGATGGTATTTTATTGTGGAAGGAGGCGGCGCCCAGGAAACGCTGGAAAACGAAGAAAGGCTTGTTTCCCGCCTTAAAGAAGAGGCGCTGCGCGGAAATTCTGGCGATATTCTTGCAACTTCCGTTTTTGTCCCTTCTGTAAAAACGCAGCAAAGAACCTACGAGGCTATGAAAGCGCTGCTGCCTCTGGCAGAGGAGCAGTTTTTTAACCTTGGTTTTCCTTCGGGTTACGCTGATAATTTTAAATTGGAGTTTGCTTCTTCGGAAAATTACTGCTCTCCCGAAAACGCTCCTTCCCAGGCCGGAGTTTCAAACCTGTGGATTGGAGAGACAGAAGGGAAGACCTATACGTGCGTTTTGCCTCTTAAACCCTCGGACGAGGCGGTTTTCAGGGCAATAGCCGAAGAATTTGATAATGTTTACTTTATAAACAAGGCAAAAGACATAGGCCGCGATCTTGATACCCTTACAAGGACAATGCTTGGGCTTTTCCTGGCGGCGTATGTTGTTATCGCGGTTATTATTTTCTTTATTTATCCTCTGCGGACATTTATAAAAATAATTTCAGTTCCGCTCTTTCAGGTGTTATCGGTAATCGCGGCGCTTGCAGCTAACGGAATTCCTATTGGGTTTTTCTCCGCCGCGGCTTTGGTTCTGGTTTTCGGCCTTGGACTTGATTATATTTTTTATATGACAGACGCAAAGAAGGCGGCTGACAGGCTGAATACGCGCGGCATCAGCAAAAAAATTGTTTTAACAGGAGTGGTTTTGTCATTTTTAACCACAATTCTTTCATTCGGCGCCCTTTCGCTTAGCAGTTTTATGCCCGTTTATCTTTTCGGCATAACGGTTTCTTCGGGGTTAGGGGCGGCTTTTATCTTTACAATTCTTTTACAGTCCAGAGAAATCTGAGAAAACATTTTTATTTCCGGTTCTTCATCTTCGCCTTCAATTGCCACTGCCATCATGTATTGTCCGCCAGAATTTGAAATCCTGTAAAGATAAAATGAAATTTCTGTGTTAACGGTTTCACCGAAAGAAAAAAAATATTTTTCCTGCGAAAAAGCGGAGTCTTCTTTTATAAACGAAGGAGAAGTTTTCATATCAAATACCGAAAGCCCGCGTAATTTTAGATAACATTCTTTCAATGTCCAAATTTCAAAAAATCTTGTTTCGTCAGATGTTCCGGATGAAAAAATATATCCGTATTCGGCGGAAGAAAAATAATTTTTAGCGATATTTTCCGCTCTGCAGCGTGTCCTTATAAATTCAATATCGCAGCCGGTTCGCGTATCCCCTCTCTTGATATATGAAACCGCCAATAGAGATCCAGAGTGAGAAATATTAAAATCGGCATGCCGCTGTTTAAAAAAAGGCCGTCCCTGATCTTCTTTTCCGATGTCGCTTTCTTCGATATCTCTGCCTTCAAACACAGATAAAATGCGCCTGCCTGCCTGCCGTCTTTTATCCGCTTTTTCATTATTTGACAAAATCGATAAACCAATGTAGAATGACATATCATTCATCTCCAGGTGATATCTTGAGTTGTAAAAAAAGTGTTTTTTTGTCCATTACTGTTATACCCTTATTATTTACAATAACAGCGATCTTGTCATCCTGTGTATCAGCCGCAAAGGCGAAAGATGGCAGTCTTTATGTCTGGCTGACAAACAGTTCAAGATTTATTCTACTGCCTGCGCAGTATATTGAAAACCCGATAAATGGTTTCCAGCTTTTTTCAGCGGCTTATGATAAACAGGAATTTCAGGTAAACGCTCTTGTAATTGCCGACGGGACAGGGATGAATATGACGCTCTTCAATGAGCTTGGAGCCAATATGGGGGAGCTGTCATGGCGTAACGGAGAAATTTATTTTTCATCATCCGTATTCCCAAAATCCTTAAAACCCGAATATATAATCGCGGATTTCCAGTTGTGTTTTTATGAAAGCGCGGCGCTTGCAAAGGCTTTAAAAGACTGCGGGCTAGTTCTGGAAGATACAGGAGGTTTAAGGCGGGTTCTTAAGGGAAAAACAGTAATTATGGAAATCGAAAAAAACATGAATTCTGTAAAAATTACCAATCATCTGAGGGGATATTCATATTCCCTGGAAGATAGCGTAATGTGAAAGGTATACATAAATGAAAAAGAGAATATTTCTGTCAGAACCCGCTCTTGTCTGCTGCGCCGGAAGAAACAGATTTGAATTATACGAATCCTGTCTTTCCGGTTTTCAGGGCGGTTTTGTTATGCGCGAATTTAACAATGCGGAATTTCCTGTCGGAACAATTCCCGGCGAATTGCCGGAACCTGCGGCAGGCGCAATGCGCAATGGTTCACCTGCTGGTTTCCCGCCCGGAAAATACGGCGGCAATACAAGGATAATGCGCGTCATTGACTGCGCTCTTGAACAATTGCGTCCAGTAGTGCAAAAGGCGGTTTCCATGTACGGGCCGAAACGAGTCGGCGTATGTTTCGGCTCCTGCGACAACGGCAGCGAGGCGTCATATATTGCGCATAACGCGTTCTTTAAAAACTGCGCCGCATCTGGCGGATGCGGCGCTCCTGCCGGATGCGCCTTTCCTGATGATTACAGCCTGCGTTACCAGAGCGCGTCTTTCGCCATGATGTTTATAACAGAAAAATTCGGAATTAAAGGCCCGGCTTTTACAATAGCTACAGCGTGCGCTTCAGGAGCAAGCGCGATTATGAGAGGAGCGGAACTTATTAAATCAGGATACTGCGATGCTGTAATAGCCGGCGGAGCTGATATAGTCTCGCAGACAGTTTTTACCGGATTTCACGCCCTTGAAGCGGTTTCTAACAGCCTGACAAATCCTTTCAGTAAAAACAGAAAGGGAATCAACCTTGGGGAAGGAGCCGCTTTTTTCCTTCTCTCATCCGAAAAAATTTCCGATGTGGAGCTTCTAGGCGCAGGGGAGAGCTGTGACGCCTATCACATGACGGCGCCCGGTATTGACGGCCAGGGTCCCGCAAACGCGATGAAAGCCGCTCTTCTTGACGCTGCTCTGGACAGCGAAAAAATAGAATATATAAATCTTCACGGTACAGGCACCGATTTAAACGACAAGGCAGAATCTCTGGCTATGAAATCAGTTTTCAAAACTGACGCGCCTTCAAGTTCAACAAAACCGATTACAGGACATACTTTAGGCGCAGCCGGCGCGCTGGAAGCTGCAATTTGCTGGATGACACTGACGGAAAAAAAAGGGCTTCCCGCGCATTGCTGGGACGGCGTAAAAGATGAACAGGCGCCTTTCCTTCCCGCAGTTAAGGGAAACGCAAATAAACCTTCTGTCTGCATGAGCAACAGTTTCGCTTTTGGCGGATGCAATGTCAGCTTAATTCTTGGAAACAATAATGATTGAAAAAGAAGAACTGCTGACAATTATTCCCCATAGAAACAGAATGTTGATGCTTGACAATGTCAAATGTTATAATCTGGGGGAAAAGTCTATAGAAGCGGAATACCGGATAACCAGTGACTGTCTTTTTTACGATTCGCAGGCTGACGGCGTTCCGGCATGGGCGGGATTTGAATTTATTGCCCAGGCAATTTCCGCCTATACAGGCATTGATTACCGTGAAAAAGGAAAGCCGCCCAGGATTGGTTTTATTCTGGGAATATCCCGGATGAATATAGCGGTTCCTTTTTTTAAAAACGGGACAGTGCTCACCGTTAAAGCGAAAGAAGTTGAACGGATGGATTCGTTTTTTATTTACGAAGGAGAAATTTTTGAACAAAACGCGGCGGAGTTCTCCGGTCAGGGACAGGAATTAACGGAGAATAAGGTTCTTGAAGGAAAATTAACAGTTATTGATGTGGACGATGAAACGGCTATGTCCATGAAAGAGGAAAAATAAAATGAATGAAAAAAAGGTTCTAATAACAGGCGCAAGCAGAGGCATAGGAAGAGCGGCGGCGCTTGCCGCCTCTGATGCCGGTTACAGTATAACGGCGCATTACAACAGGGGAAAGGAACAGGCTCAGTCCCTTGAAAAGGAAATTCTTTCAAAAGGCGGCAGGATAGATTTGATACAGTTTGATGTTTCAAACAGGGAAGAATGCCGCGAAAAACTGGAAAAGTATACCGCGGAAAACGGCGTTTTCTGGGGCATTATCTGCAATGCCGGAGTATGCGCTGATAACGCTTTTCCCGCGATGAGCGATGATGAATGGGATTTGGTTATGCGCACAGATCTTGACAGTTTTTTCAATGTACTGCATCCGTTAATAATGCCGCTCTGCCGTAAAAAACAGGGAAGAATTATCACTGTTTCTTCGGTATCAGGGCTTATGGGAAACAGGGGACAGGTAAACTACAGCGCGGCGAAAGCGGGCATAATAGGCGCTACAAAAGCGCTTGCCGTTGAGCTTGCGAGCCGTTCCATTACTGTTAACTGCATCGCTCCTGGGGTTATCGAAACCGCGATGATAAGCGAAGCGCCTTTGGATAAAATTCTTCCGACAATACCAATGGGAAGGATTGGCAAAGCCGAAGAAGTCGCGGCTCTTGCCGTTTTTCTTCTTTCTGATTCGGCGGCATATATAACACGGCAGGTAATATCAGTGAATGGAGGAATGTATTGATGAAAAGGCGGGTAGTAATAACAGGCGGTTCTGTGATAAGCGCCCTTGGCAATGATTGGCAGGAAATATTTAAAACATTAAAGACGCTTAAAAACTGCGTTCGTTATATGAAAGAGTGGGAAAGATACACGTATATGAATACCATGCTTGCCGCTCCGGTGGATTTTGAAATGCCGGATTTTCCGCGAAAAAAAATCCGCGGACTTGGCAGGGTAGGCCAGTTGGCGCTTGTTTCCGCCGACAAGGCGCTTAAAAGCGCCGGTATTAATCCTGAAGATCCGGAATTGAGAAACGGCCGTTGCGGCGTCGCGTACGGTTCTTCAATGGGCAGCATAGATCCTCTTCTGGATTTCTACAGTATGCTAATTCTTGATGATGTAAAAAAAATTACCGCGACTACCTATATAAAGGCAATGCCGCAAACCTGCGCCGTAAACATCGGCGTCTTTTTCGGTTTTACAGGAAGAATTATAACCACCAACACAGCCTGCACATCCGGCAGTCAGGCGATCGGATACGCGTACGAAGCCATAAAGCAGGGAGTTCAGGATATCATGGTCGCAGGCGGCGCGGAAGAACTCAGCGCGATGGATGCCGCCGTTTTTGATACCCTTTTCGCCGCAAGCGCGAAGAATAAAATCCCGGAAAAAACCCCGGCTGCTTACGATAAAAACAGGGACGGTCTTGTAGTAGGCGAGGGAGCGGGTACGCTGATACTGGAAGAATATGAACACGCAATAAAACGCGGCGCGAATATTATCGCGGAAATCGCCGGTTTTGGAACAAATACTGACGGGACTCATATTACCCACCCCAACAGAAGCACGATGAGCATTGCTATGGAACTGGCTCTTCAGGACGCGCAAATATCTCCTGACGCCATTGGTTATGTAAATACGCACGGAACCGCCACAGATACGGGAGACGTAGCGGAAAGCTGGGCTACGGCAGATATTTTTAAAAGACCGGTTCCGGCGAGCACATTAAAGAACTATATAGGCCACACTCTGGGAGCCTGCGGAGCGATAGAAGCCTGGATTTCAATTAACATGATGAATGAAAAATGGTTCTGTCCGAATTTGAATCTTGAAGAGCTCGATCCGGAAGTAGGTCCTTTGGATTATATAACAGGCGCCGGCAGGGAAATTGACACAGATTACATCATGTCGAATAATTTCGCTTTTGGCGGCATAAACACCTCGCTTATCTTTAAAAGATTTTAACTCATTTTGTTTTAAAATTTATTATTTTTAAAAGCGGTTTAAACTGGCGTAATTTATTTTGCTTGACATGGAGGATTATTAACACCATACTGATTAATAATTATGCGGGAATATTCAAATGAAAATTATATAAAAGATAAAATCAGAGCTGTAGACGCCAAATTTGAAGCGCAAAAAATCGCCTTCGCTCCCTTAACTTACCAGGCTGTAAGGGCTCTTATTGAACTTGGAATTTTAAAAGCAATATCAGATTCCGCGGAAAACGGCCTTACTCTGGAAGAAGCGGCCGGTAAGACAGGCGTTTCATATTACGGAGTAAAAGTCCTTCTGGAAATCGCACTGGGCATGAATCTTGTGAAAATAAAATCAGAAGACGGGCAGTCTGAAGAAAATGACGATCGTTTTATTCTTGGGAAAACCGGGTGGTTCCTTCTGGAAGACGAAATGACAAAGGTCAATTTTAACTTTGTTAATGACGTATGTTATAAGGGGGCGTTCGAGCTTGCAGAATCCATAAAAGACGGAAAACCAAACGGGATGGGAGTCTTCAGATACAAAGGAAAAACGATTTATGAAGTCCTTTCCGCGCTTCCCGATAAGGTAAAAAAGAGCTGGTTTGAGTTTGATCATTTTTATTCTGATATTGGATTTGAGGAAGCGCTTCCGCTTGTTTTCGCGAATAACCCAAAAAAAATAATTGACATAGGCGGGAATACAGCTAAATTCGCCATACGCTGCTGCCGGTTCAATCCCGGCGTAGAAGTGGTTATTGTCGATCTGCCGGGACAGACACGGACGGCCAAAAATGAAATTGAGAAAGCCGGATTTAAACACAGAATAAGCGTCTGCGCCTGCAATGTTCTAAACGAAGAAACCGCAATTCCAGGCGGAGCTGACGTTATCTGGATGAGTCAGTTTCTTGACTGTTTTTCACTTGAAGATGCCGGACGGATTTTAAATAAAGTCCGCCGCGCGTCAGGAAAGGCGGCGGATATTTTTATTTTTGAGCCTTTTTGGGATATGCAGCGTTTTGAAGCCGCATCCTATTCGCTTCAGGCTACGTCTCTATATTTTACCTGTATGGCAAACGGCAACAGCAAGATGTACAACTACAAGGAATTTAAAAAGGCGGTTGAAAGCGCCGGTTTCGATATAGCGCAGGACTGGCATAAGCTGGGTTCCAACGATTATTCGCTTCTTCGCTGCCGCATAAAAAACACGGAAAACGATTAATGACAGATAACGATATCTGCGTTACGCGTTTAAGCGCATGGGCGCCGGGAATTGGCGGCAGGGAAGAATGGAATGAATGGGCTTTGGGCAAAAGGGATATATTGCCTGATAAAAAAGGTCCGGATATTGCTTTTACCGACTCGTTATTCCGCAGGCGCTTAAGCCAGATTTCCAGAATGACAATACAGGTAATCCGCGATCTTCTTCCTGTATCAGAAGATACAAAAATTATTTTTCTTTCTTTTCGCGGAGAAATAACGAAGCAGTTTCAGATAAATAAAACGCTGATAGAAGAAGGCGGTATCAGTCCGGCTGTATTTTCACTTTCCGTTTTTAACGCGCCTGTCGCACTGGCCGCAATGGCATTGAAACTGAAAGGCGGGTACTGCGCTGTTTATCCGGATAATAATTCTTTTTCGTCAGGACTGAAAGCGGCTCAGGCGGCTCTTTTATGCGGCCCGGCGCGGGAGATCATACTTGTATACGCGGATGAAAAAGGTCCTGATGAGTACGACAGCTTGTCTGCGGGGAATATTCCCGCCGCGTTCGGCCTTTTGTTAT
The DNA here is from genome assembly GCA_031256445.1 of Treponema sp. Taxonomy (GTDB): domain Bacteria; phylum Spirochaetota; class Spirochaetia; order Treponematales; family Breznakiellaceae; genus WQXQ01. The sequence continues at coordinate 27,079 of JAIRQN010000027.1, read as the reverse complement.
CGCGTAACAGAGTGCAGGATACTGCCTTTAAGGCAGGGCTTTCGCAATTTATAAATGAAGATGACCCTCTTGCTTTTTTAAAACAGCTTCTGCTTTGCGGGGATATCCATGTTTCCCCCTGATCTTCCTCCTGTGACAAACTGGCCTTTATATTGCTGGCGCGTTTTTGTAAAATGGTTTTCGTTCTTTTTCTTTGGCCTTGGCTCGGTACTTGTCGCGATTTTGGTTCTTCCGCCGATGCGCCTGTTTTGCGGCTCAAGACTGAGGTTTCAAAAATACGGAAGGCGTTTTATTTCCTTTTCATTTAGGTTTTTTATAGGAATGATGCATTTTCTGGGAATTGTTAATTTTGAGCCTGACAACCGGGAAAATTACCGCAGCCTTTCATCAAAGGTTGTAGTTGCCAACCATCCCTCGCTTCTTGATGTGGTAATGCTGATTGCGTTAATCCCAAACGCCGACTGTATTGTAAACGCATACCTCAGTCACAATATCCTGACAGGAGTAGTGCGTCAGCTCTATATATTGAATAACCCTGACTTTAACGGTTTAATGCAAACCTGCGCAGAATCACTTGAAATGGGCAACTGCCTTATTATATTTCCTGAAGGAACAAGAACCCGCAGATCCGGCAAAGTGATTTTAAAAAAAGGAGCCGCCCGTATCGCCCTTGCTTCCGGCTGCTCAATCGTGCCTGTGAAAATAGGAGGCACGGATAAATTCGGCCTGGGAAAAAAAGATCCATGGAGAGGTTTTAATACGCGTGAACGCTATGTTTATAAACTTACCATGGGAAAAGAAATTACCCCGGAAAAATATAAAGATCTTTGCCAGTCAGCATCCGCAAAACTTCTGACAAATGAAATTTTCGGCTCGCTTTTCCCGCCGGAAGAAATTCACCCGGCTGCCGCCGTTTAAATATCTTCGAACCGAATTCCTTCCCCGGCGGGAATAAAGTTCCGCGCTGTTCTCCCTTCTATCGCGTCTTCCCAAAATGGTTCAAGGCCGGGCCGGAGATTTTTTTCCGTTCGCAGAACCGCGTAATCGCTTTTTTTTATTATTTCATCTTTTTCAATGTCCCGTAACGCGTGAATGGACCGGTTCGTATAACGGTAATTCGCTTTTTCACAGGGCGCAAGTTCCTTAATGCCGTTCCCCAGTATGCTTTCAATCAGCGCTTCTCCGCGCTTGTTTCTGTAAACCGCAAGCGTTTCCTCAGGCCCGGCTTGCGCCGCCTGTCTGACAGCTTTTACCATCAGCGAAAAATCATCAGGCGGCAGGGCGATTGGGTCGTCAAGACCGGGATCGGATCTTGACAGACAGAAATGCTTTTCAATTACGCAGGCGCCCATGCATACCGCAAGCGCGGGTATTAACGCGCTGTCAGCGCTGTGATCGCTTACTCCGACAGGGACTCCGAAAACCTCCGAAAGGAGAGGCAGAACTCTTAAATTGTAATCGGTTTCCGCAGCAGGATAGGAAGTAACGCAATGCAGTAGGCATATCCGGGAATCGGGAATTTGTTTATTGTTTGCTTTCATTGCGCCGCTTTTTAGTATCTCTACAGCAGTTTCAATATCTGAAAGCTTTGATACGCCGCTGGAAAGCAAAACCGGCAGTTCCCAGCCTGCGATTTCTTTTAATAATCCTGTAAAATTCAGTTCCGGAGACGCGATTTTTACCGCCTGCGGCTGTAAATCCCTTAAAATTGACGCGCTTTTTAAACCAAAAGGGGTACACAGGAATAAAAGCTCTTTGGATTCTGCGTAATTTTTCACTTCCTTAAAGAATTCAGGAGGCGATTCCAGTTCTTTGAACCGGTCATACAGTCTGATATTTCCTCCGGGAAGGGCGACTTCGCCTGTATTCGGGTGGAGAATTTCGCTGGCTATAACCATTTGAAATTTTACGCAATCGGCTCCTGTCTGCCGTACCGCGTCAATCATTTCTTTCGCTCTCGATATATCTCCATTATGGGAAGTGCCCAATTCGGCGATAATAAGCGGTTTGTGCGGACTGTATGCTATACCGTTGATTAATACTGTTTTTTTCTCATTTTCATTCATAGGTACTCGACATATTCTAAAAGTTTTTATATACTATAATCAATACGGAGCTTTTATGAAAAGAAGTTCCAGATAAAATCAGGAGGCTATTATGATAACCTTAATATGCGACATCTGCAAGAAGAAAGTAGATAACCCGATAACCGGCCTTTCATTTCATTATTACGCCAACCACAGCCTATGCGAACCTTGTAAAGACAGCCTGGAATTACAGGTTAAATCAACAATCAGGGAAAAAGAACCGTACACGACTGACTGGTATGAAAAATATCTTGATGATTCAATCAGCAAGGCAATTCAAAAGGGAAAAATCTAATTTTAAAATTCATTTGGAGTTTTTATCTTCACAATATAAGGAGTAATCATGTCGGGCCACAGTAAATGGGCGACGATTAAACATGCAAAAGGCGCCGCGGACGCAAAGCGCGGCCAGATGTTTACAAAATTAATCAAGGAGATTTCCATTGCCGCGCGAATGGGCGGAGGAAATATGGACGGCAACCCGCGGCTGCGGACTGCCATTATTAAAGCCAGAGCCGCCAATATGCCCAAGGATAATATCGACAGGGCAATCAAGAAAGGCACCGGCGAGCTGGAAGGCGTAAGTTACGAAGAACTCATTTATGAAGCTTTTGCTCCCGGAGGGGTTGCGATCTTTATTGAAGTTCTGACGGATAACAAAAACCGGGCGGCGGCTGATATACGCAATATATTAACGCGCGCCGGAGGGCAGCTTGCAACGACAGGTTCAGTGTCAAGACTTTTCAAGCGCATGGGCGTAATTACCATGGACGGCGAGAAATATACGGAAGACCAGGTAATGGAAGCCGCTCTTGAAGGCGGAGCTGAAGATGTAGCTCTTTCAGACGGCATAATCGAGGTGACAACCGCGCCGGAAGACTTTGAGTCTGTTTTAAACGCTCTTTCCGCCAAGGAATTTGAAACCATGAGTGCCGAGATCAGCATGGTTGCTGACGCTGAAGTCTCCCTTGACAATGACGCGACTGCCAAAGCTCTGCGGCTGATTGACAAACTGGAAGAAAACGACGACGTTCAGAACGTCTACTCCAATATCTCCATTCCTGAAGGATTTGATGCAGAATAGCGCGCGCGTTTGCATGCGGCTGAAGATTTTTGCATTGCGCGGCGCGTAATAAGAGTCAATGAGAGGAATAAAGCGTGAAAGCTTTAGCGTGAGCGGTGCGCCGCAGGACGGAAAATGCATCAGAAGGATATTGGGCATAGACCCCGGTCTTGCAAGCACAGGCTGGGGCGTGGTTGATAATGCCGCCGGAAGTATTGTTTACATTGATCATGGCACTATTGTAACGAAGGCAGGCTGTCCTCGGTCAGACCGCCTTTTTTTTATATTGCAACGCATTCGTTCAATAATAAAAAAGTTTAACCCGACCGAGGCCGCAATTGAAACGCTGTATTTCGGAAAAAATGTATCAAGCGCAATTCCTGTAGCCGAAGCCCGCGGGGTTATTTCGGCGGCAATAGCTGAACGCGGCATTCCCCTGCTGGAATTGACACCTAACGCAATCAAACTGGGAGTCGCAGGACACGCACGGGCTGACAAAGAGCAGGTGCAGGAAATGGTGAGGATTATTCTGAATCTTGACGAAATCCCCAGGCCGGATCACAGCGCGGACGCGCTTGGAGCGGCAATCTGCGCTGCAAACAGCGGCGCGGTAAACAGCGGCGGCTAACCGTTTAAATACTCCCATGGATTTAGCAGGTTAATGCCGTCTATATCCCGGAAGTCTTTTACATTTCGCGTAACAATGAACATGTGATGAACAATTGCCGCGGCCGCTATTAATGAATCGGCAGCGGGCAGTGTCCTTCCGGCTCTCGCGCGGAGTTTTCCCCATTCCGTTAATACCTCTGTATCAAATTTAATAATGCGCCTTTTAAACCATTGAGGTAATTCCGTGTAAAGCCAGATTGACAGCTCGTGCTTTTTTTTGCCGGCAGGGAGTTTTTCAACTCCGTAACAGAGTTCTCCTATCGTAATTACCGATAGGTAAAGATCCTCCCAATGTATTGTTTCAACAAATGACCTTACATATTCATTACAGTCAGGTTTTTTAATTTCTGATATCACATTTGTATCCAAAAGGTATTTCACAGATTTGCCTCTCTCATTGATTCGGGGAGCCTTGGAGGTAATTCAAGTTCCACGCCGTAAAGAGGCGAGTTTTGAATGAAACTGAACAGGTTTTGTTTTGGCCCGGAAAGGTTTTGATATTCATCGAAGGAAAGGATAACAGCCGTTTTCTTTCCGTGAACTGTGATAATCTGCGGCTTTGAAACAGCCGATTTAATAACCTCGCTGAACATTGCTTTTGCCTCCTGTAATTGCCATTCGGTTTTCCTTTTTGACAGTACCTTGCTTGGCATAAATACCTCCATATAAATAGTCAGACTAGTATGACTATATAATATAATGAACTGTCTGTCAAGCGGTTTCTCGTTTTTTTTTATTTTTTTTGATATGATCAGAATTATAAATAACAGGACACTGGCGAGGTTAACCATGTTTAACAGTATTAGGGGGATTGTAAGCGCGAAAAGCGGTGAAGCGGTTTTTATACTGTCCGGCGATATCGAGTGGGATATAGCCATGCCGGCAAACGACATACAGGAGCTGACTCTGAACAGTGAGTGCAGGGTTTTTATCTGGCTGTACCACAGGGAAGACCAGATGCGTCTTTTCGGTTTTATCAGTGAAAAGCGGCGCACTACCTTCCTGGAACTTTTAAAGGTTGAAGGCATCGGTCCAAAGGGAGCGGTAAAAATAATCGGCGGCATAAGCCAGGACGATCTGGAAAAAGCTCTTGAAGCGGGCGATCTTGCGCGCCTTGAGGCGGTGCCTGGTCTTGGAAAAAAGACGGCGCAAAAAATGCTTCTTTCGCTGAAAGGAAAACTTGTTTCCGCACAGAGTACTTCTGTTGGTTCTTCTCCGTACAATGACCTGGTTGAAGCTCTTGTCGGCATGGGATACGACAGGCGCGCGGCGTCCGAAGCCCTGGCGAAAGCGAATGCCGGTACTGACGGCGCGAATCTTTCCGAAACCGAACGGGAAAAACTGCTGTTTAAAGAAGCCATAATGTATTTAAGCGGGGCATAAATGGGAAAATCAAAAGGCAATAATAACAAAAAAACCAGTATTGTCAGTCCGCAGCAAATTGAAGATGACGAAAAAGACATGACCCTGCGTCCGCGCTTTCTCCGTGAATTTGTCGGGCAAAAGGGAATGAAGGAGAATCTTTCTGTCTTTATCTCTACCGCCAAACAGAGAAGCGAAAGTCTGGATCATCTTTTTTTGATAGGACCGCCGGGTCTGGGAAAAACCACGCTGGCGCAGGTAGTGGCAAATGAACTTGAAGCCGGCTTTGTTCAGACATCGGCCCCTGCCCTGGATAAGCCGAAAGATTTAGTGGGTCTTTTAACCAATTTAAAAAAAGGAGACGTGTTTTTTATTGATGAAATTCACAGGTTAAAGCCGGCTATCGAAGAGCTGCTGTATATCGCGATGGAAGACTACGGCATTGACTGGGTAGTGGGGCAGGGGCCTATGGCGCGGACGCTGAGGATTGCCATAAAACCATTTACTCTTGTAGGCGCGACTACAAAAGCGGGAATTGTTTCCAGCCCTTTGATAAGCCGCTTTGGAATTACCTGCCGCTTTTCATTTTACGAACAGGAAGATATGGAAGCGATTGTCAGCCGCTCTGCGGATTTGCTGAATGTGCAGATTGACGCAGACGCCGCCTCTCTTTTGGCAAAGTCCTCCAGAGGCACTCCGCGTGTTGTAAACCGGCTGCTGCGGCGCATGAGGGATTTCGCGCAATACGAAGGAGAGGTTTCCATTACGCTGCCTGTAGTCAAATCAGGGCTTTCGCGTCTTGAGATTGATTCGCTTGGCCTTGAAAGACAGGACCGCGAAATTTTAAAAATTATCATTGAACGTTACAAAGGCGGCCCTGTAGGAGCGGAAAACCTGGCTATTACAATCGGCGAGTCTGTAGAAACGCTGGAAGATTATTATGAGCCGTATTTAATTCAGGCGGGACTTTTGCAGCGAAGCCCCAGGGGAAGAATTGTAACAACGCTGGCTTACGGGCATCTGGGACTCGCGCCTTCTTCTTCAGTCGGCGGCGAAAATTCTCTTTTTGACCAATAATGAAGACTCTCGATTTTAATTATAATCTTCCCGGGCATTTGATTGCGCAGTATCCTCCGGAAAAAAGAGGACAGAGCCGGCTTTTGACACTGGATCGTGTAACAGGAAAACATTCCCACAGCGCAGTCTGCGCCCTGCCTGAAATCCTCTGCGGCAGAAATTTCCTGGGCGCGGACGGGCAAAAACCGCTTTTGGTTTTCAACAATTCAAAAGTCAGGAAAGCAAGACTTTTCGCTCAATCGTCCGTTTCAGGCGTATTAACAGAATTCCTTTTACTGGAAAGGGTTAAAAACCGCGAGGCTCATATTGAAACACAGCCGCCCGCGCAGGACTGCTGGAAAGTGCTGACAAAGCGCGCCAGGCAAAAGAAAAAGGGCAGCGGCTACTTTTTTTATGACGGCGAAGGCAAAAAAACAGCAGGCGCAAAAGCCGCAGGATTTGAAGATGATTTTCTAATTCTTGAGTTTGACCGTCTCATTGATGATGATTGGCTGGATAAATACGGGCATATTCCTCTGCCTCCCTATATCAAAAGAGAGGACAAAGCGGCCGATGCCGAGCGTTACCAGACTGTGTACGCAAAAGAATACGGCTCCTCAGCCGCTCCTACAGCCGGGCTTCATTTTACGTGCGAATTGCTGGACAGTATTTCACAGGCAGGCATTGAAAGTGCGTTTGTGACGCTTCACGTAGGGCTTGGAACTTTTTTATCTGTGCGAAGCGTGAATATCGAAGACCATGTAATGCACAGCGAGACATTCAGTATTGACGAACAGACTGCGTTAAAAATAGAGAAAGCCAAAGAACAGGGGAGAAAAATTACCGCTGTCGGAACAACAAGCGTCCGTACTTTGGAAAGCGCGTGGGAAGACGGAAGGTTAAAAAGAGGGGAGGGCAGCACTTCGGTTTTTATTTATCCCGGTTTTAAATTCAGGGCAGTTGACGCTATTTTTACAAATTTTCACACTCCCGAATCTACATTGCTGATGCTGGTCTGCGCGTTCGCCGGCAGACAGTTAATTCTGGATACTTATGCCGAAGCTGTCCGGGAGGGATACCGTTTTTTCAGTTACGGGGACGCAATGCTGATCAGGTAGAAATTATTTTATCCTGAAGGCTACAGGGTATCGGTATCTGGCGGATACCGGTTCTCCGTTGGAAACGGCGGGGGTTCCTTTCCTGTCTGTAAACGCCTTAACAGCCGCTTCGCCGAAACCGCGGTTGTCGGGCTCTTCGCGCAAAATAGTTATTCGCGTAACTCTGCCCGTGCGGTCAACAAACAATTCAAGAATAACCCTGCCCTCTATGCCGGAGCGAAGGGCGATTGGCGGGTAAACAAGATCGGCGGCAATTGAAGATGCGTCAAAATGGGGCGGGCTGGAAAGCCTGTGCATGGGAAGGTAGTCTTCCTCGACAGGAACAACGGCTTCAATTTCCGCGATAACAGCGGGAATGTGAACCGGCGGTGTGGTAATTGAGCCGGCCGCGACCACAGTCTGCAAAGGGGCGATGTCTGTTTCTATCATTGTTTCGGCTATTTCTTCAACCACCGGAACCGGCGCGGCGTCAGGCGGGGGAGGCGGCGGCGGGGGGGGAGGAGCTTCGTTAAGGTCTGTAAGTTTCATCACCCTTGCGTTTTCAATTTCTTCCATGACGGTTTTCTCTGATTCGAAAACCAGGAATAAAATAAGGAAAACATGCAGACCCACGGCGAAAATAAAAATAAAAAACCGTACAAGTTTTTCATTCATCGGTCTTTACCACAAAACTGACGACCCGGTACTGGAGAATCTGGAATACCTCCAGGATGGAGTTGATTTTCTCGTATGGGGTACTGCGGTCGGCGATGATATGCACTCTGGTATCCGGCGCGTTCTGGTACAGATCCGCTATCCGGTATTCAAGCTCAAGATAATCGGCGCTGTCTCCGTTTATGTAAATGCCGCCGTTTTTATCCACCCAAACCTCAAGATTTTTTTCAGCCTGCGTTCTGAGAGCTGTCTTTGCTTCAGGGTATTCAATTTTAACTTCCTTGCGGTAGTTGATCAGCGAAACAAGCATGATAAAAATTAAAAGTAAAAATGCTATGTCTGAGGTGGAGAAAATGGTTATAAGAAAATTTCTTTTTCTGCGCTTGATCTTCATGGGTTTGCCTTTACTGATTTTCCTTTTTCATGGAGAATGAAAAAGAATCAACTTTCATGTCCTGCGCGAGTTCCACAAAGGATACCACATTCTGCCACAGAGCCTGCCCGTCGATAGTAATGATGACGGCGATATTGGGATTACCGTTCTGCGCGCTCTGTATAAGGGATCTTGCCTGGAGCAAATCAAGCGTTTCTCCGTCGTGAATTACCTTCCCTTCGCTGTCCATATCAAAACGCATAAGGTCGTCCCTTAGTATCAGCCTTGCCGAATCTTTCGCTGGAAGATGCATTAAAAAGCCTTTGTTGATGTTAAAGCCCGCTATAACAAGAAAATAGATAATCAGCAGGAAGGCGAGATCGCTCGCCGCGCAGGATTCAAGAAAGCCCTGTCTTTTGGGGCGTTTGATCTTCATGTGTTTTATTCCGGATCGCTTTGAGAATCTTGAATGCCGGCGCCGATCTGGCTTTCCTCCAGGTTTTCCGCTCGGCTTTCCGCAAGCTGGGCGGTTAAATCGGAACAGACGCCTTCTACCCTGGAGGCGAATTTATCAACGATATGGCTGAAGATGGAATGAGCGACCATCGCTATAATGGCGATTACAAGCCCGAATACGGTTGTGATCAGCGCTTCGTAAATGCCGTTCGCAACGATCTGCGCGTTAACCTCAGTGGCTTCCGCGATTGACCTGAACGCGCCGATCATTCCTGTTACCGTGCCCAAAAACCCGGTTAACGGCGATAAAGAACCAAGCGCGACAAGGAAATTAAAGCCGTTTTCGAGTGAATTTATGCAACTTGCAGCCTCTATTTCAGCGGCGCGTTCAACGCGGCGCTCGGAGAATCTTTTTCCGGTTTTTACATTTTGAATCATCGTAAGGAGGATTCTCGCTCCCATACGCCGTTTTGTAAGCGGCGACAGGTACCCGGCTGCGCCCGCAAAGTCGTTTGTTTTAATGAAATCTGAAACTTTTTCAGCCAAGTCGTCAATTTCCATGTTGTGGTATGTCAGGTAAACAATGCGTTCAATGGCAATAGCGACTGCCGCGATTGAATACGCAAGCAGAGGCCACATGATAATGCCTCCGAGTTTAAACAGTTCCATCAGCGAAAACGAAGATGTTTCCATACATTACCTCACTTTATTTTTTTAAGGGTTATTTCGCGGGAAAGGCTTTTTTTAATATTTTCCCATTCATATTCAAGATATATCCAGGAAAGGGCTTCTTCCCAATCACGCAGCAGAGTCCCTGAGTCGCGCACCGGTTTTATTTCTTCCGGGAAAACGCGATCCGTATAACTGGTGTTCCAGCGAATATCTTCCGCTTTTGCGAATCTGTCGCCTTCTTTTAACCAGCCGGAAGGTCTTTTCTTTTTGGAAACCATTTCCGGAAACAACAGCGGTTTCCAGTGTTTTTCAAAAGCGGCGACAGTTTGCCCTGAAGGAGCGCCGTCCAGAGCGGACATCCATCCGGTAACAGCGGTAATCCGCTCCCTGCGGTTGCGCAGCCCGGTTAAAGCGTCAGCGCCTGTTATGCGTGTGTCGTAACGCTGAATCCTGCCGGATGTTATCTGCACAAATTCAATATCTTCGTTTAATTTCAGCGCCGCGGTTTCATTGGGGGAATCTCCGCTGAAAAACAGCGCACCGTCTCCTGTAAGATCCATTGTGTATTCATTCCAGCCGTTAATGCCGCCGCTTAAGTACACAAGTGATGTAAGATAGAATCCCGCGTCTTTATCTGGATATGAACCGCGCAGTTCCATCATAGGATAATCTGTTAATGCAATAACCACCGATTGCTCGTTTTTTACAGGCATGCTTTTTTTATTTCTGACAATTTTTACCTGCATATTCAAAGGAGCGCCGTCTTTTTGGCTTGCCTGGAACACTGCGACTCTTTTTTGGGCTGCCGCCGATCCGTCAATAAACCTGCCTGTTTTTTCCATTACTGAAACGCAGCCAGAGTTAAAAAAAATTATAATAAAAACAAATAAAAAAAGGGCCGGTTTCCTGATTTTATTAATATTCATTAACGCCGCTCCTGTTCCGGCAGAAAAAATACTGCCAATAAAATTCTGAATATTCAATCCGTAAAAATACCTTAATAACTCAGTTTAAACCCAAAGGACGGTATGGGAATGGGCATTTCATAGCTTGCCGAGCTGCTTCCTCTGTCTATCTGGCCTGTATACCTGTTAAAACTGGTATTTCCCTGAGCAGTATAGCACAGGGCAAGTACATTTTCTACTGCGGCATATACCTCGAATCTTGTTTTGCCGTTTTTATTTTTTCCGTAAATGGAAAATTTTATATCCATTGGAAGGGAAGCTGTGGTGCGGTTTTTTTCATCACGCACGGAACGCCAGTAAAATATTTCGATATATTTATTGTTTTGCGGATCATTGGAATCATATACATAAACCGGATAACTGTCGGGACTGTCCGTAAGCCGCCGCGACAATTGCACTCCGGAGGCAAGGCCGAATCGGGTGTAAATATTTATGTTTTTAACAGGCTTTACGTTCAATACCATGTTTAGGTTATGAAACCGGTGAAAATCGGGAAAGTACCATTCATTTCCCCTTGTTCCGCCGGAGATACCCATATCGGCCCTGCCGCTGTCAGGATCGCGGTATTTTACCCATAACCATGAATAAGAAATCCAGCCGTCCCAGTAACGGGACTGTAATTTCTGTATAAGAACGTCTATTCCCCATATTTTTCCCTCTCCGTTAAACTGAGGACGTATTTCAAGGTTATTAAGCCCTGCGTTTATGGGAATATACATACGATCAAAATTATATTTGAAATAACCTTCTATATTGAAAATCAGGCCGCTTTGCAATTCCAGTCTTGTCCCGAGTACGGATGTCCAGCTCCTGTTCGGTTTTAACTCGTCAATTTCGTACTCATTTTCCGCAATATATACACTGTTGTTCATGGATGAAAAAAGACCTGTTCCCGCGCCAATATCCAATGATTTAAAAATTCCCAAATCCCTGAATACTGTAAAATCAAGATTAAGGCGCGGGTTCAAAACCGGTTTTGACTGATGCGAAAAATCTTTGCCTGTTAAATAAAAATGATCAAGGCGCAGCCCAAGTTCAGCCCGGAATCTGTTGTCTTTTGAACTGTACTCGGCAAGGCTGTAACCTGATGTAGTAAACAATTTGTTATCCGTATCGGGATTGTAATTTACCGGCATGCTTATTATTAAATACCTGCGAAGAAAATCCTTTAACGCGGGATCTGTTATGCCCATTTGAAGGAATAATTCCTCCTGGGTTTGCTCATCAAAGCTGCGCAGATTTTTTTCTATGTGATCCTGCTGCCTGCCTGATGTTTTGTAATATGTAAACATTTCCTGTACGCCCGCTGCCAGAAGAAAACCTTTCCCGAGTTCCCAATCGTAATCAACGCGGCTTTGGGCGTTAACGGCAAGATCGGTCTGTTCCATATAACTTCTTGTATAGAAATCATACGATTCATCATCATACAGGCTTTGCAGCATATTATAATACCAGGTGTTATTCTCCGTCAGCATAAAAGATCTGCTGTAAATATCAAAACGCATATCGCCGTTTACATCTGATTTTTCATATCCTGTTCCAGCGGTAAATTTTAAAAGCATGTCATTCCGCGGATTCCATGAAAGGGCCGTGTTAAAAAATCCCTGGTAATTGATAAAATCAAAATCAGCTGAAGTATTGCTTCTTAGGGAAGATGTATCGCTGAGGTTCCTGTAACTCGCGCCGACGCCGTCCATCCCCCAGAATCCAGCGGCTTTCAGTTCCAGATCGCCTGTAAATCTGTAATTTCCCGTAACAGTCCCGCTTCTGATGTACGGAGGAACTCTTACAGAATTTATAAGATCAATCGCCGGAAACGTTTTTGACAGTTCTTTCGCCAGGGCTACGACAGGATCGTAGTAGGTTACCCGCCCCATGAATAGAATGCCTCCCTTTCCCGAAACAGGCACTGATAAATTCAAATTTGCCGCGCTTGTATTAAGGCCAATATCTATTTGAATATCCGTATACGATGGTTTTTTCGCTGTTATTTCCAGAAGTCCTGAAATGCTGTGCCCGTAACGGGTTGAAAAAACGCCGTGCGACAACTGCGCGCTTTCTGCCATACGCGGATCGAAGATGGAAAAACCGCCGCCCCAGTGGTACGGGTTTAAAATATAATAACCGTCAAGAGAGGCGCGCATATCTCCTGGATCGCCGCCTCTTATGCTTGGCTGCGCGTTGAATAACCCGGTGAAACCCACCCCCGGCAGCAGCTTTACGGAACTCATTACATCTTCAATAACTCCTATTTCAGCAGTCTGTGCTATTTCCCGCGCGGATATCGCGACGCTTCGTCCGGTTCTTGTTTCGCTTGTTCCTGGCTTTGCCGCTTCGATAACAAGTTCCTTGTTTTCCATTATACCCGAAAGCCGCAGGGCAAGAGTATATGAATTCTCCGAAACGCTTATCACAAGCCTTCCTGTCTCATATCCGGGGTAGCCTGCCTGAATGATTACCTGCCTGTTTTCCGGCGCCTGTATCACAGCTATTCCGTTTTCATCGCAGATGTGTTCGGCTCCGTCCCAACTGCGGATTACGGCTCCCTCCAGCGGAAGATTCAAATCCTGATCGATAACGGTTATGGCAATATCGCGGGCGTTGAGTAAAACGGCGGAAAAAAACAGCGGGAATAAAAGCAGAAAACTGTTTAATTTTATTTTCATCCGGGAAGTTATTTTAACATTTATAGACGGTGTATAACAGGTACAGAATGTTTTTATTAAAAGGTATACTTTGGTAATTATAGAAATGGTCAAAAAGAACCTGCGGCGTCTTCACTTGCAGTTGGCGCGTAAAAGCGGTTCGTTTTTTAATAATACTAATAGGTCTGATTTATAATTTTGCGAATAGCGCCTGTAAGGTTATCAATGAGTTCGCTTTTGACTGAATTTGGCAACCTTCCCTTTTTTTCAGACTGTGCTTTTTGATTACTTTTCCTGTCAAATTCATCACAGAAAAGCAGATATGGTTTAATCTCCAGGGCAAGAGCGATTTTTTCTATTAGTTTCAGAGAAGGAAACCTGTTTCCAATTTCAATTTGCCCAATATAGGAAGTCGAAGTATTACACATTTCCGCCAGGGTCATTTGAGAAATTCCCCTGTTTTTACGGCAGTTCCGCAGGTTTTGAATAAATATTCTTTTTAAATTCATTAGCTATTAGTACATATAAAAATCTTTCCGTTGACAATGTTCTATTTGCTAATTAATATGGTATAGCATATTGCTAATTATGATTCAATAAAGACATAATTGTATATTCAATGATTTTTTAGATTTATTTTAAAGAGGTAATGTATTATGGAGGCTGTAAAACATAACACCGGCATAGATGGCATAAAACATCTTTCAGTTTATGATTGCTCATTGATAGAAATGAATAAACAAGAAAACATGAAAGGGAATCTGACTGTGGTTGAAAATGATGTTAATATACCATTTTCTGCAAAAAGAATATTTTATTTATATGATATACCTGGTGGTGAATCCAGAGGCGCACATGCGCATAAACAATGTCATCAGTTCATTGTTGCTGCCAGTGGGGCATTTGAAGTAGAATTAGATGACGGTAAAACAAAAAGGACAATAATGTTGAACAAACCTTATTATGGTTTACATATTCCACCTGGAATATGGGCAAGTGAGCAATATTTTTCGTCAGGTTCAATATGTCTTGTTTTGGCATCCGATACATATAACGCAGAAGATTATATAAGAGATTATATTACATATAAAATTTGGAAAGGATTATAACAGGTATTAATTTTTACAATTTATGTTCCATCTCTTCCATGAACAAAGAAAAAACATATAGGGCGCTTTGGCCGTAAAGACCGGTGTCATCATCAGAATAGCAGACGCCGGTATGGGATTCATAAAATAATTTAAGCGCGTCATTTTCTGCGCAATTAAAATGTTCCATAACAAGCGGTATAATCGTTTTTAACGTTGAAGCTCTTATCGTTCCATGCGCCATTTCACACCAGCTTTAACGATTCCTTAAACATTAAAAATGTCAGGGATTTTTCTGTACAAAAACAATATTGATTGTTCGCAGACATAAAAATGAGTTTTTGTAATGCAAAATCCATTGGCATCAAGCCATTTATTACAGCCTGAACTGTCTCGCCAACATCATCATTGGCAATTTTACCGTAAACAATATCAAATCCATGTATATGTTCAGAATTTTTTCTGCAATTTATAACAAGTTCAAGCCATTCAACAGCATAATCTTCAAATATTCTGCTATTTAATGATTGTAAACCACCAGTATTAAATTCATAAATGTTCAATACAGCGGATTTTTTTCTAATCCGAGCCTGCCTGACAGCCCATTTTTCAGCCTGGCTCCGGATATTCGTACAATAAAACCCATTGCCAAAATCACGAGTGTACGAAGATTTTCGGATAACAGGTTTTTCAATTATTTCCGTACCGCCGTGATATAGAATCATAAATGATTATTCTCCAGTATCTGCTCAATGTCATGAAGCACGTAATCAAAACCATGACCGTGCAGAATTTCATAATCTGCATCAAGCATATCAAGAATGCCGTTTTTCTCGAATATAGAGTATGCTTCGCTGCCGGGTATAGATTTGCGTTCCGCATATAATTCTATACAGAACGTTTTAAAAGAAAGACGGCTCATACTTACATTATATATCCGGTAAAAATTAAATCAAGGGAAACTGTAATTAAAAAGTTTTTCCAGGTTAATGTTATTCTATTTAAAATACCTTACCGCTGAGGAAAAAATATCCATTTTACGCATGCCTGGAATGTTCCTGTAAAGGCCGTCATCAAAGCGTTCGTTATGCGCCATTCTTCCGAAGACGCGGCCGTCGGGGGATGTTATGCCTTCTATTGAAAAACAGGAATTGTTAGGGTTAAAACGGATATCAGATGATGCCTTGCCTTCGAAATCCGCGTACTGAGTCGCTATCTGGCCGCCGGCCGCAAGAGAGCGGATTAGGTCTTCACCGGCGGCAAACCTGCCTTCTCCGTGCGAAACCGGCACAATGAAACATTCGCCTGCCTCATAGAGGGATAGCCAGGGCGATTTATTGGAAACGATTCTTGTGTTGGCTAAAGTTGACTGATGCCGTCCAATTGTATTAAAGGTAAGGGTGGGGGAGCTTTCCGTCATGTCTCTTATTTCGCCGTAAGGAACAAGACCAAGTTTAACAAGAGCCTGAAACCCGTTGCAAATGCCGCAGATAAGGCCGTCCCTGTTTTTTAACAGTTCCATAACAGCGTCCGAGATCACCGGGTTTCTGATAAAAGCCGTTATAAACTTGCCCGAGCCGTCAGGCTCATCCCCGCCGGAAAATCCTCCGGGAAAGACAATCCCCTGCGCCGAGCGGACGGCTTTTTCAAATCCGCTGACGCTTTCGCCGATACAGGCGGGAGTCAGGTTGCGTATAACAAAAACCTGCGCTCTGCCTCCGGCTTTTTCAACCGCCCTTGCTGTATCATATTCGCTGTTAGTGCCGGGAAAGACAGGAATTACAAAACAGGGTTTATTGTTTTTTAACAACGAACCATTCGAACTTTTAATTGTATGATTTTCTTTTATTAATGATGTCTTATGTTTTTCTGGATTATAAATAAAAGTTTCTGTTACATTATTTTGTTTTATCAGACAGGGATATACACTCTCGAGTGTTTTTTCCCACGCGTTCTGTATTTTATCAAATGAAATTTCAAAAGAAGGCGTTTTAAGAATATAGTTTTCTGTTGTCTTTCCCAAATATTCAATCTCAAATTCATTGTTCTGTGTAATTCTGTTTCCTGTGTTGTAAAGTTCTTCTTCCATTTCTACTGCAAAGCCGCCGAAAGCACCCCCTGCAAACAGCTCTTTTTCGGCTTTAAAACCTATATGATTGCCCATGCACATTTTTATTACAGCTTCGGCGGTTCCGCCGCTGCCGACAGCCCAGACAGAGAGGGTTTTACCTTCCATAACAAGATTCTCAATGCAGTCAAAAAACCGGCAAAGAGCGGCGAAATCCGGTTTTTTAAAAGCAGGGAAGGGTAGTTTTAACAGATATACTGCGCTTCCGGCTTTTTTAAATTCAGGCGTAACAATTTTATCTATTTTCGCGGTTGAGACCGCAAATGAAACCAGCGTAGGCGGGACATTAATTTCTCTTTCGTTATTTACAGCATAACTGCCTGACATTGAATCTTTTCCGCCAATAGCCGCTATTTCAAGCCCCAATTGAGCGTCAAGCGCGCCAAGAAGAGCGCTTAACGGCAGGCCCCAGCGGATTGGATCATCCTTCAGCCTTTGGAAATATTCCTGAAATGAAAGCCAGCATCTTCTTCTGCTTCCGCCCGCCGCGATTATTTTCGCCGCTGAATGAACAATTGCGTAAACCGCTCCATAATATGGGTTAACGGAAGAAATTTCAGGATCAAACCCCCATGACATAAGGGAACAGACGCTGGTTTCGCCTTCAAGAACCGGTATTTTTGCGGCCATATACTGGGCGGGCGTTGACTGGTACCTGCCGCCGTAGGGAGAGACAACTGTAGCGGCTCCAATACATGAATCAAAACGATCCCCAAGTCCTTTCTGCGAACAGACATTCAAGCCGCTGATAAATTTTATTAAATCATCACCGTTTACCGGTTGCTTTTCACTGCACGCTTCACGCTCCGCGCTATTCGCCCCTACATGCGCTTTTGCGCGTTTTTTAGCGCCGTTTGAGTTAAGGAAATTCCGTGAAAGGTTAACAATTGTTTTTCCGTTCCATTTCATTACAAGACGCTTTTCTTCTGTTACTTCCGCTATAACTGTCGCTTCAAGATTTTCATTCGCCGCAAGCGCAATAAAAATATCCGCATCCTTTTTCGCGGTGACCACAGACATCCTCTCCTGGCTTTCGCTGATGGCAAGTTCAGTGCCGTCAAGACCTTCGTACTTTTTTGGAATTTTATCCAAATCAATTATTATTCCGTCCGCAATCTCTCCGGCAGAAACGCTCACGCCTCCCGCGCCGAAATCGTTGCATCGTTTGATCAGGCGCGTAGCGGTAGGATTCCGGAAGAGCCGCTGGAGTTTACGTTCCTCTGGAGCGTTTCCTTTCTGCACATCCGCGCCGCATGTTTCAAGAGAGCTCGGCGTATGCGATTTTGATGAACCTGTCGCCCCCCCGATGCCGTCACGGCCTGTCCTGCCGCCCAAAAGAATTACAACATCGCCGCTTTTGGGAGTCTTGCGGATAACATTTTTGGCGGGAGCCGCGCCGATTACAGCTCCTATTTCCATTCGTTTTGCGGCATAGCCGGGATGGTAAATCTCGTGAACAAGGCCTGTAGCAAGCCCAATCTGATTTCCGTAAGAGCTGTATCCTGCCGCGGCGGTGCGGCATATTTTGCGCTGAGGCAGCTTACCGGGCAGGGTACAGGCGGCGCTTTGCAGGGGATCGCCGGCTCCTGTTATGCGCATTGCCTGATACACGAAAGATCGTCCCGAAAGCGGGTCGCGTATCGCGCCTCCAAGACAGGTGGCGGCTCCCCCGAACGGCTCAATTTCTGTCGGATGATTGTGCGTTTCGTTCTTGAACATTAAAAGCCAGTCCTGATCCTTTCCGTCAACGTCAACCTTTATTTTAACAGAGCACGCGTTTATTTCTTCTGATTCGTCCAAATCAGGAAGAAGCCCGCGGGACGCAAGCGCTTTCGCGCCTATTGTGGCCATGTCCATCAACGTTACGGGTTTTTCATCCCTTCCAAGGGAAGAACGCAGCGCGAGATAATTATAATAACTTTCACGCAGCGCTTCGTCTTCTATTTGGACTTCGTCAAGTTCCGTCAAAAATGTCGTGTGACGGCAGTGGTCGGACCAGTATGTATCCAGCACCCGAATTTCCGTAACGGAGGGGTCCCTTTTTTCATCTTTAAAATACCGCTGGCAGAATTTAATGTCAGCCAAATCCATCGCAAGGTTCATGTTATGAAGGAATTTTTCAAGGCCGTCATCGTTAAGTGAAATGAAACCTTCGATTACAGCGATATCCTCCGGCGGCGGAAAATTCACGGCAAGAGTCTGCGGCTTGACAAGAGAAGCCTCGCGGCTCTCTACAGGATTTATAAGCCATGATTTTACTTTCGCGAATTCATCATCCGTTAAATTGCCGTAAACGGCGTATATTTTCGCTGAGTGAATTACAGGCCTTTCTTTTCCCGTGGCAAGGGAAATACACTGACAGCAGGAGTCGGCGCGCTGGTCAAACTGGCCGGGAAGGTATTCAACCGCAAAAACACGCGCGTCTTTTATAACAGGCAATTCGTTATATGTAAAATCAGCGGGAGGCTCAGAGAAAACAGTGTCTTTAACTGAATTGAAATCTTCCTGTGATATGCCTTCCGCGAAATACCGGATGATTATTCTTACTGATTCAATATTATCAAGCTGAAGCCCAAGACGCAAATCCGCGGCAGTTGACGCCGCTTCTTCGGCAAAACCGGGCCTTTTTTCAACATAAATCCCGAAAACGCTCATGTCAGGATTATATAACAGGGAGGCTGCGCTGGCTAGTGCGGAACGCATGGCTGCTTGTAAAATTTTCATTCATTATTTACATTGAATACCTGGGGGAAATAGATGGAGATAAGAATAAAAATTTCATATCTGATTACAGTTATAATCTGCGCGCTGCTTTTATTTATCGGAAACAAGACAGCGGTAAGCGGCAGCCTGGAAATAATGAATTATTCGCAGGATATTGTAAAAGCCAAAGTACAGCGTATTTCAGATCGCGTTATATTCAATAATAATTCAGAAGAACCTGTGCCGATGTCATTGACAGGAGAGAATATTATATTCGAGGCGAGAATAACAAGCGGAGAGCGAAAAGGCGAAATTGTTACAGCTTCTCAGAATCTGAACAGTTCATTATACGGCGCGCAGAAGGAAGTCGCGCAAAACGCTTCTGTGGTATTAATTAACTCAAATGACGGATGGTATTTTAACGGTTTTTTGCGTACAAACAGACTGCTTGGTTTGGGAATCATCTTCGCAATATGCGTTTTATTTTTGGGACGCAAAAACGGTTTCAACACCTTGCTTTCACTTGGCTTTACATGCACGGCTATTTTCGCGGTTTTTATACCGGCTGTTCTTTCGGGCAGAAATATTTATTTAATGTCCATACTGGTCTGCGTTTACATAATGATAACGATGCCTTTAATTGTTATAGGGTATAACAAAAAATCCCTTGCAGCCATATTGGGCTGCACAGGCGGAGTAATGATCGCGGGCATCATCGCGCTTATCATGGATAAAACGCTTTTTTTAACCGGAATCATAGACGAACATTCACGGTATCTTATAAATCTTCCGGGAGATATCAGATTGAACCTTAAAGCGATTGTTTTCGCCGGAATAATAATCGGGGCGATGGGCGCCGTCAATGATGTAGCGATATCAATATCATCCTC
Organism: Treponema sp.; assembly: GCA_031256445.1. GTDB lineage: Bacteria > Spirochaetota > Spirochaetia > Treponematales > Breznakiellaceae > WQXQ01. The sequence goes on along the minus strand of JAIRQN010000027.1, from coordinate 7,150 downwards.
GTTATGGGAAATCAAAGAAAAAGCCGCGGATATCCAATTTAAGGAACTGTTCCGCAGCGGGCTTAATATTGGACGCGATATAATGGGCACAATGGCTGACACGCTTATCCTTGCCTATATCGGAAGCTCATTGTCAGTAGTTTTACTTTTAAGCGTGTTCTCAGGCTCTTTTTTGGGACTGTTCAACAGCGAAATGATAGCAGTGGAAATACTTCAGGCAATTGCCGGCAGCTTTGGAATACTGCTCGCGATGCCGTTAACGGCCCTGTTCAGCGCGCTGATTTTTCCGAAGAAAAACTGATTATTGCGCTATTCAGTTTCCCATAGCCACGTTGACAGATAACGCTCTCCTGAGTCAGGCAGAATTGCAACTATTGTTTTGCCTTTGTTTTCCGGACGCTTTGCGGCGGACAGCGCCGCGTCAAGAGCCGAACCCGATGAAATGCCCGCGAGAATTCCCTCTTCCCGGGCAAGACGCATTGCCGCTTTTTTTGCTTTTACATCATCGGTTTGATATACTTCATCAATCACGGACGCGTCATAAATGGCGGGAACAAATCCCGCTCCTATTCCCTGAATTTTATGCGGACCCGCCTGACCGCCTGAAAGAACAGCGGAAGCTGCCGGTTCCACCGCGATTATTTTTATGCCTGGTTTTTTCGATTTTAAATACCTGCCGGCTCCGCTTAAAGTTCCGCCTGTTCCGACGCCGCCTACAAGGATGTCTATTTTTCCTTCGGTATCGTTCCATATCTCCGGGCCTGTGGTTTTCTCGTGGATTGCGGGATTTGCCGGGTTATCAAACTGCGCAGGTATAAATGAATCGGGAATTTCACCGGCCAGTTCATGCGCTTTCGCAATCGCGCCTTTCATTCCTTTGGCTCCCTCTGTAAGAACAAGCTCGGCGCCGAGCGCGGCAAGGAGCTTACGCCTTTCAATGCTCATTGTTTCCGGCATGGTTAAAATAATTTTGTACCCTTTAACCGCCGCGACGCATGCAAGGCCGATACCGGTATTGCCGCTTGTAGGCTCGATAATCACAGATCCCTTTTTCAGCCTGCCGTCTTTTTCCGCCTGTTCGATCATGGAAAGCGCGATCCTGTCTTTAACGCTGCTGTTAGGGTTAAAAGACTCAAGTTTTACATAAACATCGGCGCTGCTTTCATTAATTTTATTAAGCCTTACAAGCGGCGTATTCCCTATAAGGTCTGTAATTTTTTCAGCTCTTGCCATAAATTCCTCCGGCTATTCATTGGTATTAAACATATGGTATAGTTTATCAATAATTAATAATTTATGTAAGCGAGGGGATATGAAAAAAGCGGCAGTTATCATGGGCAGCGACAGCGATTTACCGGTATTGGAGCCGGCGTTTAAACGATTAAAGGAATTTGGGATTCCGTTCGAGGCTCATATTATAAGCGCGCACCGAACACCGGTAATGGCCGCGGATTTCGCCGTAAACGCGAAAAACAGCGGGTTTGGCGTGATTATCGCCGCGGCGGGGAAGGCTGCGCATCTGGCAGGAGCGCTGGCGGCGCATACCACACTGCCTGTTATCGGAATTCCTGTAAAATCATCGCTGGACGGACTGGACGCGCTCCTTTCCACAGTGCAAATGCCTCCGGGCATTCCTGTCGCGGCGGTAGCCATTGACGGCGCGGATAACGCAGCGATTTTGGCCGCGCAGATTCTGGCTCTGGAAAATGATTTTCTTTCTGATAAACTTGCCGCCTTTAAAACTGAAATGGCGGAAAAAGCCATTGAGAAAGACAGGCAATTACAGGAAAAAATCAAATAAAATACCAAGGAAAAAATTGTGGATTATTTCAGGGATAGCATACAGGAAAAATGCGGAGTATTCGGAATTTATTCAGATTACAGCGAAATTGATGTCGTGTCACAAACATATCTGGCGTTATACGCCCTTCAGCACAGAGGGCAGGAAAGCTGCGGCATTGCGGTATGCGATGACGGACTTGTGCGTTATCATAACGATTTGGGTCTTGTGCCCGATGTTTTTTCCAGAGAAACCCTTGAAAAACTTGGCAGGGGCAATATCGCCGTAGGCCATGTGCGCTATTCCACAATGGACCAGAAAAGCCGCGCCAACGCGCTGCCTCTTGTGGTAAGGCACTTCAAGGGCACAATGGCGATTGCGCATAACGGAAGCCTTACCAACGCGGCGCATCTGAGGGAAGAGCTGGAACAGGAAGGTGCGGTTTTCCACACATCAAATGATACGGAAATCATTACAAATATAATTACGAAAAAAAGGATTCATACGCAGTCGATAGAAGAAGCGGTTGAACAGGCGATGTACGAAATCAGGGGAGCGTATTCCATTGTTTTAATGTCGCCGAGTAAATTAATCGCCGTTCGTGACAGCGACGGTTTTCGTCCTTTATGCATGGGAGCCCTAAACGGCGGATTTGTCTTCGCTTCGGAAAGCTGCGCTCTTGACAGCATCGGCGCTGATTTTATCCGCGATGTTGAACCCGGCGAGATTGTAGTAGTAGATAAAGAAGGGCAGCGCAGCATTAAAACGCACTGCGGGAAACCTGGCGGGCTGTGCGTATTTGAGTATATCTACTTCGCCCGCCCTGATTCTGTAATAGACGGAGCGGGCGTTCATACTGCCCGTCAGCGCGCCGGAGCTTTTCTGGCTCTTGAGCACCCGGTTCAGGCGGATGTGGTTTTCGGAGTGCCGGATTCCGGCCTTGACGCAGCTCTCGGCTATTCGCGCCAGTCGGGGATTCCCTACGGAGTGGGCTTTATCAAAAACCGTTACATAGGGCGCACGTTTATTCAGCCAACCCAGGAAGAGCGCGACAACGCGGTTCGCATAAAACTTAACACTATTGAATCTACTATCAGGGATAAGCGCGTGGTTTTAATTGACGATTCAATTGTGCGCGGCACTACGATGAGGCGGATAGTCAAACTGGTTCGCGAAACAGGCGCCAAAGAAGTTCACCTTCGCATATCGTCTCCCCCGTTTGTAAACCCCTGCTATTTCGGCACTGATATTGACAGCAGGGATTATCTTATCGCGTGCAGAATGACAATTCCTGAAATCCGCGAATATCTGGGAGCCGACAGCCTTGGCTACCTGTCGGTTGATCACGTAACAAAAATCGCGGAAAACGCGAAATGCGGTTTCTGCGACGGATGTTTTACGGGCAGGTACCCTGTTCCGGAGCCGGAAATATTGCCCAAAAGCAAGTATGATCAAAAAATCGGCGAATTTAAGTTTTAGGTTGTGTTATGCAAAACAGTTTCAGTGAGAGTTATAAAGAAGCCGGAGTTGACGTTACTTCCGGTTACCGCGCTGTAGAACTGATAAAAAAACACGTTGAACGCACAAAGATCCCGGGCGTAATCGAAGGAATCGGCGGGTTTGGAGGACTTTTTGCCCTTCCAAAAACCGGTTCTGGCGAACCGGTGCTTGTGTCAGGCACGGACGGGGTGGGGACCAAGCTGAAAATCGCTATGCTGATGGATAAACACGGCACTGTCGGAATTGACTGTGTCGCGATGTGCGTTAACGATATAATCTGCGCAGGAGCGAGACCTCTTTTTTTCCTGGATTATATCGCCATTGGAAAAAATATTCCAGAAAAGGTTGAACAGATTGTCGCAGGCGTCGCGGAAGGCTGCGTACAGGCCGGATGCGCGCTTGTAGGAGGAGAAACTGCGGAGCATCCGGGCGTAATGGGCGAAGATGAATACGATTTAGCGGGTTTTTCCGTAGGTATAGCTGAAAAATCAAAAATTCCCGATAAAAAGAAAGTCAGGCATGGCGATGCTGTTATAGCTCTCGCGTCATCAGGCGTACATTCAAACGGGTTTTCCCTGACGCGCAAAGTGTTCAATATTGACAATGACGGAGACATTCTTGACAGGCATTACGGGGAGCTTTCCGGAACATTGGGCGAAGAACTTTTAATTCCTACAAAAATATATGTTAAACCGGTTCTTTCCCTTTTTGAGAAAATGCCGGACAGCGTCCGCTCCGTATGTCACATAACAGGAGGCGGCTTTTACGAAAATATTCCGCGCGCATTCAACGGGAATGTCGGCGCTGTTATTCAGAAAAGCTCTTTTGAAATTCCAGCTGTGTTCAGCCTGATTGCCTGCGCAGGAAAAATTCCGCAGAGGGATATGTTCAACACTTACAACATGGGCGTTGGAATGTGCGTCATTGTCAGCGCTGAAAAAGCCGATGAAGCGGCGTGTATTCTGAATTCATGCGGCGAAAAGGCTGCGATAATCGGCGAAATTCGCGATGGAATTGACGGAGTAATAATTGAATAGAAATATATGATAAAGATTGCAGTGCTGGTAAGCGGCGGCGGGACCAATTTACAGGCTCTGATTGACGCATGGAAATCAGGCGGCCTGCGCGGCGGGGAGCTTTCTCTTGTCATTTCATCAGCAGAGGAGGCTTTCGCCCTTGAGCGCGCGCAAAACGCCGGCATTAAGACAATTGTAATCGCAAGGAAGAAATATCCTGATATTCGCGGTTTTGACAGCGCGGTTGCGGACGCTTTGGCGGAAAATGATACCGGCCTTGTCGTTCTTGCCGGATTTCTGTCGATTCTTGGAGAGAAGACGCTGGGCGCGTATAAAAATAAAATTATCAATGTGCATCCGGCCCTAATACCGTCTTTCTGCGGAAAGGGATTTTACGGTTTGCGCGTACACAAAGCGGTTCTTGAAAAAGGGGTAAAGGTGACAGGAGCGACCGTTCACATTGTGAACGAAGTTGTGGATGGAGGCAGAATTATTCTTCAAAAGGCAATTGATGTCTTACCTGATGATACCGCAGAGTCCCTGCAGCAGCGCGTCATGAAAGAATGTGAATGGGTTCTATTGCCAAAAGCGGTCGCGATGTTCTGCAATGGAGAAGAAAAGATTTAACAGTTAGCGCGTAATGAACAGTAAATTATAAGGAGTTGAAAATGAAAGTTCTGGTAATAGGAAGCGGCGGGCGCGAACACGCGATTGTTAAGGCGCTGAAAAAAAGCAGCCGGATTAAAAAAATCTACGCCGCGCCCGGTAACGGCGGCATCGGATGTGACGCGCAATGCGTTTCTTTCAGCGCGGTAAACATTGCGTCCATGACGGATTTCGCGGTTGAAACCGGCGTTAATTATGTCGTTGTGGCTCCAGATGCTCCTCTTGCGGCCGGCATGGTGGACGCTCTTGAAAGAAAAGGCATCCGGTGTTTCGGTCCTGATAAAAAGGCGGCGCGCATAGAAAGCAGCAAGGTTTTCTCCAAAAACCTGATGAAAAAATACGGAATTCCGACTGCGTTATACGAAGTTTTCAATAACGCGGAAAAAGCCTCGGAATATGTTAAACTGGCATCCTTGAAATACCCGCTTGTCATAAAAGCGGACGGGCTGGCCCTTGGAAAGGGAGTTATAATAGCAGAAAACAGGGATGAAGCGTTAAACGCAATTAAACTGATTATGACCGAAAAAAAATTCGGGGACAGCGGTTTAAATATCGTAATTGAGGAATATTTAACAGGTTCTGAAATTACAATTCTCGCTTTTACAGACGGAAAAACCATCAAACCGATGATATCATCGATGGATCATAAACGCGCTTTTGACGGAAACAAGGGGCCCAATACGGGCGGAATGGGAGTTGTCGCTCCGGCCTTCCGGTACACAAAGAATGTCGCGGATATCTGCGAAAGAACAATTTTTATCCCGACAATACAGGCTATGCAGAAAGAAGGATGTCCTTTCAAGGGCTGCCTTTACATTCAGCTGATGCTTACAACAGACGGCCCCAAGGTAATTGAGTACAACAGCCGTTTCGGCGATCCCGAAGCGCAGGCGGTGCTTCCCCTTCTGGAAACCGAACTTCTTGACATAATGGAAGCTGTCACAGACGGAAAACTCGACAGCGTGGATATCAAGTGGTCGAACGCCTATTCAGCCTGCGTTGTGCTTGCAAGCGGAGGGTATCCTTCCGAATATAAAACGGGAGCCGCAATCACCGGGCTCGGCGAAAACGGAATGTGCATTGATTCATTTGCGCTTAAAAACGGAGTAATCGTTTACCACGCCGGGACCGAAAAAAGAGGGAACTCTTTTTATACAACAGGAGGCCGCGTTCTTAACGTTACGGCGTCAGGGCAAACGCTTAATATTGCCCTTGAAACGGCATATAACGCCGTAAGAACGATTAATTTTGACGGAATGTATTACCGAAAAGATATCGGGAAATACTGATTATTCATTTTTTTACAAGGAGGCGAATTATGAGCGGCAAAGAAAATCTTGAGTTAATCGAAATGTTTAAAAAATTGCGCGTAACGGATGTCCGAGACGGGATGGACTGGATGGGTTATCATCATTACGGTTCTGTCGATCACGGAATCCGCCCGCTATTCCGCCCGGAAACGAGCGTTATCGGCATTGCCAGAACGGCGCGTTATGTGCCATACGAAGGGCCTGTGCCGGCGCTTCCTCCGGAAAAATACCGCGAATGGGTCAACATGTACTACAGCACAATCTGCAATGATCCGTGGAGCAAAGACATTCAAAGCGGCGATTTTATCTGCCTTGATGTCGCCGGCATTAATGTCGGCCTTCTTGGTTCAAACAATACCCTTCATTGTAAAAAAGCGGGCGCTGTAGGCTTTATGACAAACGGCGGGGGAATCCGCGATACGGACGAAGTAATTCTGCAGAAGATACATGTATGGTCATATTTCATCTCACAGCCGATGGATCAGGCGCGAATCCGTTTTATCGAAAAAGACATTCCGATAGCCATTGGCGGAGTGGCAATATACCCCGGCGATGTGATTGTCGCCGACGGTGACGGCGTAATCGCAGTCCCCCGCAAGGCCGCGAAAGATGTAGCCGTTTACGCGTGGCAGGAAGCAAGCGCTGATAAAAAATCCCGCAAACAGCTTTATATCGATCTTGGAATGCCTCTTGACGATACCGTAAAGTAATCCCAAAAAAAGGAGATATAGTGAATTAATTTAAGTATTTGGAAGAAAAGCCGATAAATAAAATATGTACAGTATAGATTTTATTAGGTGCGCAGTCGCCTATAGAGATGAAGGACATACCTTTACGGAACTAAAAGCAGTGTTTAAGATACCGCCTGAAACGTATTA